>JAFXDK010000026.1 GCA_017521805.1 Ruminococcus sp. | reverse complement strand
CCTTTTGCCGATAATACGGCAAAAATACAGCGAATAACTATACATATATGCCGCTATTTCAGCATTTTTACTGATTTAGCGGCTCTTGTTTTTTCTGTACCCATTGATTTTTGTTTTTTATGGGGTTATTAGAGGTGCCCATAAGTAGATTTTACACATTTTTTGAGATTATAAAAATTAAACCGATATAAAATTCAAAAATAAGATTTACGCAAACCAATACGAAAAACTATGCCAAATCCCAAAGTTTTACTGGTATACCGGTAAAAACTTCTTGACTAAAGAAAGTTTTTCGGGTACAATAGAAATATAAAGGAGAGATGTTATGATTACAGATTGCTATGATATTAAAACAGAACCCGTTATTAATATTAAGGATTTTTACGGAGAACCAAAGCATATTACAGATATATGTCTGATAATCTTTTCAATAGATATACATAATCACCTGCTTAATACTTATCAATGTGAAAAGATAGGAATTCTGAGTTCTTGTAACGGTGATATCACTATCTATAAAATGAATTATAAAGGCAGATATATTGCTTTTTATTTAACAGGCATAGGTTCTGCACTTGCGTCGGCTTTTTGTTACGAAGCCCATTGGCAGACAGGTGCTACAAAGTTCATTATGTTTGGTTCATGCGGAAGTCTTGACAGAGAAAAAACCGAAGGCAAATTTATAATTCCCACAGAAAGCTATCGTGGCGAAGGGTGTTCATACTACTTTGCTGAACCCGCAGACTATATTGAAATCAAAAACAGTAAAAAATTATCTGCAATATTTGAAAAATTAAATATACCCTATGTATTGGGCAAAGTCTGGACTACAGATTCTATGATCAGAGAAACAGTCGGACTTGTTGAAAAACGCAGAAAAGAGGGCTGTATTGCAGTTGAAATGGAACTTGCAGGTGTGCAGGCTTTGTGTGATTTCTACGGTTTTGAACTTTATGATTTTCTTGAATCAGGTGATGTACTGGAATCAAGCGGTTACGACATTGAAGGACTTCACGGAGCAAACCATAATCTGGGTAAATTATATATTGCACTTGAAACAGCGTTGTTTTTGTAAAAATCATAATTTCTAAAAAACGCCTCCCCATTCTGAATGGAGAGGCATTTTATTGCTCCTCCAATTATACCTTGCCAAAAATACGAAAGCAGAAAGGGAATTTATCTGCTGAGTATTTGATAGCAAGGTTTAATTTTGGAAGCAATATACGCTTACTTTATATTGAATGCACGTTTCAATTTCGCTTCCAAATCAGGTTCAAGCAAGCCATCATCTATCATCTGAATGCAAACAGTCTTTAATTCAGAAGGCATTGTTTTCAGCTCATCCACGGATAATCTATCGAGAATCTCCATAGTCTGCAACAAACTGTCGAATTCGTCGCTTTCACTTGCATAATTCATCTTATAAGCTATATCATCAGCTTTAGCAACAGCATCAACTATTTTCAACTCAACGCCGCAATCCTTGCAGAATGATTGGAGCAGACTGTATGTGCGGTCATCTGATACACAGATAGTCTTTGGAAGTCTTTTGTATTTCAGAAGTTCATCTGCAAAGCTATCAAGCATTATTTGTGCATTTATATCGTAATCACGAACAGGCTCAACAGGCAGGATATGATTATTTCTGCACTCTATGGCTATCATTACGGTCGGGAAATACGGAGCATCATCTGGTGCGTCCTGACCAGCTTTCTTTATGTATATAACTTTACATTCCCATTTGTTAAGCTGCTTCAATGCTTTCAGTTCAGAAACTTTAGACTTACTCAACGAAGGTGTTGGAAAATTTTCTGCCGTTTCATTTGGAAGCTGCACCGTCTGCCAGTCAAAGCTGTCACCATTCGGAACAAGATACGGTATTTCAGAACTTTCGGTAAATCCAAGCTTTTCAGCGGAAGTCCCCTTTAATTTTTCAGATACAAATATAGCTGCTTCAAGTGCTTCTCTGAGAAGTTCGTATTCTTTCTTATCTTCAACATACCACGGCATATAGTAGGACTTCATACGGAGTATAGCGGGATAACTGTGAGCACCTCTTAAATTTACGCCATTACGTTTAGCGTAGTCCTGAACAGAGTTGAGGTCAGCCAGTCGCAGACCGTCTTTATTGTCAAAGCAAATCTGCAAGCATTCCTGAGATATCATACATTCAAAAAGAGCCTCATCATCTTTGATGTACTGCGGATCTAAAATACGATAGTAACTGGACAGCCCTTTTTCACCGATATACAGGGACAGTGCATAATACTCACCGCTATTACCCGTTATACTGCAATATCCAATCTCCCCGTTTGAAAGTTTCACCGCAAAAATATCGGTATCATACAGTTTATTCCACAGCTTGACCTTTTTGAAACGCAACGCCGTGTCATAAAGTTCATCAGGAACAGGAACCAGAGGTTTTTCAAGCTCTGTTATTTCCTCATCATCGTCAAAATACCCGTCCTCATCATCAAAGTATTCATCATCGTTATAAAATTCGTCATCCTCATCAAATTCAGGATACTGCATTGGAGCTGCACCTTTTGTACGGACTACCACAGGTTCTTTTGTATCCTCATCAAGAATATTCAATACTTTGCACTGAAAACGCCAATCGTCACCAAAGTCGAAGATATACAGGAACTTCTTTCCAATCTCCAGATTAATGAATTGAAGCTTGCAAGAATCTGTTGAACAGAATTCATCTTCTTCTGCATAAGGGGAATAATAACAATCCTCCTCATCCCATGCTCTATTGTTCATAAAGAAAGCATGGAGGTGGTCGTTATCAAAGTCAAAAGCGTCCAGTATGGCATCAGATAATTCTTCAAGAGTTGCCTTACCTGATATTCTGATATGTCTATAACAACCTGTGCCAAGAGATACACTTATTACATACGATTTTGTTTTTATTCTTACTTTCATAATGATACCTACCATTCAAATTATTGAGGGCATTTCTAAAAACCAAAACACGAGGGAAATCAAGCCGTGATAGAGGTTTTTAGAGTTTCTCAATAGACATTATACACCTTTTGGAATAAAAAAGCAATATATTTATTGAAAATTGCTTTTTCGAAACAGATTACAAACAACTATTTTCCAGCACAGGTGCAAAATAAGGCACTATTTTGAAAGGTTATAAATTTATCGACAGATTTCTATTGAAAAGTTGCTTTATATGTGGTGTAATATTATCGAAAAGTCATTACGGAGGTGCTTTTTATGTTATACCGCAAAATTGAAAAGTTGATTGAAGCTCACCTGAAATCCGATTCAAAGAGAATTCTTCTGATAGACGGTGCACGTCAGGTCGGCAAGACCTACATTATCCGCCACGTCGGTGAAAAACTGTTTGAAAATTTTATTGAAATAAATATGGTCGAGGATTCTCTCAGTGCTCGCCTTTTTGCGAATACAAAATCTATAGAGGATTTCTATCTTCAGGTAAGTATGCTTGCAGGCGACAGAATGAAGAAAAAAGAAAACACACTGATATTCATTGACGAAATTCAGGCCTACCCTCATCTGCTGACTCTTCTGAAATTTTTATCGCAGGATAACAGGTTCACATATATCGCAAGCGGTTCTCTGCTTGGCGTTACGCTTTCGCAGACTACTTCCATTCCTATGGGAAGTATTCGCAAGGTGAGAATGTTTCCTCTTGATTTTGAGGAATTTCTGTATGCAAACGGAATGAACGAGCTTGTTATCACTTCTATGCAGAAAAAATTTGAACGCCTTGAATCACTTGACGAAGCTATGCACAACAAGATGATTGATATGTTCAGAAAATTTCTGCTTGTGGGCGGACTTCCTGATGCTGTGAATTCCTATCTTGAAGAAAAGAATATACAGTCTGTCCGTGAGATTCAAAAGGAAATCCATGACTATTATGCCGCAGACGCTTCAAAGTATGATGAGGAAAACAAGCTGAAAATACGCAGAGTGTATGACCTTATTCCTTCTAATATGGAGAACAAGAAAAAACGTGTCGTTGCACAGAAGATTGAAGATAAAAAGGGCAAGACCTTCAACGATTACTGCGACGAGTTCGAGTATCTTATCAGTGCAGGTATCACTCTGAATGTTCAGGCGATTTCAAATCCTGCGTTTCCGCTGATTGAGTCAACAGGAAAAAATCTACTGAAGCTTTATCTCAACGATGTGGGAATTCTCACAGGTATCCTCTACGGCAACAACATCCGTGCGATTCTTGATGATGAAAGAAGTATAAATCTAGGCTCAGTTTATGAAACTATTGTTGCAAGCGAGTTGATTGCTCACGGACACAAGCTATTCTATTATGACAACAGAACCAAGGGCGAGGTCAATTATCTCATTGATGATTACGACAGTCTTTCCACTGTTCCGATTGAAGTAAAGTCTGGCAAGGATTATACTGTTCACAGTGCACTGAATACTTTTGTATCTAACGAGGATTATCATATAAAGAAGGCATTTGTTGTTTCCAACGAAAGAACTGTAACGCAGAACGGAAAGATAATATACATTCCGATTTATTACATTATGTTTTTTAATGCAGAGTCGGGCGGAGAAAAGTTGACATTCTGATTCCACATAATAGTTTAAGAATCGGTATTATGTAATCTTTCCGCTATATTACGCATAGCATTACAGAACCTGTATTCATGTGTCAATGATGTCAGTAAGGGGTCTCCCTCGCGGATTCGCATTGTGCGTCGAATCTCCTTAGGAATAACCACACGTCCAAGGTCATCTATTCTTCTTACAATTCCTGTTGCTTTCATAATTAACCTCCGCAATATAAATTTGCTTGCGGTGTTATTATTTGCCGTTTGCGCAGTATGTCAAGGCGGACAACGAAAGCATACTGCCGTATGGTGAGGAAGTCCAACGATGACATACGGCATTTATGCCATTAGATTTGTCTACTGTTGTTTTAGGGATTGATATAAGGAAGCACCGCACGAAGCTTTTAAAAATTACCAACTAAATGCAACACCGCACAAAGCCTGCCTGACGGCTTTCAAATGATCCGAGAAGGCAAACTTATCATCGGCATAGGTCTTGTTCAACTCGTACTTTTTTGAAATCCATGTGATGGTTTCCTCTTGCATCTGCGCCGAAAATATGTTATAATTTGAACAAGAGTTCGACGTTCACATTGCATCATAATGTATTATCAAAATCAGAGAGGCAATGTAATGAAAATGCAGATGAAAATATGAGGAGTGAAGAAATATGCTGCACCATATGAAATTAAAAAAATCGCCGTTTATGAAAATCAAGAACGGCAGTAAAACAATAGAGCTGCGTCTGAATGACGAAAAACGACAGCAGGTACAAGTGGGGGATTTTATAGAATTTAGTCTGATTGATAATCCCCACGAAAAAATTCAGACACGAGTAACAGTACTTCACCGTTTTAATTCGTTTCAGGAGCTTTATGCAACGTTACCTAAAGAAAAGCTCGGCTATGCTTCTTCAGATACGCCAAATCCAGACCATATGGATGAATATTATTCCCGTGAAAAACAGGAGCAGTATGGCGTTCTTGGAATTGAACTGCGTATTACTGATTTGCAGAAATTCATTGACGCACAGGAGTGTGGTTACAGCTTCGGAGAAACTTATCAGACTGCTTTAGAGGAAATGAAACAGGGACAAAAGATAACACACTGGATATGGTATATTTTTCCACAGATTAAAGGACTGGGATTCAGCAATGTTTCTGTGTATTTCTCAATTAAAGATATTGAAGAAGCAAGAGATTATTACGAACATCCTGTCCTTGGTCAGAGATTGACAGAAATCACAAGAGTGCTTCTTGATATTGATAATGATGACCCAATGGCAGTGTTTGGCTATATTGACGCGTATAAGGTTCGTTCCTGTATGACGCTCTTTAAGCGTGCCGTACCTGAACAAAAGCTGTTTCAGCAGGTGCTGGACAAGTTCTGCCGTGGTATTGAGGATGATAAAACTATCGGAATACTTGGAGAATAAACTATGGAATTTGAAAACAAAGTCGTTGTCGTTACAGGCGGTGCTAACGGAATAGGGAAATGTATTGCCGAGAAATTCAGAAAAAACGGAGCTTTTGTGTATATGATTGATAACGTCGACGGTGAGCATTTTGTGGGAGATATTGCCGACAAGAATACTCTTGAACAATTTGCGGCGTCAGTGCTATCACATCATAAAAAAATTGACTGTCTTATTAATAATGCACCACCGATGATGAAAGGGATTGACGATTGCTCCTATGAGGAGTTTCAGTACGCGCTATCAGTCGGCGTGACTGCACCATTTTACCTGTCAAAGCTGTTTGCCCCTCATTTTAATAAGGGTGGCTCTATAATCAATATTTCGTCGTCCCGTGACCGAATGAGTCAGCCGCAGACGGAGAGTTATACAGCGGCAAAAGGCGGCATAGCGGCACTTACTCATGCACTGGCGGTCAGCCTTTCGGGAAAGGTGCGTGTGAACTCCATTTCGCCCGGTTGGATTGATACTGCTTATACTGTTTATGAAGGTTCGGATGCTGTTCAGCAGCCAGCAGGCAGAGTCGGAAATCCTCTTGATATCGCCAATATGGTGCTTTTTCTATGCTCCGATAAGGCTGGTTTTATCACAGGCGAAAATATCTGTATTGACGGCGGTATGACCAGACAGATGATTTATCATGGGGATTTTGGTTGGAGTTTATCGGAATAATCAGGTTGATATGGCTACACCGCACAAAGTTTGTGCGAAATAAGCAAGCAAATTTCGTGCAGAGCCGTCAGGTGTGCTTTGTACAGTGTTGCCTATAGTAAATTAACAGAGATTTTTACTTGAGGAAGTGTTGAAATGGCAGATAAAATTGAAACAACGATAAAAACTCCCCACTGTTTGATTGACATTAGAACAAGTAGTGAGCATTTTATTTTTCAATTTAAAGAATTTCACAATCTATCTGATTATGAAATCAAAATGGGCGGTGTAACCGGTGAGTTTGGCGTTTATTATATGTGCAAAGGTATAAACAGCGAGTTTAATTGTGACATTACTGTGGGGAATGTTTATAATTTCTACGTTTCTTTGAAAACTGCATATTACATATCACTTGGAAAGAATGCAGTTGCTATTCTTAAAAACTATGGGGACATTTTAAACAGAAGCAACCTGAAAATTTCATTTGATAATAAAGGACACTGCCTGTTTGAAGGCGATTTTAAAAATCATTACAATCATTTCAAAAGTGGCATAAACTTTGCTTTTGAGGTAGACCAGACTTATATTCCTGAAATACTGAATTCCTTTAAAGTATTTTTCAACGAACTGAAAAGATTGCAAGGAAATGATACATTCTATTAAACCACGGAGGTAACCCCATGAACAACCAAAAATTCTTGAATCGTCTTATATCCCTTACATTAACAATTCAACTTGCAATGCCGCTTTCTGTGAACGCCGCAGACAATGACAAACTCCCTGAGGGCTGGCTATTATGGCACAATTACAGTGATTATTCTGCACTTGACAGCAAGTTGCATCTCCGCTCTCCAGATGGTACAATCCAAACTATAAGCGGCGATTTTGTTCACGCTATGAACGGATATTTCGGCAATTCACCTGAAAAGATAACATTTATGGCTATCGATCCAAAGGCTGACGAGTGGGATATCTTTCTCTATGATAATGGAGAAATCGTGAACCTTACGCAAAATAGCGAATTCCGCAACGAAGACCCGAAATTCTCCCCCGATGGCAAAAACATTATATTCAAACGTGGCTACTGGAGCAATGCCGCAGATGATTTTGTTTATGACCTTGCACTTATTGATGTTGAAACGAGAGCAGTCACAATGCTTACAGATACTCCCGATGAGGAGGCAATGCCCTGCTTTTCCGCTGACGGGAAGTATATTTACTATGCAGGCTACACAGGCGGAATAGGCTCAATATACCGTATGAAAGTCGAAACAGGCAACAGTGAAATAATATTCGGCGAAAGCGGAATTAACGCATATTACCCCATTGTAAAGGGCGATAAGCTGTATTTCACAACATGGCATTCGGCTGATAATCATTGTGACAGAATAATGTGCTATGACGGCAAGGAAATATATCCCCTGTCCATTAATTCAGCCGATTACAACTGTTCAGATGTCTGCCCCATTGACGATAACAAAATGATTTTCAGCAGCACAATGAACGGCAGCTACGACATCTATTACAGCGACGGACGAAATCTTTCACCCATTTCCGAACTTAACACTGATATAAATGAATTGGGCGCTGACTTCTATTCCTACGCCGAATATCTCGAACATAATACCGTCATCGGCGATATAAACGCAGACGGAGAACTTACTGTTTCAGATTTGGTACTGTTACAGAAATGGCTGCTTGGAGCTCAGGATACACAACTGAAAAATCCACAATCCGCTGACATCTGCAAAGACAACATACTGGATGTATTTGATTTGTGTCTGATGAGAATACAATTATGCGGCAATTAAAAAAATCCCGATGAAAACATCGGGATTTTTTTATTAAAGCGATAGCTTAATTATTCGTTGATAGCTGTAACAACGCCTGAACCAACTGTTCTACCACCCTCACGAATAGCGAAACGGAGTCCCTCTTCGATAGCGATAGGAGTGATAAGCTCAACGTTCATTGTAACGTTATCACCAGGCATGCACATTTCCTTATCAGCAGGAAGTGTTACAACACCAGTAACGTCTGTTGTTCTGAAGTAGAACTGAGGTCTATAGTTGTTAAAGAAAGGAGTATGACGGCCGCCCTCTTCCTTCTTAAGAACGTATACCTGACCAGAGAACTTTGTGTGAGGCTGAATTGAGCCGGGCTTACAGAGAACCTGTCCACGCTCAACCTGATCTCTTGTGATACCACGGAGAAGTGCACCAACGTTATCACCAGCTTCGCAGAAATCAAGGGTCTTACGGAACATCTCAAGACCTGTACATACAGTTGTGAGTTTCTCATCAGAAAGACCAACGATTTCGATCTGCTCGTTTACGTTGAGACGTCCACGCTCTACTCTACCTGTAACAACAGTACCACGACCAGAAATTGTCATAGTATCCTCAACAGGCATAAGGAAAGGCTTAGCATCGTCACGCTCAGGGCTGGGGATGTACTCATCTACAGCGTTCATAAGCTCAATGATAGGAGCATAAGCAGGATCATTGATATCATCAGGAGCATTAAGAGCTGCAAGAGCAGAACCCTTGATGATAGGTGTATCGTCGCCAGGGAAATCATAAGATGAGAGAAGGTCACGAATATCCATCTCTACGAGCTCGAGAAGCTCCTCATCGTCAACCTGATCAGCCTTGTTCATGAATACAACGATTGCAGGAACGCCAACCTGACGAGCGAGAAGAATGTGCTCTCTTGTCTGAGCCATAGGACCGTCAGAAGCAGCACAAACGAGGATAGCACCGTCCATCTGAGCAGCACCTGTGATCATGTTCTTAACATAGTCAGCGTGTCCGGGGCAGTCAACGTGAGCA
>JAFXDK010000025.1 GCA_017521805.1 Ruminococcus sp. | reverse complement strand
GGGTAATAAGTATATAGATATTATCATACTGCTCCCAGTTCATTTTCTTCACTTTCTGATACGAAGTTGCAGGGCAATCAATAAGAACAAGTTCGTTATTCTCAATAAAAAATGCTGAATTATGCTCATCTGAAAATGCTGAGCCTCGACCTAAAAATTTTAACATACCTATGTCATCCTTTCAATACCCTTTTTATAATTATACCACTCTCCTTGCCAAACTTCAATAATTATTCCGAAATATATTAATTATATACAAATAACAGATACTTGCTTTGTCTGATTTTACTTGACACTTGACCAATAATAATGTATAATCAATCTGCAAGTGTAACCTTTTGTCAAGTTGACACGTATATATTTATGGAAGGGGGAATACAGGTGGACGACAAAAAGATTGTCTGTCAGTTGAAAAAGAAAAAAGAGAAAGCACTCTCTGTTCTCGTTGACCGTTATAGTGCTTATGTAAGTACAGTTGTTAGAAATATTGCTGGCAACAGATTGACAGAAAGCGATATTGAAGAAATATCAGCAGATGTTTTCATAATAATATGGCGTAATGCGGACAAGCTTAGATCGGAAAGCCTGCGTTCCTATCTTGCTGCTGTTGCAAGAAACCTTTCAATTGACCGACTTCGCAAATTGCACATTACTATCCCAATTGATGAAATTGAAATATATGACAATACTGATATAGAATTTAATGCAGAACAGCACGACCTTGCTGATGTGTTCAACGCTATTATTGACAAAATGGAACAGCGTGACAGGGAAATACTGCTTCGTCATTACTTCTATTATCAAAAGATACCACAGATTGCACTTGAAATGAATATGAGCCAATCTGCCTGCAAAACTGCTTTACATCGTGCGAGAAATAAGCTGAAAAAGAAACTTATAGAAAGGGGCTACGGAAATGAAAATTAATCTATATGACATATTTTCGGATTTCAAGGGCGATTTACCCGATATTTCAGAAGAAAACTGTAATAATGAAAATATAAACCGTATTGTGATGCAGAGAATTAAGAAAAAAACTGTAATTCGGAAAAAATCCAGAATAGCAATTATAAGCATTGCCGCTGCCCTTACTGCTTTATCAGGTATTACAGCTGTTGCATATTCTGAAGGATTTATTCATTTCAAGAATATTTTGCAGCGTACTGAAAATAATCCCTCAATCAGCCGTGATTTGCCCCTTGTAAATGATAATGATATTTCATCTATGGAACAGAATATTTCTGAAAATCATATTATTTTCACCGGTGACGATAATCTGAAAATTTCCACCGCAGGTATGTACTGTGACAATAACACGCTTATGATTGCTGCGGAAATTATATCTGATACTGAAATTCCTGAAAACTCCTTGATTATCCCCTATTTTTCAAAAATTGAAAACGGACTTGAAACGCCTCTCTTAAATAAAAGCGGTTTCGGAATGACTTCACAGATTTACAAAGGAGATACTCCAAATACCTACTATACTTCATTCTATCTTACAGAAAAGGATATAGCTGGATGTACAATCAAAATACAGCTTGAAAATATAATATCCGACAGCACATACGATGAAATCCAATCTGCAATTATTGAAGAACAAAACAAATGGCGTGAGGATTTTGACTTTGAAAATCACTCAGTTCAGGAATGGAAAGCTTACTGGAAAGCAAATGACTTTGACAGCAGAACATACAATTTTATTTCTGATTATCTTGAAAACTGCAATAAAATATTAAGCGGAAGCTGGACGGCAGAAATAAAAATTCCCGAAAATATTGTAGATACAATTACAGCCGAAAAAGACGGATTTAAGGTTACTGCTGATACCCTATCCTTAACCCTTGATGGTACTGCATCTATTTCGGAAGGAAAATTTGCAGTTCCCGTAATCACAATGAAAGATGATACAGTAGTTCTTACAGCTGGTACAAATGAACTGGAATACTTCATTGATAACGGTATATGCACAAATACTAATTATGAATATTTTGCATCTGTTTTCAGCAATGTTTACAGCTACAAACTCCCCCACCCTGTTGAGAACATAGCAGATATAACTGTTTATATTTTCGGCTATGGGGAAAATGACATTGAGGCAGAAAGCCATAATATTTACAAATCGGAGGACACCAAATGAAAAAGACAGCTTTAGTTTTATCAATTTTACTTATTTCAGCAGCTGTTTCCTGCGAAAGCAAGACTGTTGAACCACAGCAAAATCAGGAAATTTCTACTGAAATGCAATCGGAAAATACAGAAATTAAAGAAAAAACAAACATATCCATAGCCTTGGTTCAGAGTGTTGATTATCACACTATATTGCAAGACGTATATCCAAAACTTGAAAAACTGAATAAACAAAGCAATGATTATCACATTGATGTTGAAGTTTATGATTTTGACGAGGGTGATATTCTTGGTGATACATCTGTTCAGAAACTGTCAATGGAGATTCTTGCAGGAAATGTTCCCGATATTATTTCAGCTACACCATTTCAGCTTGATAAATTCAGAAAAAACGGCTACCTTGCCGATATATCACCTATCATGGAAAAAACAGGAAATATTAAACGTGATGATTTTCTTGATAACGTGATAAACAGTGTCAATGAAAACGGAGAAATACATATTATATATCCTGCTTTTACTATTTATTCGGCAGCTGCCAAAACAGAATTAGTAGGCGATAATGCTGAAAACTGGACAGTTCAGCAGGCAATTGACGCTTATAATTCATTCGACGGCGATTTCCTTGCACAAATGTATACCAAGTATGATATTCGCCATTATTTTTTCGATGGAATGTTAATGAACTGCGTTGATTTTGATAACTATACCTGCAATTTCAATGACGGACTTACTACTGTTATGGAGTTTCTCACAGCTATTCCACCAATGGAAAAACGCTTTGGAACAGTAATTGGCAGTACTGTTGATAATACGGCTCTTGTCAAGCAAATATGGATTCCGGGTATAAACAGTTACTATTCTAACGAAACATTGTACAATTTTAAAGATGAGCCTATTTCTTTTGTCGGGTATCCTACAGATAACGGAAAGGGAACAATTGTTAAAATCGATACTGCTTTTGGAATAACTTCCACAGGAAAACATCAGGAAGAAGCATGGGACGCACTTTCACAGCTTGTTTTCAATTCTGAAATCCAAAAAGAAATAAGCGACAGAAGTCATGGTATACCTGTGAAAAAATCTGTAGTAAATGAGCTTTTTGATTTATCTGAAAATATTGAAAATTCTATAAATGCTCCTGTCACCCTGCCTGACGGAAGCGAAATGAAATTATCAGAAGAACAAAATAATCAGCTTAAAAATTTCATTGAAAATGTGAAAATTGAACCATTTGTAAATACTTTTATTGAACAGATAATCAAAGAGGAAAGCGACTACGTTTTTGACGGAAATCGCTCAATTGATGAATGTGTCAATATTCTCCAGAACAGATTTGAGCTTTACCTAAGCGAAAAACAGTAAAAAATCCCGTCAGAGCCATTTATAGCGGTTCTGACGGGATTTATATAATTCAAGCATAAATATAATCAAAATCGGAATACTAATTTAATAGCGATATTTAAAATTCCGAAATCGGCATACTCTTATAGAAATTTCATCAATGTATACCCATACAGCCATACAGACAATCTTTCATCTGTACTGCACATACGATATGTTGATGATTTTCTATATCGTATCTATAGATATTTTTTAATATGTAATAGAAATCATCTTATATCTTGACGCAAATGGAAGGATTATGATATAATAGTATGGTACGGAAAAAATCGAGATTACGGAGGGATTCGTCTATGGGACATATGATCATCGGAAAAGACCATGTCATTCGATCAATAGCGGAATGCTGGGTATATGTGGAAATGATAAAGCTTCCACAGGAATTCGCCCTCGTTTTTCTGAATGACAACCTATTTGATGATATAGAAAAATTAATTGATTTGAAGAATACCTGTGATTATCCGCATTTGAATTACTTGACAAATTCCGTTATTGAGTTTTTGAAAGTGAATTCGCTCAAAGGTCAGCTTCTTTATATGGAAACAGACTACTTCAGCAGATACGGAACGCAAGTGGGCGTGATTTTTGAAAACGGTGACATAAAGTGCGAGCCAATGCATGGTGACGGAACAGTCAATCATTTATTGAAGCTATTAGGCGTTAGAAAGCTTTTGCAAAAAGATGAATTTGACACTTTGGAATTATATAAATATAGATATATGGATTAAGTGTAAAGAATACTACCCAAAAATCCTTAGTATTACTCTCGGTGACTATGAAGGCATTGAAGTTGTCAACGCAATTGATTGGCTGCTGAACAAATAATTTATTGATATACTGCGGCACAATGCCGCAGTATAATAAGCAAAAACGGAGTGTAATCAAAATGACAATATACGAATTAGAAATACACCTGAAATAGATCAAAGTTCCAAATAACATCTACCCCATTATGAATGGTGGATTACCTAATGAAATGCTATGTATTACTAAGGAGAAAGACAGTTGGATAGTATAAAAAGGAAGAAAAAAAGTTTAAAAACAAAAGGAGTGCATCAATGAATGAAAACAAGGAATTACTACAAAATATAGATAAACTGCATACAACAGAACTCGGGATTGCAAGAATAAAGAAAAATCTGAAAATACTTGATGCTGATGTTGTAGAATTTTGCAAAAACAGAATGAAACATACTGATTGTTTCATCTATAAAAAAGGAAAAAACTGGTACTGTGAGATTGACAATATACGAATAACTGTTAATTCTTACAGCAACACAATAATTACAGCACATCTTATAAAGTGAAATCTCTCAACTGAAAGGAATGATTATATGATAAAAATAATGTTCGTCTGCCACGGCAACGGACGCTATTCCCTCGATGCCCAAGAACACGGCATAATTCTTCAAAATATGGTGGGAATATCAAGGGGCTACTACCAAATTACTACTAACGATTTTCATTTTCTTGATCCTATAATTGAGATAAAACAGGGACTTTTCCGAGTAATTTTACGCTTGGAGAGGTCTCTTGTTTTTTATACAATCCAGCGCGCATTTAAAAATTATTTGAATGATCTGATTTTTTAAAATTAATTGCTTTAGTAAGCTTTCCGTTAGATTCTAATTGCATAATTGCTGTTTTACCACTTGAAATAACACAATTTGCCGGAAACAATAATCCATTTATGTCAATTAAAGAATCATCTTCAGAATCACCTTTACTATAAAAAACTTCTCCTGTTATATTGTTTTTTACTTCAATAACATCTGAAATAATACCTCTGTGAATTTGTTTTTCATTTCCATTTTTATCTTTAATTGTTTCGTTAATGCATTTATAATCTTCCCATAATGTCAAAACAAAATCATCTTTTTTATTTTTTACAAAGTAAATTATTTTCTCGAAATTTAAAGCCGCACCCATTTTGGCAATGAATTGAACCATATCAGCAGCTTTATTTTTTTGACTTTGTTCTGAGGAAATTGTGATTATATTATCTTTTTGAGTATAACTCAAATTTTGCAAACTACTCCAAGCCAATTTTTGAATTACGTTTTGATTATTACACTCGGAGATATTCTGTTTCAAAATAAAAACTCTCTTTTCAATTCCATTTTGACTTTTCTTTTTATTATCAAAAAACATAATATATCCTCTAAACCCCACAAAACAAACTCTTACTATATTGAATTACACATTAAAAATATCAATAGCTACGGAATAAACTTACTTCTTAGAAACGACAGCTCCGCCAGTTTTCCATATACTATTTTCAGGTACAACGCCGCGAACACAACTTGTGGGATAGATATTGGAATTTCTGCCAACGATTGTACCGGGATTTAGAACGCTGTTGCAGCCAACTTCAACATAATCACCCAGCATTGCACCAATTTTCTTTATACCGGTTTCTATAGTCTCATCAGCGGATTTTATAACCACGTTTGTCTTATCAGATTTTACATTTGATGTAATAGAACCTGCACCCATATGAGACTTATAACCAAGTATACTATCACCGACATAGTTATAATGAGGAGTCTGAACATTGTCAAAAATAATAACATTTTTGAGTTCCACAGAATTTCCTACAACGCAATTTTCACCTACTAATGCACTTCCTCTTATAAAGGCGCAGTGACGTACTTCAGTATTTGCTCCAATAATACATGGCGAGCCGACATATGCACTGGGGAATATCTTAGCTGTTTTATGAATCCACACGTTTTCTGATGGATTGTCATACTCATCAGAATTTAGATTATTTCCAAGGGAAATAATCATATCCCCTATCCCCTTCAACGCCTCCCAAGGATAAGTAAAACCATTTAAGTACTCAGCGGCTAGTGTATGAGTAAGATCATAAAGCTCTGCAATTTTTACATTGTTCATTTAAATAAAACCTCCTGATTAATGTAATATTTAGATTTATCTATCATATTCGGGAATCGACGAAAACATCTCATAGTTATATTCTCTGAGAGAAGTTGCGGAATCAATCCCCACAATAATATGGTCAACAAATTTCATTCCAACTGCTTCTACAGCCTTTTTTATCTTTAATGTAGTGGAAATGTCACTCTGTGACGGATTTTCGTCAGAAACAGGGTGACTATGAGCAATAAATATATATTCTTGTCCGTTTTTTAAAGCAAAGTCTGTTATTGCACGCATCGGGAAATGTACTTCTGAGAATCCTCCATATGCAATTACAGCAGCATGTTTTATTTTAAATCTCTTATCTGCTGCAGCAACTGCAACTAATTCAAGATGCTTGCCACGAAGAAATGCAGTAAAAAATCTTTTGGAGTTTTCAGGTGTGTTAATACGAACCTGAGATAAAAGTTCAAGGTCAGATTTCCGTTTAAGCTGTGAAATAAGATTTATCAGAACGGCACTTTCGGAACTAATTTCACAAATTTTCTGCATAAATACAACGTCAGAATCTGCGGCAATATGAAGATTTCCGTAGATTTCATGTATTTTATCAGCAGAATATATTATGCTCTCTCCTTTTTCTGAAAAAGACAAAAGTAGAATTATTTTCTCTTTGTCTGTTAGCGATGAGTAGCCATATTTTTTATATTTCTTTCTCAACTCTGTTACAAGATCAACCATAATTAAAATTTAAATGCACCATCGAAAATCAGTGAATATGACCGTTTTTTGCCAATAATCAAAAAATCCATAAGCTCAATACCAAGGAGAGAAAGCTTATTTGTGAAACTATTTGCAAGGGTTATATCACACATATCCGGTGTAGCGGCAGATTCTGTCTTGTTAATTCCAATTATTATCCGACTGCACTCCCTTTTAATAAGCAAATTGGTGAGATGAACCATATCCCCAGAATTAGCAAGCAGTTTTTCTTTCGGGAGCATAATTCTGAAATCTGCAGACGGGCATAGTACAAGCAACATTTCCTGAGCTGTATCTTTAAAATAATCGCGAAAATAAGCAGGATAGTCCTCTGCATATTCAATAGATGCAGGCGAAAGTACAAAATTTTCGTATTCTCTGCAGATATCACCTAATAAACAGATGAAATTTGCCGCAGACTCCCCTATCCCATCAATTTCAGCAAGTTCATCACGATTTGCAGAAAGCACACCGTTCAAATCTCCGAATTTCTCAAGCAGGTCATGAGCAATATTATTGGTATTTTTTCGTGGTATACCATAAAATAAGGCAAGTTCAAGCAATTCATGGGTATGAAAAGAATCCGCACCGTACTCAAAATATCTTTTGCGTACTCTCTCCCTGTGACCTGAATGACGGGCTTTTTTGTTCATACTTCACCTATTTTAATTCAGCTATTGTAACGCCGTCCTCACCCTCACCATAAACTCCAAGTCTGAATGTTTTGATTGAAGGATGAGATTTAAGTCTTTGATGAACGGCTTTTCTGAGTAAACCTGTTCCTTTTCCGTGAATGATACATATTGTAGAAATGTTAGACATAACAGCCTGATCAATAAATGAATCAAGCTGGTAAACACCGTCATCACAGGCATATCCGCGTATATCAAGTTCCATTTTTCCACGTCTTTCAACCTTGACACCAACTTTACCAACATTTCTTTTCTGCTTTTTAACAGGCGTATTTCCCACAGTTACTTTTGGAGTTTCTTCAAGTCTCAGGCGGGAAATGTTCATTTTTGTTTTCATTACACCCATTTGGACGTATACAAATTCACTTCCGTCAGGTTCACCCGAGATAATGCCTTTACGCTGTAAATCCACAACGTAAACAGTGTCTCCCCTTCTGAGCTTTCTTGGCAAAACATAATCCTTGTTTGGATCATTTTCACCAATGGGATTTGCAATATCGTACATTTTATTGAAACTTTGCTTGGATTTTGATTTCATACCCGACACATTGGAACTGAAATCCTTTCTCTCCTTTTCCTTGCGAAGCTTTTCCAGTTCATCAATAAGCTCATTGGACTGAGCTTTTGTCTGTTCAATAATGGACATTGCCTGTAAACGCGCCTTTTCGAGCTCATCTGCTTTGTTCTTTTCAATAGCTTCGACCTCTGCACGCAGCTTTTCTTCGTGTTCAGCAACTTTGATGCGCAGGTGTGCCGCTTTGTCCTTTTCTCGTTCAAGCTCTGTTCTGGAAGCTTCAAGCTTGCCGATAACATCCTCAAGGCGAATATTTGTATCATTAACAAGCATTTTAGCTTCGGCAATAATATCCGAGGGCATACCAAGGCTTTCGGATATGGCAAATGCGTTAGACTTACCGGGAGAACCAACAATAAGCCGATAAGTAGGCTTCAAAGTCTCAATATCAAACTCACAGGAGGCATTTTCCACATTTTCGGTGTCAATAGCAAATACCTTAAGCTCCTGATAATGAGTAGTTACCATTAATTTTGCACCGTTGAAGATAAGGCGGCGAATAATAGCAATAGCAAGAGCCGCACCCTCAACAGGATCAGTTCCCGAGCCAAGCTCATCAAGCAGAACAAGAGAGCTTTCATCAGCTGTATTCAGTATCTCAATAACCTTGTTTGTATGAGACGAAAAAGTAGAGAGATTTTGCTCAATACTTTGACTATCTCCTATATCAACAAGAATATTTCTGAAAATTGATATACTGCTTCCGTCGGAAACAGGTATAAGAAGTCCGCACATAGTCATAGCGGCAAGAATTCCTGCTGTTTTAAGAGCTACAGTTTTACCGCCGGTGTTTGGACCAGTTATAATAAGCGCCTGATAATCCTTTCCCAAAGACAAATCAATAGGAACGGCCTTTTTCATATCCAACAAAGGATGACGGGCTTTTTTCAGACACATTCTGCCATCGTCAGTAATTTTGGGCATGGAGCATTTAAGTCTTGCCGCAAGATTAGCTTTGGCAAAATAAAGATTTAACTCCGCGCATATTTTATAATTTTCGCATAAGATATCGGCATAATCGCCGCAATCTGAGCAAAGTTCACGTATAATTCGCTCGATTTCCTCCTGCTCTTTTCCCTGCAGAATCCTTATATCGTTATTAGCTTCAACTACAGCCATAGGTTCAACAAAAATTGTTTGTCCCGTAGCCGATGTGTCATGTACAAGACCACTTATCTGACCGCGGAATTCTGTTTTAACAGGAAGAACAAAACGACCGTCACGTATAGTAACATTGGTTTCCTGAAGATACTGCTGTGTATTCTTGTTCTTGACCATTTTATCCAGAGTTTCACGAAGCTGCAGCTCTGCACGATTTATTTTGCGTCGGATAGCTGCAAGTTCAGGACTTGCTGCATCTGAGATTTCCGTTTCAGATATAATAGAACGGTCAAGTTTTTCAAGCAGCCAATCGTTTGGCGAAAGACTTGAAAAAAGATAATCAAGCTCAGTTTCTACATTTTCACAAGTGCTGTACCACTTTGCAAGTCCGCTTATCTGTCGAAGCATGACTGCTATATCCATAAGGTCCCGGAGAGATATTACCGCACCAGTTTTGGCACGTTTTGCAGATACGGAAACATCTTTAAAACTGCTGAAAGGCGGTGTACCGTACTGTATGGATAATTCAAGCGCTTGATTTGTCTTTGTATTTTCATGTCTTACAACAGAAAGGTCATAACACGGACGAAGCTCCTTTGCCATACGTTTTGTTTCGTCGTTTGAGGCAAAGGAGGAAAGCATATCAAGAATTTTATCAAGTTCAAGGGTTTTAAGATAATTATTCATATTATTTACCATTTAATGATTTATAAAAATCTAAAGTATAAAAATTCCTTTCAAGCTGAGATAATAAATAAAGCTCCGAAAACGAAGCGAGTCTATACAGGGAATTTTCGGGTACACGAAAATTGAAAAGCCTGTTAAAATCTGCAAGGACTATATGGCGGATTGCTGTAAGCTCGGTAACAGTCAGCCTGTACGCGTCTATATCACCTGAGAGATTACATTCAGCACATCGAAAGCCGTAGTCTTTGAATGAAAAATAAAGCTCCTGCGGCTCAAATACACCACAATCACGACAGCATACCACATCAGGCATAAACCCTGTTTCAGCCATTAACCGAAGTTCGAAAATAGATTTCAGTATAGCTTCACTGCGGAGACCTTTTTCAAGAAAATGAAGCGTATTCAGAAAAAGCCGCAGTACATTTCCGCTATCTGTAAGAGAAGCAGTGGAAAATCGCAGAATATCAGCAAAATAGCTTGCAAGAGATAAAGCGGTCAGAGAATTTCTAAGACCATAAAATATATGTATCGGCTCCACACTGTTCAGGTGGAGCTTTTCCTTGCGTACATCGTAACAGAATTTGGAATAGGCAAAAAGCTGTGTTGCAGATGAGGATTTTCCGTTAATTTTCCTCGCACCTTTTACAGCAATCTCAATTAGCCCTTTTTCCTTTGTTAGAACATCAATAAATTTATCTTGTTCCCCTACTGTTCTTTCACTGAGAACAATTCCTTCAAGTGTTGTCATTTTTCTGTTCCTTTGTATTTGAATACCTGATATAATCGTCAATTTTGCCGCTTACAGCAAATTTTTCCCAGAGCTGTTCTTCACTCATAACACTAATCCTCCCGCTGTTATGTAATTAGTATTTCCAGGGAAGAACAACATATTATATGTAATTAATGTTATTATTTGTCAGAAAGACCGAAACTGCGAATCAATCCCTCACGATTACGCCAATCTTCCTTAACCTTTACCCAGCATTGAAGATTAACTTTAATCTGAAAAAATTCCTCCAGCTCTATACGCGCTGCGGTTGAGGCTCTTTTGAGCATAGCTCCTCCCTTACCGATAATAATCCCCTTGTGTGAATCCCTCTCGCAGTAGATAACGGCTGAAATATCAAGTATGTCCTTATCTTCACGCTCAGACATCTGTTCAACACCTACAGCTATACCGTGAGGCACTTCATCTTTCAGCAGTTCAAGCAACTTTTCACGTATCATTTCAGCAGCCAG
The DNA here is from genome assembly GCA_017521805.1 of Ruminococcus sp. Lineage (GTDB taxonomy): Bacteria > Bacillota > Clostridia > Oscillospirales > Ruminococcaceae > Ruminococcus. The sequence goes on along the minus strand of JAFXDK010000025.1, from coordinate 130,547 downwards.
AACCTTTTCAGGCTGATCTGTAATCATATCATCAGGGAAATAATGTATGGATTCTTCAGATATTTCAATAATTTCGTTAATTACAAGGTCTATACCGTTGTTATCGAGAACGCTTACCGGAATAACAGCTTGAAAATCTGCTTTTGAGGTAATATCAGCAATTACAGCACCAAGTTCTTCTTTGTTTTTCAGCAAGTCTATCTTGTTAAGTACGAGAATAATGGGCATATTTGAGTTGTTCAAGGATTTGAGAAGATTTGTTTCATGTTCGTTTATCTTCTTTGTGCAGTCCTGAACAAATAATACAGCATCGATATCGCTTACAGATTCCTTTACCGTATTCAGCATATGCTCACTAAGCTTATTTACCGGCTTATGAAGTCCGGGAGTATCAAAAAATACAAGCTGTACATCACCTATGTTGCGTATACCTGTTATACGTGTACGAGTAGTCTGTGATTTGCGGCTTACTGCTGCAATTTTTTCACCAACTATGGCATTGAGCAGTGATGATTTTCCCGCATTTGTTCTGCCTGCTATTGTTACAAAAGCTGTTTTCGACATTATTCGTTTTCTCCTGTTGTTACAAAAGTAACATCTCTTGAAATACCAAGTTTTTCAAGAACAGATTCTTCTTTCTCGCGCATTATACGCTGGTCAAGCTGTGAAGTTTCATGGTCATAACCAAGGAGGTGCAGCATGGAATGAACTGTAAGGAATCCAATTTCACGTTCTAATGAATGACCATAATTCTGAGCCTGTTTTACAGCAGTTTCAAGGGATATAACAACATCGCCAAGCTGTACAGCGTTTGTTTCGGGATTTATCTCAGTACTTCCGTCCTCGCTTGTAAGCGGAAATGAGAGTACATCGGTTACACTGTCCTTATTCCTATAAATTTTATTGAGATTCTTTATCTCGTTGTTGCTAACAAAAGATACGGAAACCTCGGCATCCTTACCAAATTTTTCAGTTGCAAGAACAGCCTGACAGCATCTTCTGATAAGAAGTCTGATACCAACAGGAACTTTCACCTCTGTCTGATTATTTTTAACATATACTTTAAGCTTAGGCATGATTTTTTCTCCCTTCGTTAAATTTTTCATATGCCTTAATAATATCCTGTACAAGTTTATGGCGAACAACATCCTTTTCTGAAAAACGGTGTATGCCGATATCATCGATACCTTTCAGTATCTTAACAGCCTCAACAAGTCCCGATTTTCGTGGGTCAGGTAAATCTATCTGTGTGATATCACCTGTAATCACCATACGACTTTCGTTGCCGAGACGGGTAAGAAACATTTTTATCTGTTCTGAAGTGGTATTCTGAGCCTCATCAAGAATAATAAATGCTTCGTCAAGCGTTCTGCCTCTCATATATGCAAGTGGCGCAACTTCTATAATACCTTTTTCCATATATCTGCTGAAGCTTTCGCCTCCAAACATATCAAAAAGTGCATCATAGAGTGGACGGAGGTAAGGGTCTACCTTATCCTGCATATCACCAGGCAGAAAACCAAGCTTCTCCCCTGCTTCAACGGCAGGTCGAGTGAGAATAATTTTCTTTATCTTATGCTCACGGAAAGCCTTGACAGCCATAGCAACAGCAAGATAAGTTTTACCTGTACCTGCGGGACCTATGCCAAGGACAATAGTATTATCCTTTATCTCGTCGATGTATTTTTTCTGACCGATTGTCCTCGGTCTTACAATTTTCCCTGACGAAGTAACACAAACGCCGTCCTTTCCAAGTTCTGCAAGCTGTTGTTCCGCGCCCTCTGCAACCATAGAAGTAACATAACGTATAGTCTGATCACTGAGAACCTGTCCGTTGGAGTTCATCTTAATAAGAGCCTGTACAGCCCTTGCCGCTTCTGAGACATCTGTATCATTTCCGATAATTTTAATATTTCCGTCTCTGTTGAGTATCCCGACATTGTACTGCTTTTCAATATGACTGATATTGCTGTCCAACTGTCCGAATAATGCAGAGAGCTGAGATTCATTTTCAATCTGTACGATTTTTTCTGCCATTAAAAATCTCCTTAAATAGTATCCGACGGAAAAGCTCCTGCTGTTGCCAGCTCAGCATTTGAGTATCTTTTATCATCGGAAACTTCTTTGATGACTTTGATACAATCAGGAATAGTAATTTCCTGAGATATATTATCAAGTTCTATTTCAAGAATAGCTAAATCCGAAGAAAATGGGTAGATGTCCATTTCAAAAATCTGTTCGCTGTAATTGAAACATATTCTTCTCTTAGCTACGAGAGCACAATCATTCCTTGCTTCCTTCAAAGCTTCATCATATTCCTGCGCTGATATTACGGATTCATTTTCAATCCGATGCGTTGGAGAAACAAATATTTTTTCTGTGTAAAAATACTTGTTATTATTTCCCTCAGTTATTTTTCTTACACGCCTTTGTGAATTCTGCTTACCATTTGTGAGATAAATCTGAATTATATCCATATCTTTTTTTATGTCAAGATTAATCAATACAGGCATTTCTATAAGAAATTTACGTTCAATTTCTATTTGTTTGCTCATAACATCTCCGAAATACTATTATACTTTTATTTACGATTCTGACGAAAGTACATCAGTAGAAAACATAAATATTCTATTATATATTATACTTGATTTTTTGATAAATGTCAACAAAAAAATAAAGTTTTTTCATTCAAAAAATGATTGATATTAATAGTTTTTTTAAAACGGTGCTATATGAGACTTATATCGCTCAAATCAGAAAGAATATTTTTTATAATTGAAAAAACGGGCTTGCCATATGATTTCGCTGAACTGTTAAGTTTGGTTGTCTTTGATTTTTGTATAGGAAAAACAAGCTTCATTCCTTTGCTATCAACGAAATATTCACCTTTCATCTTAATTGCTGCCTCACGGATAATTTCCTCTGAAAAATCAGTACTGAAAGTTTCTGGGATATTAAAATAAATCGTATCGTCCTTATTCGTAATTTTTAAATTTATAATAATATTTTCATTATCAACATTGCTGGATACCTCTATATCTCTTGCTCCAAATAAAACAGATTTTCTTACATACATTACAAGTATAAAATCCAATAGTCTTTTTATTATATCAGAACAAACGTTTTCTCCGCCTGTAAAACTTAGGGAGCAGGAACTTTTTAGCATATTATTACATTCAGATACAAATTGTGAAAGATAGGATGTGATATTTGTACATTCACTGATAAACTCACTTTCATTAAGAAGATCTGAAAGCAAAGAGTATATATCTGTCAGCTTCATAATTTGACTGCACTGATTAATAATCCTATTCGCACATTCAAATCTGAATTGCTCATCACAATCCTCTCCGGATTCTGCGAGTTCAAGACATATTGAACTAATAACTGAAATATTAAATCTATTTTGTTTTTCACAACTGTCAAGAAATGCCTTGATAAAAGATAAATCAAAACCTGCATTTGTATTATTTTCATTATTAGTCATGCAACAGAACAGCTCCTTTTCAGTAGGGCGGTAATTAAAGTGTGTATAAATCATGTAGCCCTATGAATATTATACTACATTTTTATTAAAAATGGAATGAAAAATCAAAAGTAAATATTCGTCATATTAAACAAAATTTATTGTTGATAAATATGCTCAACGTCGTTTTAGTGACAAATCTGTTAATTTTTTATCGAACCACTTGAAAAAATTACCAACATAGTGTATAATATATATAACGCAGTTTCAAAAAACTGCAATGTAAAATTCAGGAGGTAATATCCAATGTCAGTTAAAGTTGCTATTAATGGTTTCGGACGTATCGGTCGTCTTGCATTCAGACAGATGTTTGGTGCAGAGGGTTATGAGGTAGTTGCTATCAACGACCTTACAAAGCCTTCAATGCTCGCTCAGCTTCTCAAGTATGATACAGCTCAGGGCGGCTACTGCGGTACAATCGGCGAGAATCTTCACACAGTTGAGGCTAACGACGAAGAAGGTACAATCACAGTTGACGGCAAGACACTTAAGATTTATGCTAAGGCTAATGCTGCTGAGCTTCCTTGGGGCGAAATCGGCGTAGACGTTGTTCTCGAGTGCACAGGTTTCTACTGCTCAAAGGACAAGGCACAGGCTCACATCGATGCTGGTGCTGAGAAGGTTGTTATTTCTGCTCCTGCAGGCAACGATCTTCCTACAATCGTATTCAGCGTTAATGAGAAGACTCTCACAGCTGATGACAAGATCATCTCTGCTGCTTCTTGCACAACAAACTGCCTTGCTCCTATGGCTAAGGCTCTCAACGACTACGCTCCTATCCAGAGTGGTATCATGAGCACAATTCACGCTTACACAGGCGATCAGATGATCCTTGACGGTCCTCACAGAAAGGGTGACCTCAGAAGAGCAAGAGCTGGTGCTGCTAACATCGTTCCTAACTCAACAGGTGCTGCTAAGGCTATCGGCCTTGTAATTCCTGAGCTCAACGGCAAGCTCATCGGTTCTGCACAGAGAGTTCCTGTTCCTACAGGTTCTACAACAATCCTTACAGCTGTTGTTAAGGGTGCAGACGTAACTAAGGAAGGCATCAATGCTGCTATGAAGGCTGCTGCTTCTGAGTCTTTCGGTTACAACACAGATGAGATCGTTTCTTCTGACGTTATCGGCATGAAGTACGGCTCCCTCTTCGATGCTACTCAGACAATGGTATCCAAGATTTCTGACGATCTCTATGAGGTTCAGGTTGTTTCTTGGTACGACAACGAGAATTCTTACACATCACAGATGGTAAGAACAATCAAGTACTTCGCAGAGCTTGGTTAATTCTAAAATTGTATAGTAAAAAACTCCGATTCAATTGAGTCGGAGTTTTCTTATTATTCAATCTTAAAAATGCAGAACAGGTAATGAACAAAAACATCTGCCGATTTCGATGATTCATCTGTTGAGGCTGATAATCTCCAATACAATATTAAATGTATTCAATTTGCTGTTATTTAAAAAACTGCCTTTCCTTATCCACCCCACCCTACTGCTTTGTGTGGTGTTGCCTTAATAAAAATAATGTTCGACGTTGAAAAACGGATTCTGATGGGGTTCTCTAAAAATCGGAACATGAGCAGGATTTCGTAAATACCAGTTACAAGGCGACACACCGCAGACTTGATGTATTGTAAAACTTGGCAAGACTGTAAATGATATTTATTATAGAAAGACTGCTGTGAGGGAGATTTTTAGAGATTCCCTGATATCAATTCTCCGCTGAAAAATAAACGTTAAAAAACATGTTATATCCTCATGTTTTTTAAGATTATTTTAAGAAATTAAATCTATAATAATATTATCAATTTATTTTCATTGTTTTTTGAAAATATTGTAATAGATGACAAACGGCATTTATATGATATTTCTAAATTTTAATCGAAGGAGTTAGATAGTTATGAGAAAGCTTTATTCACACTGTCTTGTGGCAGGTATCTTTTCAACTGCTGCTGCATTATCAATGTCGTCATTCTCAACATCAGCCGCGGAATTAAAATACGGCGATGCGAACTGCGACGAAAATGTTACTATTGCCGATTCAACAGCTATTTTTCAAGCAATTGGCAACCCTGACAAATATGCACTCTCAGAAACAGGCAAAAATAATGCCGATGTTTACAACAGAGGTGACGGTCTTACTGTTCAGGACGCATTGTCAATACAAAAACTTGATGCCAATCTCATAACTGCACTTCCTGAATCGTGGCAGGACGGGAAAGAATCTGATTCAGAGAAGAAACCTGCTGTAACCCAGACATATATCAGACTGAACGGAATGTCAGCTGATATTGAGGGAGAATATGCAACAGCAAACGTAAACATTATTACTATAACTCATTCTGGCGAATTTTACATTGAGGGAACTCTCAATGACGGACAAATCAAGGTTGACATAGCTGATGAAGCGGCTGACCCTGAAACTGTAAAGCTGTTCCTTAATGGAGTTAATATCATTGGAAAGACTGCCCCTGCTATATACATAGAAAATGCAGAAAAAACATCAATAAACCTTGTTGACGGCACTGAAAATATAATTTCCGACGGTGATACAGCATACAGCGGCGATTGGCTGGAGGCTGCTGTTATTGAAGCAAAAGACGATATAACCATAAAAGGCGGTGAACTCGGCACAGGTAAGCTTACACTTACTGCCAATATTCAGGACGGTATTTTCTGCAACAACGATTTAAAAATCACAGGCGGAATTATTGATGTTACCACTCTTAACGCCGAAGCAGAAGCTGACGCTGTTAAGGGAAAAACATCTGTTACAATCAAAGGCGGTGAACTTACCGTCAATGCTGAGGGTGATGCTGTTAAATCCTCAAAGGGAGATATACTTATTGAGGGTGGAAAGCTTTCAGCCAAGGCAGGAAATGATGCTTTACAGGCTGAAACAACCCTAACAATAACAGACGGAACAGTTCTCGCCTGTGGCGACAGAGGGCTCAGAAGTATTGGAACAATCAACATTACAGGCGGAAACGTTCTCGCTACAGCTACAGATTATCAATGTGAAAATCTTACAACTTCACAGGCTGTATATCTTTTTGATTTTGTAAAGGAATGGGAAAAGAATAATCCTCTAACGCTGGCAGACAGTTCCAACAATATCATTTTTGATATGAATACCCGAAAAAAATTCAGTTACGCTGTGGTTTCGTCACCTGATATCTATATAAATACAGATTACAAGCTGTTCACCGGAGGAATTGGTATGCTGACAGATACAGGAAGCAATCTGTTCACAGCAGACGCTCCTGCTACTTGCACAGGAGTAAACAACAACGATACAGCAGAACTGCTTTATGGAAATTTATTCTCAGTTCAGCAGGTACATCAAATCGATATCCAAATAGATGAATCACAGTGGGATCATCTCATTGCAAATTCTGAATCTGAAGAATATTACCCCTGCAATGTAGTCATTGATGGCAAACTAATTGAAAATGTCGGTATAAGAACAAAAGGCAACACCTCACGCTCATCTGTAGCACAAGCAGGACGTGATAAATTCAGTTTCCGTGTAAAGCTTAACAAGTATGATAAAACCAAGAATTACTACGGTCTGACTGAAATATGTCTGAATAATATGTTTTCAGACCCCTCTTGTATGAGAGATATGTTGTGCTATAATGCCATGCATGAGCTTGGTGCATATGCACCTAAATGCAGCTATACAAATATGTCTCTCAACGGGGAGCTTTTTAGCTTTTATCTACTTGCCGAACAGCCTGGTCAGACACTTGTCGAACGTCTTTCCACAAGTAAAGATGCTTGTTTGTATAAAGCTGCTGAGAATGGTCAGGAGTGCAACAGTACCTTTACAACATCTATGTCACTTGATTATTTTGATTTGAAAGTCGGAGATGATATTGAAAAATTGCATATCAAAGAGGTTGTTGACGCAATAAACAGAGTTACTCCTACAGATTATAAGTTTATTGAAGACGTAGTTGATGTTGACAGTTTCCTCAAAGGATTTGCTGTAAATGCTGTTATGTGCAACTACGACAGTTACAACGGAATGATGCCTCATAACTTCTATGTTATGTATAATGACGGAAAAATGAGCTATGTTGGATGGGATTATAACCTTGCCTTAGGCGGTTTCATGGACTACGGCGCATCTGCCGAGTCTGACATCAAGACAGGTCTTTATCAGGCTGATGCCAATCAGCGTCCTATGATAAAAAATCTTTTACAGGTACAGGAATATTATGAAAGATATATAGGATACGTCAGAGAAATCACATCACTCTACAGCAACCCCGAACAGACTGTAAATGAATATGCCGAACTTATACGCAATCATGTAAAAGCTGACCCAAGGTCTCTTTTCACAGCTGACCAGTTTGAAACAAACATTGCCAAAAGCGCCAACGGACTGCAGACTGGCGGCGGAAATGGTATGTGGGGCGGCGGCTTTGGTAATTTTGGTGGCTTCGGCGGATTCGGCGGATTCGGCGGCTTTGGCGGAGGCGGTATGATGTCTTTCGGCGGTGATCAGGTATCTATTGTAGATTTCATGATTAAACGATTTGAAGTAATTAGAAATGCTATAAGCTAATAAATAACAATAGCACCGTACAAAGTATCTTATAACTCTGTACGGTGTTTTGTTTTAGTATAGAGAACCTCTGGAACAGGACGAATTCTTTCTGAGTGCAAAGCGCATTGAAATTCCCGCCTCCAAAACAGGTCTAAGATTTTATCGGCATCTCGGTTATAATTTCAAAAATGGCATAACAGAGCCTGACGAGGAAGAAAATTACAAGATAGAGAAATTTCGTTAAGTCGTTTTATAAGCACCTTTCTGAATTGGAGAGGTGTTTTTGCTTCCCAAGCAAAACAAAAAATTCGAGAGTTTGTTTGGGAAACAATAACATTTCAGTAAATTAAAATTGAAAATCAGTCCGCAAATTAAGATTTATACAATAAGAGAAATTCTAACAAATTCAGCATCATTCACGTATTTTTAAAATATTTATTATTTTTTTGAATTATACGGCACTTGACACATCAGACAAAAAGAAATATAATAAAAAGGAAGTATAACTATAAGGGCTTGTGACACTAAAGTCACACTCTCTAAACCGGAGGTAAAAATGATACGCATAGCAATTATCGATGACAATAATGCAATATGCAGTTTTATAGAAGATATCCTGACAGAAACTGCCCGAAAATATAATATCGGAATCGAAACAGAACCTTATTTATCAGGTGAAGATTTTCTTGAATCACTCAGAAACGGACAAGCTTTTGATTTAATTTTTCTTGATATTGAACTGAACCAGATAAGCGGAATCGACGTTGCTCGCCGTATAAGAAATTATCTGGATGACAATATTCAGCAGATAATCTTTATATCCGCAAAAGAACAATACAGCCTTGAACTGCATAGTTTTCACCCCTTGGATTTTCTTATAAAGGAGCTGAAAACAGAAGATGTCGAAAAAGTTTTCGTCAGATATCTGAAAATTGCAGGATTATACAACGATACATTTACGGTTAGGAGCGGACGGGATACACAGAAAATTAAAATCAAGGATATAAAATATCTGACTGTTGTCAATAGAATAGTCTATATCATACTCAAGGATAATAAGCAGATAGAATATTACAGCACACTGAACAAGGAATACAAGGAGCAGCTTGCCGCTTTTGATTTTCTTTTCGTTCATAAGCAGTATATCGTTAATCCTCAATATATCAGCATTTATGAATACGATAAAGTTACACTTAACGATGGGACCGTTATACCTATAGGTTCTTCAAGACGCAAGGATATTCGTTCACAGCAGTTCAGAGTAAAAGGGAGGTTCAACTGATGTTCGGAGATATTATTTATGTTATTTCTTATATATTCACTATATATTCAATGTACAACTTTATGACGGCATTTTTTGACGAATACATAACTCCCAAACCTGTACTTGTGCTGTCGTATATTCTTTATCCTGTAATACTCTGCACAACATATCTGACTATAGATATCCCCTTAGTCAATCTTACAGCAGGACTTGTTGCCATATTCATACTCACCATGAACTATAAAAGCAGTATGAAAAAGCGAATTGTACTGGATATATTCATAACTATGCTGTTTGTGCTGATTGACAGCATTATTGCGGTATCATTCGGGTATACAGGCGTTTCTCCTGTTGAACAGGGCAGTTATTCTTATCCTGTGGGATATGTGGCGATTGCGCTGGTCGTTTTTATAGCTTCTCTTATCAGCAAAAAGTTCAAGAAAAAGAATTCGCAGGAAAATGTCAGCGCTGTGGAATGGATAGCGTCAATTACAATCCCCATAAGCTCCATGTATATTATCATTATCTTCCTGCAATATATTAGCACTATCAGCAAGGCAAAAACCGTTGCAGGCATTGTTGTTATACTTTTTATAAACACCCTTGTTTTCGCGTTATACGACAGATTATCCGAATCCAACAAAGCAAAGCTTGATTCCGCTATATTCGAGCAGGAAAAGAAATTCTACTACGAGCAATGCCAGTATATGCAGCAGAACGAGGAAAATATCAGAAGTTTCCGACATGACATGAAAAATCATCTGTTTACAGTTGCGGAAAATATCCGCACAGGTGAATACGAACAGGCTGAAAGCTACATAAAATCAATGGTAAATGATAAACTTTACAACGAAAAAATATACAGCAGTACTGGAAATATTGCCATTGACAGCGTGCTAAACTACAAGCTGAACGAAGCGGCAGGCAAGAATATATGCATAAATGCGGATATTAAAGTTCCGTCGGATATAGTAGTAGACCCTACGGATATTACCTCTATAGTGGGAAATCTTTTGGATAACTCAATAAACGCTGTTTCCGAGCTGAGTGCGGAAAACAGAGAAATCATCATAAAACTGAGCTATGACAGAGGCAGGCTTTTTATTGCGATACAGAATAAATTTGACGGAGCAGTAAAAATATCCGACGGAAGACCAATTACGAAAAAAGATACTGCCGAACACGGTTACGGACTGAAAAACGTTGAACGCACCCTTGAAAAATACAATGGTCAAATTGAATATCAGCACAGCGACGGCATATTCAAGGTTTCGGCAATGATGTACGCTTCTGAAAAGAGCACATAATGCATTCTTTTCTACGTTCACAACGAAAAAATGCACGTTTACAACATTTTTTCGTTTTTTTCCGCAAAATATGATATAATAAATATTATGTAAAGGTAGGTTTTATAAATGTCAAATTATGTAAACGAAAATTCAATGGCATCAAATCCGGGCGCGGTTTGTCTGTCAAGAGAAAAATTCAAGGAACTCCGCGATAAGATACTCAGAGTAAATCCTTTGAAAAAGATTTACTTCAACAAGCAATTCAAGAGAATCGACCAGTATCTCCGCAACGGCGACACTCAGCCTGCTATTGTGGTATCGGTATCACCGTTGATTATTTCCGTATATTCCGAAGATATGGACGCTGTTCTATTTCTGAAATTTCCTGAAGAGCTTGCCGCGAAATACGGGCTTAGCGTTGGGGCAAGACTTGTTTCCACCAATGTCTATTTTGAGGGAACAAAATTAGCAAAGGATATCCAGACGGGAACAGGTTATACACATTCATTTGTGAATTTCACACCGGTTATTCCCCTGTTTCTCAGCAACGACGAGGGATTTATCAGAAGCCGTGTAAATCTTTTTGAAGAAGCTGAGTGGAACAGATTGAGACTTCTCACTGAGGAAAGAGCTGCAAAGAATATCGCTCCCAGGGACGGATTTTATTATTTTACAGAATTCAATATATTGTTTATGATATTCTGATTCAAAGGAGATGATTAAATGAATTATAACCAGAATAATACCGTTAAACAAAGGCTTCTTAAACTTGCCGCTGAGGATACGGCATTGAACGGATCTATTTAAATAAACTAAGGAGAAAAATTATGAACGATTACATGAACGATTTCAGAGACACCGTGTCTCCTGCTCAGCCAACTGAGCCCGTGCAGAACTCAGAACCTGCATCCTCTTATTACAATCAGCCTGCAAATAATGGCTATTCCTACCAGTCCCAGACATCAGACAACGTATACAGTGCCGCTGATGTCTACGAAATGGGCAGACTTTCCAACGTCAGAGAGGAATCCATGCTTGTTGAACTGCTCAAAGCCATTCTCGGAGCTGTTGTCGGCGCACTCCCGGGATTCATCCTGTGGATACTCATAGGCAAAGTCGGCTTTGTTGCGGCTATATGCGGCTCTGCGCTTGCAATGGGAACTATAGCAGGCTACACATTTATGACAAAGGATAATTTCCTGCCGCAGAAATACGGAATAATCACCTGTATAGCCGTTATTGCCATTGCTGTATTTATGGCTGATAAAATCGTGTGGTGCTGGGAAATGACAGAGCAGTTCCAGATTGCAATTAAATCATCAAGAGAAAGCGTATATGCCTTTGGCGAAGCAGGCGGTTTGACAAAGGCTGAAATTGACAAAATATTCAACGATAGCATAAGAGAACAATTCGGCTTCACCGAGGGTACTTTCAGCGATTTCTTTTTCAACTTCAATAAAACTTTAATAAACCTTGGGGTAAGCACAAGATACTATTTAGACCTGCTCATGAGTTATTTGTTCGCTGGTATCGGCGGATTTTCACTCTTTAAAAAATTTGGAATGTAATATAGAGGGGGATTTATAAAATGTTGGATTTTATAAAAGTACACAAATTCAGTATATTCTGCCTATTGGCGCTGATATGGATTTTTACAGTCATTCGTACACAGCTGAAATACAAGAAAAAAGGCGAAAGACTACAGGGAAAAATTGTGAATTACGTCCAGAATTCAGGCAATTTCTTCCCTGTGTTCCAGTTTGAATATAACGGACAGCATCTCACTGTAGACAGCTATAACGCTTCAAAAAATGCTAATGAACTCGGTCAGACAGATACAATATACTATATCCCGGGCAATCAGAAAGGCGTTTTCCGTGAACGCGACCTTACTCCAAAGCTGTGGATGATAGTTATGACCGTTGTTGCCATAGCATATATTATTCTTGATTTCATCGTATTCAACAGGTAAGTGAAAATTATGGAAAATGAAAAATCAATTACAGAAGGCATTGAAAAGCGAGACTGGAAATTAACCTTACAAGCTCTATTTGCGTGGTGGAAATTATGCTTTTTACTTATATTTACAATAGCTTTTATAATAAGCATAGTTTTTGAAGGGTTGGATATATTTTTAAGGCTGCTTAAATGTGCGATTATTGCATTTATTGGTGCTTTTCCTGCTGATGCTCTTGCTTATTTTGTAATTCTCCCGATTTTCACAAGAAAATCAAGGAAGTCTGGCAAAAGAGTGACTGAAATAATACAAAAAGGATTAACATCGGAGAATATTGCAGAACTGGAACATTTACTTGAAGTATGTTCGCCATATGATACTCACGGTTCTACAACTATTATCACAACGCTTGCCGAACATTACATACTCTGCGGAGAATTTGAAAAAGCAGAAAGATATCTGAATGAATTTAACATTTATTTTTATAACAGCATATGTAATTCCATTTCTTCACAATTAGTGATTTCAATTTACTTTCAACTGAGAATACGGCTTGAAAATCAGAAAAACGGCAGGGATGCGGCAAATGCCGCTTATGCTTTGGCTGAGCCTTATTTCAGTAAATTCTACGGCAAAAATGAATTTTTAAACTGTCTGATTGATTCAGGAACAGCTGAATATGATTACGCTAACGGTCGATATAACGACGCAATTCAGCGTATTCTGCCTTATGTGGAATTTACAGAAGTCAAATGTGAAACATACGCCAGCCTCGCAAGATATTCTATGTCAGCAGGAAAAAATGAGCAGGCAAAGGAATATTTGCAGCTCGCTGAAAAAAATATAAAAAATGCTACGGATAAGGCACAGATAGAATACATAAGAAACACTCTTTTCAAATGAACAGGATGAAAAACAATGACTATATTTACAAAAATTGTTATTATATCAGCATTTTTATTTGTTGCAGCACCTTTAACAAAGGAAACATTACAGCTTGTCACAGATTTGCTTTTAGCAAAGAAATTTGGTCATTATGTCAAATCCATTTCAATATTTGGATATGCCTTTGAAAATACAGACGGTAAATGGAAGTATACGGCATATTCAAAATCCATTTTTATACAACATTATGTAGTTATAGATATATCGGATTATGTTCCAAAAAACATTGGAGAAAAAGCAAAGATATTAAATTTTATAAAATGCCTTGTACTTTTTGCGTCAAGCGGTCTGACAATATATTTGTTCAGAGATATAATTGAAAAAATAGGGAATTCTCAGCTAAGCATGCCTGAATTCTGTGCATTGGCATTTATTATCGGATTTGTTTCGCAATCAATTATATCATTTGGAATATTCATTTATGTTAATTACTTTGTAATGAAAAAATTCGGAGGATATATCCAAAATCTAATTGACAGAATAAGAGAACATGCGTCATTTGAAGATTTAGAGATGAAACCTATAGAACAGCTGCCATATAAAAATACTAAAAAAACTGAACGAATAATTTATTTGCAGCTATATCTCATGTATCTTTTCAATAATGATATGAACGAAGAAGCCAAAGAACCTATTACCGAAATACATAATTATCTTAAAGAGAAAGAATTTATTTTTGACCTGACACTTTGTTACTTTCACTTGATATATTATTATTCCGAAATTGAATTCAATCAGGAATTTGCCTGTTATTTCGCTGAAAAAATAGGAGAAAACTTGTTTAACGACAATACATCCAATGCTAAAAGAGTTGTTGCCTACTACCTATACAATATAAAAAAAGACAACGAGGGTGCTAAAAGAAAAATAGACGAGGGCTTATCACTTTTGTATAACGGAAAATTGTCATATGCAGAACAACAAATTGAACATAAACTTCTTCACAGACTTAACGACAGAATAAAACAAGAAAATCTGAATACACTTTTAGGAAGATAACCACATAAAAACTCACGCAGATAATAATAATTTCTGGGTGGGTTTTATTTATTTTCATAAATTTACTGGACAATTCATAATATATATGTTATAATGTTCATAGAATTTTAATATTACTGTTAAATATGAAATGAGGGTTGAAAATGAAAACATCAAAAGTAATTGCCGCATTGTGCAGTGTAGTCCTTTCAGCAGCTATGCCTTTCGGAATAATCGGCAGAGCTGCCGCTGTAAATGTAAACAGCGCACTCAGCACAATGAAAGCGGCGCAGTCTGTATCGAAGGATAAGTCCGAAGAAATCGGTATCGCCGCCAATCTTTTCTGCATTGAGGGAAGCAATCTTGCAGACCACGGTGCAATACAGTGGGCGACAACGCTGGATGCCTCGGAATATGTGCTGTATCGCTCCGAATCCTCCGACAGCGGATTTGTGCCGATTTACCGAGGTCTTGGACGTTCCTATGAAGATGATAATATGGAGATTGGCAAAACCTATTACTATCAGCTGAGCGTATCTGACGGTGAAACAGTGAAATATTCTTCCGTCAAGGAACTAACTCCCTGCGAGATTTCAGACAATCTCAATGTCTACGATAATCAGAAAGGAAGCAGTCTTGTATACGAAACAAGCGGATTTAAATCGGGAGATAAATATTACAGCTATGCTCTGCGCACTCACGCGGGAACTAATGATATTTATCTTGCGGAATCTGTTTCCTCCGACGGCAGAAATTTCGGAGCAGAAAAAAACGTTGCCGATTCAAGCCAGAATTCCGACCTTGCAAGCTGTAAAATCGAATCAGTGCATATTGAGTACGTGAAAAGCGCAAATAAAGTTATTGTATGGGCACACTGGGAAAAGCCCAGCGGCTACAACGACGGCAAGGCTCTTGTAATAACAGGTACTCCCGGAGGACAGTTCACGGTACATCATGTATACAATCCACTTGGTATTCAAGTTCGTGATATGGCAGTATTTTTCGATGATGATGCCGCAAATACAGGCTATCTCATAGCCGCCGCCAACAAAGAGGGACAAGGCGCAAACGCAACTATATACATCTTCAAAATGAACGAGGATTACAGCGATGTTACAGAAATCGTAAAAACGCTCCACGAAGACCAATACCGCGAATTTCCTAATCTCATCAAGAAAAACGGCTATTATTTTCTATTTACTTCTCAGGCGGCAGGCTGGTATCCAAGCAGTGGCGCATATACTGTAACCGATAATTTATACGGCGAATGGAGCGAGCTCCGCGAAATCGGCAATACTTCCACGTTTTCCTCCCAGTCGGGCTGGATTGTGAATTTACAGGATAAGAATTATCTTATGCACGCTTACCGTTGGCTGAGAGGTACAGGAACAAGCGGAACAACTCTTTGTCCCCTTTATTTCGACAACAGTTTCGCATTTTATGACTATTATCCCAATTTCCGCTACAGCACCAAAACAGGCGAGCTTTATCCCGTCCAGAAAGGTGAGCTTCTCTCGCAGGACAAAACAGCAACAGCTTCAATAGCTTCAAAAATTGACGCGTCAGCGCAGAAAGCTGTGGACGGCAATTACCGCAGTTCATTTACTGCTATAGGCGATTTTAAAAAATGGCCATTTTATATCCAGATTGATCTGGAAAATGTCTGTGATTTGAAAAATATTCAGACATCGTGGTATATATGCAAAGGCTCTGAGGGATATTATACATACACTGTTGAGGGCAGTATGGACGGCACAAACTGGACAACGCTCCTTGACCGTACTGATAAAACTGATGATACTATTACTAATACCTACGGTTTCAACAGCGATATGCTTTCAGGAAAAGCACGCTATATCCGCCTTAATGTAAAAAATGCAACTTTACACAACAATCCCAACAATAACTGGTATACTCCTACGGTTTACGAGGTAAAGGTGTACGGAACTCCCATAAGCAGCGGCACAGCGCCCTCCCCTGCTGTTTCCTATGATTTTGAAACAGCAAACGGCAGTACAATTCCCGATATAAGCGGAAATAACAAGAATTTAAAACTCAGCGGAAATGCAGCTGTTTCAGCCGATGCCGAAAAGGGAAATGTTCTCCAACTGGACGGCGCTGAAAATACCTTTGCTGAACTTCCTGCAGGACTTCTTGACGGCTGTACCGATTACACAATTGTTATGGACGCTAAATCCGAATCCGAGGGCGATTTCTTCACCTTTGCCGCAGGACAGGATAACATAAAATATTCATTTTTCAAAATAGCCAAAGACCATTTCCGTTTTGCAACCTCAACTGATTCATGGGGCAGCGAAAGCGGTCTCAGATATGACCTTGACGGCACAAAATGGCACAGATACGTATTCACCGTCAACGGTGCAACGGTAAGATTATACATCGACGGAACTCTTGTCAGCGAATCTACAGAATTGACTTCCCTTGTGGCAGATATGGGAACATCGCTGAAAGGCTACATCGGAAAATCCTTCTATGAGGGTGACTTGTTTTTCAATGGAAGCATCGACAATCTCAGCGTATACAAGCAGGCACTGAATCCTGATGAGGTAAAGGCTCTCGGCAGTGTAAAAGGCGATGTCAACGCTGACGGAAAGTTCTCTGTTGCTGACCTTGTACTGTTCAATGAATATCTTCTTGGAAAATCCACTCTTGCTGATTTTGCTGCGGCTGATTTATATGAAGACAATATAATTGATGTTTATGATATGATACTTATGAGAAAAGAACTTTTAAAACATTCCGCATAATTTGAAAAGCAACCCTAATTCCAATCCCTGAAACAACAGTAGGCAAATCTAATGTCATAAATTCTGTATGTCATCTTTGTCTACTGTTGTTTCAGGGATTGATATAAAATAAAAAATAAGCAAAAAATACTGATAAATTTTCCATAAATATTTTTTTATTTATGATATATAATACTATCACGGCATCAATAAATCAACTTTAAGGAGAACAAAAATATGAGCAGCAAGTCTAATAACAGCGGTGTAATGACAGAAAAGGGCAGAGAGGCACTCGAAAGATTCAAGATGGAATCTGCTTCTGAACTCGGTGTAAATCTTAAGCAGGGCTACAATGGTGACCTTACTTCACGTGAGGCTGGATCTATCGGTGGCCGTATGGTTCAGAAGATGATTAACTCTTACAAGATGCAGTAACATCTTCTAATAAATGTTTAAAGGGATGTCGTTTGACATCCCTTTAATATTAGAGGTTTACATCAAGGAACCACATTATTTATTTTTTCTTCTAACAAGAACAGCAATAAGGTCAGGACCTATATTTGACGCAACGGCACATCCTATCTTTGCGTACATTTCTGCTTTCTTTCCTGTTTTCTTCATCATTTCCTTTTCAACTTCCTTGGCAATCGTATCATCTCTGCCATAAATAAGAAGATACGGTGTCTGAGGTGTCATGCGTTTTTCAATGCATTCTATGAGCTTGGGTACAATATTCTTTTCTCCGCGGATTTTTTCTATTGTAGTTGTTACACCATCTGCAAATTCAATAATGGGTTTAAGTCCGAGAAGCTCCCCTGCAAATGCAGCTGCCGCTGAAATTCTGCCTGATTTTTTTGCAAATTTCAGATTATAAGGTACTACATATACAGCGCATACATTAAACCAGTCTTCAAGATATGCTACAATATCCTCTGCTGTTGCTCCTTTGTTTATCTTCTTTACGGATTCCATAATTGGATAGCCGTAAAATACTGTATAGCACTTTGAATCAAGATTGAAAATACGGATTTTTTCTTGAAGCTCCGGACTGCTTTCAAAAAGTTCATCCTTTGCAAGAATAGAATTATTATAAGTTACAGAACCAAGGCTGTTGAGAGATACGGTTATAATATCAGTGTACCCCTCATCAATTGCTCGTTTATATGCTTCTAAAAATGCCGTTGGATTGATTGCCGCATGTTTTGGAGGCTCGTTTGCTTTAAGAAGTAAATCATAAAATTCATCGGCAGTTTTATCAAAAGTTTCGCGGAATGTTTCACCATTAAGCGTAATTTGCAGAGGAAGAACTGTTATTCCCAGCTCATCAATTTGTTCTTTTATAAGGTCACAGCAGCTGTCTGTGATAATTTTAATTTTTGACATAATAGTCAACTCCTTTACCATTCATATTGTGTAAGCTTTCCCTGACAGGATAAATCGGGATAATCCCATTGCCGCAATACTTCATACACTGCAATTGCCACAGAATTTGAAAGATTCAGACTTCTAAGTTCATTGCGCATAGGAATTCTCACGCAGTTTTCGGGATTATCATACAGCAATTTCTCGGGAAGTCCCTTGTCCTCCCTGCCGAAAATCAGATAACAGTTATCGGGATATTCGGCTTCGCTGTGGACATATTTTCCTTTGGTTGTAAAGTAGAAAAAAATGCCATTCTTGTTTTTCTCAAAGAAATCCTCAAGATTGTCATAATAGGTAATATCAAGCTTATCCCAGTAATCAAGTCCTGCACGTTTAAGGTGCTTGTCAGATATTTCAAATCCCAATGGGCGTATAAGATGAAGTTTTGTTCCCGTAACGGCACAGGTTCTGGAAATATTCCCTGTATTCTGGGGAATCTGAGGTTCTACAAGGACAATGTTAAGTTCAGGCATTTTTTCTCCTTATGTATAAAAAAGTTTGTTTTTCAGAAAATATAAATGAACCTTTTAAGAAAGAGTTCTATCAAATTCTGGAAGTGATTTATTATGAATATAAAAGCAATTACAACAGGTATAACCACAGGTGCGGCTATAGGTCTTGCCTGCTACGCTTTTGCTACAAGCGGAGCAAGAAAGCGTCACAGCATTAAGAAAAATGCAGGTAAAACCCTTAAAGCCGCAGGTAATCTCCTTGACGACATTACCTCAATGATGGGCTGATATATCCTTGGACGGAGAAAT
The DNA here is from genome assembly GCA_017521805.1 of Ruminococcus sp. GTDB lineage: Bacteria > Bacillota > Clostridia > Oscillospirales > Ruminococcaceae > Ruminococcus. The sequence goes on along the minus strand of JAFXDK010000025.1, from coordinate 111,103 downwards.
CCGTCCTTACTTATTTGAAGAATTTTTTCTGTATCCCAGATAGCTTTCAAGTATAATTGTAGCTGCAACCGCATCAACAACTGCCTTGCGCTTTTTTCCTCTTGTATTCGTTACATTCATATAGTTATGGGCGGAAACAGTGGTACAGCGTTCATCCCATAACTCCACGGGACAACCTGTCATCTCTTCCAACTTTTCCGCGAAAAGACAGCATTTTTCTGCCCTCTCCCCTATTGTATTGTTCATATTTTTAGGGTAGCCTACAACTATCATTTCTGCCTTGTTTTCCTTTGCCGCTTCTGCGGTTTTTTCAAGGCATTTATCAAAATCTTTTTCAGCGATAACTCCAATGGGACTGGCAATAAACTCGCTTTTTCCGCATATAGCAAGTCCTGTTCTGGAATCGCCGAAATCTACAGCCATAATTATCATAGCATATTACCAAGGTTTAACAGTACCGATGATATCGCGTACTGAGCCAATGCCCTTTTTATCAAGGAAATCGTTCATTTCCTCAACAATTCTTACAGGAGCGTAGGGGTCTGTGAATATTGCCGCACCTACCTGTACAGCAGATGCGCCTGCCATCATAAGCTCAATAGCGTCACGACCGCTTGAAACTCCGCCCATGCCGATAACGGGGATGTTTACAGCATTTGCAACCTGATATACCATACGTACAGCAACAGGGAAAATTGCAGGACCGCTGAGACCTCCCATATTATTATGGAGAATCGGTCTGCCTGTGTTAATGTCAATTCTCATTCCGAGAAGTGTATTTATAAGTGATACAGCGTCAGCACCTGCCGCCTCTACAGCCTTTGCAATTTCAGCAATATTTGTAACATTAGGTGAGAGTTTTACAACAAGAGGCTTTGTTGTTGCTGCTCTGACTTTTTTTGTAACCTCAGCCGCCATTTCACAGCTTGTGCCAAATGCCGCACCGCCCTGCTTTACATTTGGACAGGAAATGTTCAGCTCAATCATGTGAGCACCTGTGCCCTCAAGCTTTGCCGCAGTTTCAGAACATTCCTCGGGAGTTGAACCAGCGATATTAGCGAGTACAACTAAATCCTTTGTGAGCAGGTATGGCAAATCAGTTTCAACAAAATGATCGATTCCGGGATTTTGCAGGCCTACGGAATTAAGCATACCAGCAGGAGTTTCTGCAATTCTCGGTGCAATATTACCTGTTCTTTTGTGACGGGTTGTTCCCTTTGTTGCGATTCCGCCAAGCTTGTTCAGAGGAAAAAGCTCCTCATATTCCCTACCGTAGCCGAATACTCCAGAGGCGGGAATTATGGGATTTTTAAAATCAACTCCGCATATATTTACAGAAAGATCAGCCATTACCAAATTACCTCCTCAGCATTGAATACAGGACCGTCTTTGCATACATGTGCAAAGTATTCCTCGTCATTTCGTGTTGTACGGCAGGCACAGCCGAGACACGCACCAATTCCGCAAGCCATACGTTCTTCAAGGGAAATTTCACAGTAAATGCCTTTTTCCTTGCATATTGCGGCAATACCTTTGAGCATAGGCATAGGTCCGCAGGCAAATACTGCATCTATGCCGCCTTTTTCAGCCAGTTCAGCAAATGGCTGTGTTACGAATCCGTGAATACCTGCTGAGCCGTCGTCGGTACAAAGAATTGTTTCTGTTCCTGCTGACTTGAAATCTTCTTGGAGAATAACAGCAGCACTGTTTCTGAATCCGCTGATAGCTACAGCTTTTTCGCCGTAAGTCTGAGCAAGTGGGAGCATGGGAGGTGTTCCGATTCCGCCGCCGATAAGCACAACTTTTTTAAAGTTATCGTCAACTGTAAAACCATGGCCGAGAGGGGCAAGCATGTCTACCAAATCGCCCTTGTTAAGCTGTGCAATTGCGTCAGTACCCTCTCCCCTGATTTCAAATACAATGCGGAGAGTGCCTTTCTCCTTGTTGATTCCACAGATTGAAATAGGTCTGCGGAGAACAAAGCTTCCTATACGAATGTGGACAAACTGTCCCGGAACAGCTACAGCCGCAACATCGGGGCAGCTTATCTCAAAGCTGTAGATTTCGCGCGCTATAGCCTTTTTATCAGTTATTATATATTTTCCTTGAGTGTATTTCATGATAACTCCTTGTTAGTCTTTTTTGTTTCCGCAGGTTTTACACTTACCGAAAACGTTGAATTTCCCACTGCATACAGGGCATAAGCCAACAGATTTCAGATATGCTGAAACGCATTTGAAACGGTAAATTTCAGACGCTTCATATGCAACACCTTTAAAATATATGCGCTTTACGCCGTTCTCAGTAGCCTTTTTGCTGATTTCAAAAGAGGGATTTGTATAATCATTGAGAGGCTCCCATGTGGTAGAACTGCTTTCAAATACAATTTCTTCCAATCCACAGCACATAGCGTTATAAACGATTTCATCAACAGAGGCAGGTATATTAATCGTCCTTAGACTGCTGCAATCGTTAAATGTCTTGTAATTAATTTTTTTCAGGCGATTTGGCAGACGTACATTTGAAAGTGATGTACAGCCCTCAAAAGCAGAATCGCCTATTTCCGTTACGGTATCAGGAATATGTATAGTTCTGATATTTGTATTATCCTTGAAAGCACAGGAATCAATTTTAGTAACATATTCGGGAATATCTACATCCTCATCATTTCCTGCATACTTTACGAGAGTTTCCTTATCACATAGGAAAACATCACCTGTGAGGACAGGTGCCGCTTTTTCAGGGGCAACCTTTTTTTCCTCTTTCTCGATTTCGATTTTTTCGCCGCAATGTCCGCAATACCAGTGATCAAGTCTTTTTTCAGCAAATAAAAGAGCCTTGCATTTCGGGCAGACAATCTGATAATAATCGTTAAGTTCCATAAATCCTCCTGTAAACACATATTTATATATATTATACCATAAATCCTGAAATATTTCAATACAAATTATAAATTTAACATATATACTTTTTATTATTGCGGAAATCCAAAAAAATTACAAAAAACCCTTGCATTTCATATGGAAGTGTGATATAATATTAACAATGGGGCAATTTGCTCCAACTGAAAATTCAGGAGGAATATATAATGTTAGTTTCAGCTACAGAAATGCTTAAAAAGGCAAGAGAAGGCAAGTATGCAGTAGGTCAGTTCAACATCAACAACCTTGAGTGGACTAAGGCTATTCTCCTTACAGCTCAGGAGTGCAACTCACCTGTTATCCTCGGTGTTTCCGAAGGCGCAGGAAAATACATGACAGGTGTTGAGACTGTTGCAGCTATGGTTGCAGCTATGGATAAGTCTCTCGGAATCACGGTTCCTGTTGCTCTCCACCTTGACCACGGCTCATATGAGGGCTGCTACAAGTGCATCAAGGCAGGCTTCACTTCAATCATGTTCGACGGATCTCACTTCCCTATTGAAGAGAACGTTGCTAAAACAACTGAGCTCGTTAATGCTGCTCATCACCTTGGTCTTTCTATCGAGGCAGAGGTTGGCGCTATCGGCGGCGAAGAAGACGGCGTTGTTGGTAAGGGTGAGTGCGCTGATCCCGCAGAGTGCAAGATGATTGCTGACCTCGGTGTAGATTTCCTTGCTGCTGGTATCGGTAACATCCACGGCGTATACCCTGATAACTGGGAAGGACTCAGCTTCGAGACTCTTGAGGCTATCAACAAGACAGTTGGCGAGATGCCTCTCGTTCTCCACGGCGGTACAGGTATCCCCGATGATATGATTAAAAAGGCTATTTCTCTCGGCGTTGCTAAAATCAACGTTAATACTGAGTGTCAGCTCGTATTTGCTGAGGCTACAAGAGGATATATTGAAGCTGGCAAGGATCAGTCTGGTAAGGGCTTCGATCCCAGAAAGCTTCTTGCTCCCGGCGTTGAGGCTATCATGGCTAAGGTTAAGGAGAAAATGGAACTCTTCGGAAGCGTTAATAAGGCTTAATCGAAAACTACATATATATAAAGGCGCTTTAAAAAACTCTGTATAATAGAAATAGCCGCACAGGAGAACAACGTAGAATCGTTGTTTCTGTGCGGCTATTTTTGAAAGATATTGTGTTTTGGGGAGTTTTTTTACACTCCCTTTTTTCATTCTATCTTAGATTAACTCTTTAACTCTGCATTAACAGCATCAAATTCTGTTATCATATCCTCTGAAGGCTTAGCTGTACAAAGTGATACTACAATATTTATCACAATTGCAACAACAAAAGCAGGGAGAAGCTCATATATTTCAAATACGCCGCCAATCTTAGAAATCACAAATTTCCAGAGAAATACCATTACACCACCTGTAACAAGTCCTGCAATTGCACCATACTTGTTTGAACGCTTCCAGAAAAGTGCAAGAAGCATAACAGGAGCAAATGTTGCACCGAAGCCTGCCCATGCAAATGATACGATACGAAATACGGAACTGTCGGGATTCCATGCAATAAATACAGAAAGAACTGCGATAACTACAAGAACTGCTCTTGCAGAAATCATGGATTGTTTGTCGTTCATTTTAACCTTGAACATACCTTTCAGCAGATTTTCTGACATACTTGAAGATGCAGCAAGAAGCTGTGAATCAGATGTCGACATTGTAGACGCAAGAATACCAGAGAAAATAAGACCGCCGAGAATTGCAAGAAGAAATCCGTTTTCACTCATGTATGTTGCCATTTTCATGATAATTGTTTCAGATTCAGAGCTACCCACAAGCTTTACAATTTTACCCTGTGCAGAAAGTGAATTACCAATGATACCAATGAAAATTGCAACTCCCATAGATATTACAACCCATACAGATGCAATTCTTCTCGATGTCTTCACCTTGTTCTTATCCTCAATTGCCATAAAGCGCAGGAGAATATGAGGCATACCAAAATAACCAAGTCCCCACGCCAGAAGTGATGCAATGGAAAGAGCAGAATATGGAGTAGAACCGCCATTTTCAGGATTGTGAAGGGCTGTAAATGAAAGGTAATCTGTAAGACCCATTGCATTGTCCATAACGGTATCCACACCACCAGCAGCGTTTACACCAAAAATAACAAGTACAATAAGTGCAAGTGTCATAACAATACTCTGAATAAGGTCGGTTGTGGACGCTGCAAGGAATCCGCCGACTGATGTATAAGCGATGATAATAATCGCGCTTATAATCATTGCAAGGTGATAGTCAATACCAAAAAGAGTTGAGAAAAGTTTTCCGCAGGCAGAAAATCCAGAAGCTGTGTATGGCACAAAGAAAATAAGAATTATTGCCGCGGAAATACCCATAAGGATATTTTTATTGTCGCGGTAACGGTTGGAGAAGAATTCGGGAATTGTGATTGAATTGCTGCATTTCTGCGTGTAAACACGGAGACGCTTTGCAACAATGAGCCAGTTGACATATGTACCGATAGCAAGTCCTATTGCTGTCCAGCCTGCCTCGGCACAGCCTGTGAGATAAGCAACGCCGGGAAGTCCCATAAGAAGCCAACTGCTCATATCAGAAGCCTCAGCACTCATAGCAGTGACGATAGGGCCTAGTTTTCTGCCTCCGAGATAAAAGTCACCGACATTCTCGTTCTTCTTTGAACAGAGAATTCCAATAGCAACCATCATCAACATATACACGACGATAGTCACAAACATAATTATCAGGTTTTTTTCCATAAGATTTTGTATGAATTTTAAAGCAAATTCATACCCTCCTTTCAATAATAATTTTTGAGCCATGCGGCTTGCATGGCTCTTTTTCGGAAATACCTTTAATAATTATATCACAATTTCAACACAAATGCAATTGCCACTATGCACAAACAGAAACCTGAATTTTTGGCAGATATAAATATATGCTCTTTACAGACCTATCAAAATAACGAATTTTTGTCGTACATTTCTTTCAGTTTACTTATTGCCTTTTTCTCAATCCTTGAAACATAGGACCGTGATATTCCAAGTTTTTCAGCTGTTTCGTTTTGTGTATGAGGTGAACCTAAATATAATCCATAACGGTATACAATTAATTCAAGCTCACGTTTATCAAGACACTTTTCAAGAAATGTGTACAGCTCTTTCGAACGGATTTTCAGTTCAACCTGCTCATGTATATCAATTCCGTCGTCAACAAGGTCAATAAGTGTCATAGAATTGCCGTCCTTATCTGTTTCAACAGGGTCTCCGAGGTAAACATCACCGGAGGATTTTTTTGTCGCACGGAAATTCATGAGTATTTCGTTTTCAATACATCTGCTGGCGTATGTTGCAAATTTCGCACCTTTTGTATAGTCAAAGGTTGAAACAGCCTTTATAAGTCCTATTGTGCCAATTGAAATAAGCTCATCCTGTTCCGAGGGTGACTGAGCGTATTTTTTTACAATATGAGCAACAAGTCTCAAATTATGCTCAATAAGCATATTTCTTGCCGCCCTGTCCCCTGCTGACATTTTTTCAAAACATTCAAGTTCCTTTGCTTTTGAAAGGGGTTTTGGAAAGATATTGTTGTTTTCAACATGCAGAACGAAAAACAGCAGATTCTTTAATATTTCAAATAACATATCACACACCGTCCTGTATAATTATTAAGATAGCTAATTATATGACGGATAATGGTGAAAAATGTCAAAACCCCATTGAGAAAACTCAATGAGGCGAGATTGTCGAAAAACGTGAATTTCGTTCCGAAATTGCGGTCACGGCACGCCGTGACCCTACATCGTATAACGTAGAATAGCCGTTTTGTAGGGGCTAATGCCTACATCAGCCCGGATCGATGTGGGTATCGACCCCTACGACATACTTTTTCGACAGACTGAGGCGCTGTAAAATAACTCGGTATAATAGAAATAGCCGCACAGGAGAACAACGTAGAATCGTTGTTTCTGTGCGGCTATTTTTGAAAGATATTGTGTTTTGGGGAGTTTTTTTACACCCCCCATATCTGTTATGCAAATTTCAGCGGAATCTGTGATATATCCACAAGCCCTGCGTCTACTTTCCGAATTACGATAGCATCTGCGGCTGTTATTCCCTCAGAGCCGTCAACGTCTCCATTGAGTGTGCCCTGCTCCGAAAGCCCGTATTTATCATTATTTCCTACTGACTGGAGTATTGCCGTTGCATCGGCAATAGTAACTTTTCCGTCGCAGTTGGCATCCCCTGCCTTGTATTCTGCGGCATCGTCAGCAAGTGTAATTCCAAATGCATTTACTGTCTTCTCAACTCCTGCCAACGATGTGATTTTTACGGAATATTCGCCCTCATCATCTGCGGATATATCACTTAATTCTATTGTTTCAGCTGTGAAATCAGGAAGGATTTTACCGTTTCTGCTCCATTCGTACTTTGTATCTCCCTCAGTTTCCGACATAACTGTATAATTATAGCTGTCTCCCTTGTTTAATCTTACCTGTGTATATTGTGATATTACAAAAAAATCCGAATCAACAAAAGATGAAGCGGCTTTTATATCGCTCATTACCGCCCAATCATTTCCGCTGTCCTGCATGGATATTCTCAAATCAGTTATTTCCTGACCTGCTTTAAGTCCCATAACTTCAAGAGGAATTCTGAATTCCACCATATTATCACTCCATTTGCATTGACTGCCGTCGTAACTGTCGTGATTGAAGTATACAAAACCATTGCAGACGTAATAAATCCAATAAAATTCCCCATTATTCCGCAGCTGTAAGTTATAAACAGGTGCATCTGCATTCTGCTTTGCATTACTCATTACATAAAAATATTTATCATCAGCCTTAGAATACAGTTTAAGACCATTTTCATTTTCAGCAACTAACATATCCTCCGTCCATTCCAATGGCGATGATTTTATGCCGTCAATAACTGTTTTACCATTCATGGAATAGTACTGAACAGGCGTATTATCAGCACTTTTCTTTGCTTTAAGGGAATTATCAGTTCCCTTTTTTTCTGATTCTGTAACTGTTACAGTTCCAAGATAATTTGCGCCTATTGCAGAATCCCACACGCTTTCATTGGCAAAACGTATACTGCGCCCTGTCATATTATTAAGTGAGGGTGAAGTTCCCATACTTAATTTTAACATAACATTCCACTCACCAGCAGGTATATTATCCGGAAGCTTTATATCAAGTGTATTTTCAACAGTTTCGCATGAATTCCATTTGCGGCAGTCCGTATCAGCTTCAGCATAGGCAAATATTCCGTCCTTTTCAAGAACAACATAAGACTGCACTGAGGGAATAACATTGGCAAATCCCGTATTTTCAATTGAGAAATTCACCGTAACATTTCCGCCTTGTTCAGTTTTCGGAGTAAGCTTAGAATCTCGTATTACAAATCTGTAGCCTATATGGTCGCGGATAAACTGAAAAACATTCTGACCATAATATGCAGAATTATCCACACCCTCAACGCTGTATTCCTCTGTGAAAACAAAATCCTTGTAGAACGGGAAAATATTTGAATTTATGTAGCTGAGATGAGTTTTGTACATTTCAGGAATTGCATTTTCAGGCAGATATGTATCAAATGATTGTGCATAATCGTGTGCTCCTGAAAATTCTCCGCCATAATATGAAGTAATCGTCTGATGATTAATCCAGTCAGTTTCGATTTCACGGTTTGAGAAAGTGCCGAGGTCGTTGATACTTCCCATATAGCCGTCGTTGAAAAGACCGACTCTGTCCTTGTTTTCCTGTATAGTATCGGAATATTCGCTTTCAGTTATACTGTCTATTAATTCGAAATTATTGAGCTCCTTACGCTCAATTCCTATCCATTCTGCAAAAATATCGGGAGTTCTCACAGTTACGGGAATTGGCGCTGGAACTGCCTGCAGCATTGCTTCCAATACTTTTGCTTTATAATCAACAGTAACATATTTTCCGCCGTGCATTTCTCCCCATTTGCCTACAAGTCCAGCTTCAACAAAAGCAATGATATCCGCATATTTTTCAAGCAGTCCGCTTTCTTTAATCTGTTCGATATGATGCAATACCTGCTCAAAACTTGCAGGCTCAGGATTATCCTTTCCTAAATCATCATATCGGAAACGCATGGCTATCATACAGCCATTTTTGCGGCAATTGCTGAATGTTTCGTCCCATGCCTTGAAAAATGCTTCGTCGAGGTCGTAATCCGTACCCTCGATATATGTGCCATCATCATGGTATGTACCGTTTACACCGCTTGAAAATTCGCCTATATCTATAAAAAAAAGCACAAGATTAGCCGTAGGATTGTATACAGGAGTACTTCCCGGCTTGCAGGTCGGCCATACTGTAGAACTGTAACCTGCGGCAGGATTTGAAATTGTCTCCACAACCTCAGTATAGTTTATACCACTGTCAGCCAGAACCACTTCTTCCGCAGATATCGGAAATACAACCGCTGAACTCATTACTCCTGCGACTGAAACTGCTGAAATTATTCTTCTGTAATGTTTTTTCATATATTTTTTACCTCTTTAATAAAATTACAGCATTGTACAATTCGGTACAATGCTGTATAAATTTATACCATTAGCGCCGCTTCTCTTTTGGCTTTTATGGGCTGTTTATGGGCTGATTTGTATTCGTACATCTTTTCATCTGCCCTGCTTATCATATTTTCAAGGTCAATTGTACCATCAATCAAAGCATATGAACAGCCGATACTTGCCCTTACTCGGTAAGGTTTATCCGAATTGCTGTTGTATTCCTCAAGAGCTTCAAGAAAACGATTTTTGAAATCAGCATAGACATTTTCAGGATTCACATTGCGTACAAGAATTGCCACACAGAATTCATCACCGCCGAATCTCGCGCAAAGACGGCTGTGAAGCGAACTGCTTACAAGAGCGTTTCCAACAGTAATTATAGCATTGTCACCCTCAGAATGCCCAAAAGTATCATTTATATATTTAAGGCTGTCTAAATCCGCAGAAATAAGCAGCAGTGTTGAACCAATATACTCACCGTCGGATATAAGTTTTTCAATTCTTTCAAAAAATCCTCTGCGATTAAAAAGCCCTGTCATGTAATCACGCTGAGAAAGCTTCTGTAACTCTTCATTCATGCTCTTAATCTGAACTCTGCTGTGAAAATTTCCAAGAGCAGAAGCTATTGTAACCATCATGGTATGCATTTTTTCGTATTCATCAATATCAATTTCAGGCTGGAATATACAATATCCCATTACCATATTTGTGAAATGAGAACAGCATACAACAATGGGATTAGTACCTGTTAAAAGCTTGTCAGCTCGTGGAAAAAGATTATTCAGGGGAATTCTGCATCTTTCATACTCTTTTTTATCATAACAATGATAAAGTATATCTATCTGACTGCTGAATCCTTTTTTCTGCTTATAATAACTTCCAAAATCAGGTGGACTGAAAACGCTGTCATTAAGTGCAAAAACGCAGGTATTGAATTTGAATCGTTTTACAAGAATTCGCGGCAGATAATTTATATCTGAAATATTCGGCAATGAAGTCTGAGTACGGCATATCATTTTCTGTCGTTCGTCAGAATATCTTAAACTTGACATCAGTGCACGTATGGAATCCGAAACATTTCTGTAATCAATAGGTTCGCAGCCGCAGGACTGAGAATAAATGATATTGAAATCAACTGTAAAGAATCCCTTTATATCCTCTCCATTTTCAAGCCTCATTATTGTATCTATAATAATGCTGCCCATTTTGTCAAAATCCTGTTTACACGTTGTAATTTTCGGCGGAAGATATTCAACTTGCTTTATACCGTCAAAGCCTGTAACAATACAATCATCGGGAATTTTCACACCCATAGACTGCAGAAAATCACTGACAGTAATCGCCATAAGGTCATTGGCACATATTATGGCGTCGGGGATTTCTCTTTTTTCTTCTATAAACCACCTTTTAAGAACCGCAATGGCAGGCTGTTCCCAGAAGCATCCATAACCAATATTTTTTTGTTCAAAGGGAATATTATTTTTTTCCAACGCTCTGCGGAATGCGTCAATACGCTCATTAGAATAGACGTTATTTTCAAAGCCTGCCATAAGGAATAATTTTCTTGCACCATGTTCTTCGATAACATGGCAGCACAGCTTTTCAAAAACATTGGAATTATTAAAGGAAAATGTAATGTCACCAACCTGCTTGTCCATTGAAATCAGATGCACATTATGTATTCTGCAATTTTCAATTATTTCCTCTACTATAACAGGGGCGTAAATTATATTAGGAAATACAATAAGTGCAGACAATTTTTCATAGGGTATAAGTCTGAATACCGCGGAAGCACCCTCATTGCTTTCGGGACTTTGTTCGTACATATCAGCGCAGGAATTGAAAACAAGCAGTCTGAAATTATTTCTGACAGCATACTTATTCAGCTCGGTTATAAAATTAAAACGGTCTTCTTCGTGAATAGTCGAAAGACAAACTCCAATAAGTTTAATTGGCTGCATATATTTCACTTCCTTTCAAATGTTTAGCTATTTTCAACTGAATACATCAACACGCAATATATAAATTCTATGCAAAATTATCTTAGTTTATTATAACATATATAATATCAAATGTAAATACCATTTAAAAAAATTCATGTGAAATTTACATGAACATTTTAGTTATCCTTGATATATCACGGATTTTATGGTATAATTAATTATCGGAGAAGAATATCAGAACTATCAAACTATCACATTCTGTAAACCTAAGTTTACAGAAATACTAAAAAATAAAAATAATTGCTGCAGATATATACAACTTCGCTTTATCACATTAAATCGCATATATTTGCAATATACGGCTGTATACAAAGATTCATGGTCTGTGTTAAACTTGAAGTTTGCGAGTCCTAACCAATTTCAAAATATTTTATGTGAAAATTTCGTCTTTTAGCCCTGTTTTTTACACTTATATATGAAAGCTTTCACAGGGAGTAAAATTCCCTTTTCAGCCAATCGGTACAGGAGCTTGTGGTGGGCTCCATACATTTTCAAACAAGGAGGTGAGGACGCCATTCTTAGTATCTTGCAGGAAAACAGCAACAATACCAACAAAGAATCTGTAGATGTAAACAATCTGATACTCAGCTGTTCATACTCAAAGGATAGTCTCGAAAAACTATACAAGATGTTTAAAAGAAGCGTCTTTGCCATTGGATTCAGTATAACTTCGGATTATCAACTTTCAGAGGACTGTGTTGCAGAAACCTTTATAAGACTCGCACTGGTTAAAAATTTTGATCCGAAGAAAGGCGACGGAGTAGGCTATATCATCACTATTGCACGCAACGTTGCCCATGAGCTGCGTCGTCAGCATCGTAATGACGATGAGACATTTGTTTCGGAATACTACGGCGTAGCTGACCATACTGTTGAAAACAGTATTTATATAAAGGAGCTTTTTCTCAATCTGAGTGAAAAGCAAAAGGAAATCGTAACGTTAAGATGCATCTGCGAGCTTCCTTTTAAAAAAATAGCTAAGATTGTTAAAACTCCAGAAACTACAGTTAAATCAAGATACAACAAGGCAATAGCAATTTTAAAGGAAAAGGCAGGTGTAAACAGTGAAGGATAAAAAAATCATAAATACGGATTCAACCAATGTTGAAAAAATCCTCAAAGAAAAAATGAATAAACTTTCTGACTCTGTTGACTGCTTTGACAGAATTTCCGCACAGGTATTTGCAGAGGAGCATTTCGGCTTTTCAGATGATGAATTTACAGTAAGCGGACTGGAAAATATTACGGGCAGATCAAACGTCCCGAAGATTCTGAAATGGACTGCTACAGCAGTTGCAGCAGCCATAGGTATTGCTGTGATTCCTCAGACCAACTTTGTCAGACGTATGTTTTCCAAAGTAACCGACGGGGAAAACAAATTTCCCGTGATTATGGAGGAACTTGAAACAGAGCTTGAAAGCGGCACGTATATTTACATTGATGTTCCGCTGAAGTATTACATTGAAAACGATGTGCTTGTCACTCCCCTTTTCTGCTGTCCATTTGAAGACTGTAATAAAGAGGATGCAAATGTAAGACTTTTTACCAAGCAAATTGACGGAATTGAAACGACGCAGATGTATGCCGTTTTATACGACGGCATTTACACGGAAAAGAACATCATAGCAGCGGCAGAATCAAAATACAAATTTACAGCTGAGGATATGACATCAGGTATCGACACCACAGTTCCATATCTCAATTCTGCGGAAACGGCAGCAGAGATATACTTTGACAGCAATGACAGAGACAACATTGTCGACAGTGAGCGTAATAATGTTTCTGTTGCTTCATTCAGCAATACTGTACTCACAAAGGACGAACAAGGCGGACTTAAAAAGCAATCAAGCGAAATAATTTTTGGACATAAGGATAATTCATTATATTTCTATGATATTTTAATTCATAACAACGGTTCTAAAAATTATTCACGAGATAATATGTGGAAAAATTCCGTATATTTCAACGGCAATTCTTCATATCCGGAAATCTCCGAATCTCATTTTACAAGAATGGATATATTCGGCAGTCTTGCATTGGCTGATGCTGAAAGAACTGATCTCACATATATATATCCATTTGTATATGACGAAGAACTGCCTGACATCAAAGAAGACATTTTTACAGTTACAGATTATAGATATAGCAGTTATTTAAAAACAATTCCTGTACCGTCAGATATTGAGGCTCTGCTAAGTCTGAAAATCTACCTCCCTGTTTCAGTATTCAGTATTGATGAAGATGTTAAAATTAAAACTTATTACAATATCAACAGCTCTAAAGTGGTATATTCTGAAGACGACATACTCGTTTCAGAGGAAGAACAGGAAGAAATCTTCAAAGCACGTATGGCTGAGCAGCAGGAACTTGCAGAACTCGCTCATCAGAAGATAAAAGAAAAAGAAGAAATAGCAAAACAGGAATATGAAGAATATCAAAAGGAAATTGAAAAGATAAAGGAACAACAGCAAGCTGAAAGAAATCAGAATTAACAGCTAATGCTTTTAAAAAGACAAATACTAATAAACACCGCACAGGATTTTCGTCTTGTGCGGTGTTTCCCAAAAGAGACAAAAGGAGAAGATTATGAAAGTGACATTAAAAAAGACATTAATTTGTATAACTGCATTAATGCTTACAACGGTTTCGTGCAGCGAAGTAAAGGGAAACGTATCTGTATCTGAAAATATTTCCTGTACAGAGCAGACAACAGCGAAGAAAGATGATATTGTAATAACAATTGCTTTAGCAGTTGAGCCTGAACCCGATGAATTTGATGAGTTCAACAATGCCGATAATGGTTATCGCATTGAATATGTTGCAAGTCGTTCTCGCCTTGATGACAACGGCGATCCTCTGATATACACAACAGAGGAACATAAAAAGCAGGACTTTGATTTGATACAGAGGATAATTAATAAGGACGATATTGACATTGTGGGGGCTTTTTCATTCAATAATCCTGCTTATTACGAGATACTCAAAAACAAGGGAGCGTTTGTCGATCTTTATGAATTTATGAAAGACGATCCCGATGTGAATCCCGAACTGATGAACAAGCACGTTCTCGAACTATGCAAGACAGACGGGCATCTTTATAGTTTGCCCTATTCCTATAAAGTTCATACAATGATAGGGAAAAAAGAATATGTGGGCAGCAAACAAAACTGGACTGTCGAGGAATTTCTTGAACATTGGGACAAAATGCCCGATAATACAACCATAAACGGAAGCCGTAATGCAGAAAACATTTATTATACTATTCTGAGATCAAATCTTACTTCATATGTCGATTATACGAAAGCCGAGGTGCATTTTGATTCTCATGATTTCCGTAAATTGCTTGAATTTTGCGGAAACTTTGAAAGCAATCACGGAGAAAAATCAGAACTTGATTACAATGCTCCTGATTTTGTATCTGTATATGATGTAACAGGTTTTAACACATCACTTTTTTGCTATAAGGACAGCAATTCTAATGAAGCATTAGTTTCTCACATAAAAGACGGTGAATACACTTTAGTAGGCTATCCCGATTCTGACGGACAAGGCTCATATATCAGTACAAACGGTGAATATTCAATATGTTCACATTCCTCAAAAGAAAAACAGAGTGCCGCATGGGAATATATCAGACAATTTTATACAGAGGAGTATCAACAGAATCATGTTGTGCAGAAGTACGAACAATATATAAACGGCGAAAAAGTTGTGAGTTATTCAGCAGAGGGCGGTTTCTGTATTAATAACAATGCTCGGCATACAACAGCTGAGAGAATCTGCAAAGGGGAATATTCTAACCCTACTTATGAAAATAAGGGCGAAACATTTGAAACTCCGCTTCCCACTATGGAGGACTGTGAGGTTATCGAAAAATACGTTGATTCAATAAATCGAATTGACACCGAATTGGACAGACCTCTTTGGGAAATAGTCAACGAGGAAATACTCGCATATCTTGGCGGAGGACAGGACATTGACACAACCATTGACCATATACAGAACCGTGCGTCTATTATGGTAAGCGAAAAAGCGTAAGGAGAGCTGATGAAAATGACATTTAAAAAGACAATTATTATGTTGACTGCACTAATGCTGTCCGCTGTTTCATGCAGCGAAGTAAAAGGAAACGTAACTGTATCAGAAAGCATTTCTGACACAGCAGTAACGACAGAACCCAAAGACGACATTGTTATAACTATGGCGATTGACGCTTTTAATGAAGATGCGTACAAAGATGCAGTTGATAAGTTTAATGAGGCTGACAATGGGTATAGAATAAAATTGGTAGATACAGAATCAGATTATGATGAAAACGGAAACATAATTACATACACAGCAGAAGAATGGAAATATAAAGATATGGCAATACTTCAAAAGATAATGAATACCGATGAGATTGACATAATATGTAACGGCACATTTGCGAATGAATCTTACTATGGAATCCTTGCCAATAAAGGAGCTTATGCTGATTTATATCAGTTTATGGAAAATGACCCCGAAGTGAACAAATTGACACTAAACAACCACGTTCTCGAAGTTCTCGAAAATGACGGTTGCCTTTACACTCTGCCCGCTTATTTTCAGATAAACACTCTTTATGGTGATAGTAAATATGTAGGCACGAAAGAAAACTGGACATTTGATGAATTTGCTGAGCATTGGGGTAATATGCCTGATAATGCGACAGTAAACGGTTCACGCTATGCGGAAAATATATATTACACCGTTTTAAGAGGAAACCTTGATACATTTATTGATTACGATAATGCAGAGGTACATTTTGATTCTCCAGATTACAGAAAAATGCTCGAATTTTGTGGTAATTTCCCAAGTAATAATGGAGAGAAAACAGACTATGATTATGATGTTCCAAGATTTGTATATGAATCCACAATAGACTCAATGATGCAGTCATTAAGTTTTAGTAATAGTGAAATTACACACGTCGGTTTCCCGTCAGAAAACGGCGACGGAGCATTCTTTAGTGCTCCAGGATTTATGTATTCAATCAGTGCTAAATCTTCTCCCGAAAGGCAAGAGGGGGCGTGGCAGTTTATACGCAGTTTTCTGACAAAAGAGGGACAGCTTGAAAACGTAATTGAATATTATATATACCCTGATTTATATGGTGACCAGCCTGTATGGTCAGCAGAATTCGGATTATGTATTAACAATCAGGCTTTTGACCAAATGGCAGAAGATATAGCTGCACAGAAATACCGTCAGCCTGATGAAATGTATATGACACCTGATGATGAATTATTTGAACCTGTATTTCCCACGTTAGAAGATGCAGACAAACTTCGTCGATATATCGAAACGGTAACTCGTTGGGAAACCCGAAGCGATTCATCTGTATCACAAATTATTCAGGAAGAAAATTTTGCATATTTTGCTGGTGAACATGACATTGATACAACAATTGAGAATATACAAAAGCGCGCATCTATATGGATAAGCGAGCAATCATAAAATTTACTGGACAAATTCCCGAATATGTGGTATAATACATAAAAAGCGAAAGGAGAGCCGCAAATGTCAGAAAACCGCGATAATAATGTTGTATCTCATTTTTTCAGTCATCGTGAAGAGGATTTTGAGTATGCTCCTTTTGACAGAGAAATGGCGTTTTATGAGAGTATCTGCTCAGGAAATATGGAATTTGTCAAAATGTTTGCAGAACCTTTATTCTGCGAGGGCTGCGGCACATTAAGCCGTAACCCCTTGCAGAATATGAAATATCATTTTACAATATCCACAGCACTTATAGCCCGATTCTGCGTTGGCAGCGGAATGACACCCGAACAAGCATACAGCCTCAGTGATGTGTATATAAACCGTGCCGACGAATGTACATCTATTGTGGATGTGCGGTCAGTTCATGATGAAATGATTGAGGAGTACACAAGGCAAATGCGCATACTTCGCAGCAGCAGGCTTTATTCAAAGCGTATACTCCGCGCAGTTGAATACATAAGCGAGCACCTTCACAGCCGTGTACTTATAGAGGAAGCGGCTCAGGCACTGCATATTACTCCAGCGTATCTGTCAAGGCTGTTTAAATCGGAAACGGGCATGACCTTTTCGGAATATGTCAATCGACGCAAAATTGAAGAAGCAACGGGACTTCTCCGTTATTCCGATTATTCAGATCTTGAAATCAGCAGTCTCCTTTGTTTCAGCTCCCAGAGCTATTTTATAAAAATATTCAAAAAAATTATGGGCATGACGCCAAATGAATATAAAAAGAAATATCGTCTGCCTGCATATAAAGATAAGTAAGATATACAATTATAAAAACAACATTTTACGCATATCTTGTTGTTCCTTTTCCACACCTGTTATGTTATACTGATATTGTAATAAAAATCCCTTATGGGAATAAACAGGAGGTTCTCAATATGAACACAGATAAGATTTTAGCGGAATCAATTGCAAAGGATTATGTATCAAAAGGCAGTTCAAAAATCGTAGCTTTGAAAAAACTTGACAGAAAAGCCAAACTCCCTGCAACTATATTCACTTACACATTAGGTATAATTTCTTCACTTATTGTCGGTACAGGTATGTGTCTCGCAATGCAGGTTATAGGCAGCGGTACAGGCGCTGTTGTTGCGGGAATAATCATTGGCATCATTGGTTTTATCGGCTGCGGTGTAAATTATCCCATATACAAAAAATATCTTGAAAAATGCAAGTCAAAATATGCCTTTGAAATAGTTGAACTTGCAAAACAGATAAGTGAACAATAAGAAGAGGTTCTCCGTGAATAAGTCAGAAAGTAAATATTTTAATACTGCAATAAAAATGGATAAAGCTCTTATTTCTCTGCTTGAAAGAAAATCTTTTGAGTATATAACAATAAGCGAAATATGCAGGGAAGCTCATGTCAATCGCTCAACATTTTATCTTCATTATGAAAATACCTGCGAATTACTTAATGAAGCAATGCAGTATATACTAAACAGCTTTCTTTCATATTTTACTGTTGATATCCAAAACTTTTCACACTCGAAATTGTCTCAATTAAACTACATTACAGAAGATTATTTGAATCCATACTTATCATTTATAAAAGAAAATCGCCGGATTTTTTTAACTGCAATATCTAATTCAAAAGAATTTGGGTTTGAAAAAATATTCGCAAAAATGCATCAAAATATATTTGACCCTATCCTTGAACGATTTCATTATCCAACAGAGGATAGAAAATATGTAATGCGCTATTATTTAAGCGGTATAAATGCCGTTGTGAACGAATGGATAAAAGATGATTGTAAAAAATCAATTTCAAACATATCACAGATAATTCAAGAATGTATTTTCGGATTAAACGGCGAATTCACAATAACAGACAACAAATAAAAAATCGAGGATTTCATATCTGGAATCCTCGATTTTTATTATTTATTACTTTCTGTTTTTCAGAAGTGCCTCAATCTTTGCATGGGGATCAAGAATTTTGCTGATAGATACATCATGATTGATAGCTTCAATAAAGTATGCGATATACTTAGCAACATCAACTTCATGGAACCAAGGTCTGCTGAGAAGCTCGGGTGAACGGTATGTAAGGTTTGTACCGAGAACGCCACTGATTATACCCTCTTCATATGCCTTATCAAACTTTTCAAGTCCGTTTGTGAAGATAGTATATGTAGCATATGTGAAGATTCTGTTTGCTTTTTTCTTCTTGAGATTGTATGCAAGGTCAAGCATGGATTCGCCAGATGAAATAATATCGTCAGCAACGAAAATATCCTTGCCCTCAACGGGATTTCCGAGATACTCATGAGCAACAATGGGATTTCTTCCGTTTACGATTGTAGAGTAATCACGTCTCTTATAAAACATACCCATATCAACACCAAGAACAGAAGCGTAGTACATATTTCTGTTGAGTGCGCCCTCATCGGGAGAAACAACCATGAACTTGTCCTTTGAAAGGTCAATATCCTTAATATCACGGAGGAGACACTTGAGAACCTGATATGTAGGCATAACATTATCAAATCCCATAAGCGGAACAGCGTTCTGAACTCTTGGGTCATGAGCGTCAAATGTTACGATATTTGATACTCCCATAGCCTCCAGTTCCTGCAATGCACAAGCACAGTCAAGAGATTCACGATAGCTTCTGCGATGCTGACGACCGCCATAAAGGATAGGCATAATAACATTGATACGGTTAGCCTTACCGGATGCAGCCTGAATTATACGCTTTAAATCCTGGAAATGGTCATCGGGGGACATTGCATTTTCCATACCAAAATAATTGTACTTTACGTTGTAGTTACCTACATCAACGATAATGAACAAATCCTTACCGCGTACAGTAGACTTTATAAGTCCCTTACCGTCGCCTGATGAGAAACGTGGACATTCTGCTTCAATAAGGAAGCTGTCATCCTCGTATCCTGCCGCTTTTGACCAATCAACAAGGTAATCGTTAATCTTGGTGCCAAGCTCAGTGATACTGCTCATAGCGATGATTCCGATAGGTGCAGCGCTGATCTCACTGCTGAATAAATTTCCTCCGAATGGTGACATACGTAATAACTCCTCTTTAATTAATTATCTTATGGGAACCTCTAAAAACCTCCCTCACGGCGAACTTTCTATGACAAATATCATTTACTGCGTCGCCAAACCTTGCAATACATCAAGTATTACTGCGGTTTTTCGCCTTGCAACTGATATTTGTCATATACGAAATTCCGCACGTGTTTCGGTTTTTAGAGAACCACTTATATTTTCGGACGGTTCATGACACATTTGCATAAATCCGTCTTACAACCTTTAGAGACTCACTCTACTTACAGAAATTCTCTATATAGCTTTCGATATCTTTAGCTATAATCTTCTTAGCCGATTTGACATGACCAAACTCATTTACAACGGTAGTCTTGCTTTCCAGTTCCTTGTACACAGTGAAGAAATGACGCATTTCATCAAAAATATGCTTCGGAAGCTCGTCTATATCCTTGTACATATTATAATTCGGGTCATCTACGGGAACTGCTATAATTTTGTTATCCTCACGACCATTGTCCATCATGCGCATAACGCCGATAGGATAGCATTTTACCAACGTAAGCGGCATAAGCTTTTCCGAACACAGAACAAGAACATCCAAAGGGTCACTGTCGTCGGAAAAAGTGCGGGGAATAAATCCATAGTTTGCAGGATAATGAGTTGATGTGTGAAGAATACGATCCATTTTAATAAAACCCGTTTCCTTATCAAGCTCATATTTTATTTTGCTTCCTTTGCTGATTTCTATCACAGCATAAAAAGTATCCGGATTAATTCTTTTTGGGTTTATATCATGCCAAATATTTCTCATTTATGTCGCTCCGTTTCCGAAAAATCCTATAATTCAAACATTCCCTACTTAATAGTATAACATATTTTTGTCTTTTGTCAATATTGACAAAGCGGCTTTGTTGAATTTCGGCTAAATGACGAATTTTATTGAATTTCGTCATATTTTTTTTGGATTTTAAAGCAATTCGCACAATAAACAAAAGCAAGGAAACGCCTGTGAAAATTTGCACACATTCTACTTTTCGTATATTTTAATGAATTGAATATTAATATTGTTAAAGAAATTAAAATTGCAAAAACTATTGATTTTTTCGTTTATTTGTTGTATAATATTTATAGATGTTATGTTGATGTGTTTTTTTATTGTGAATTATTTATAATTCATTTCATTCTTAAATATAGGGGGTGAATTTATTAATGAACAGAAAAATTGCTGTTATCGTTGCAGGAATAGATGAAACATATCAGAGCAGTATACTCAACGGAATACAATCAGCTGCCGCAAAATACAATCTTGATTGCTATATATTTGTATCATTCACGGGCATGAAAGATAACAGAAGCCATGATGCAGGGGAAATGAATATTTTCAAACTTCCTGATTTCAATAATTTTGACGGTGCTATACTTCTCACAAATACAATAGATTGTCAGCCTGTTGTAGACGATATACTTGCTCGTATAAAAAATGCAGGTATTCCTGCTGTTAGTATGGATAACGATGTGGAGGGGCTAATACATATCGGAATTGACAATCGTTCTGCAATGAAAGAGATAACTGAACATTTCATAAATGTGCATAAATTTACTAAATTCAACTATATATCAGGTCCAACTGACAATCCTGAAAGCGCAGATAGATTAAACGCTTTTCTTGAAGTTCTCGATAAATACGGTCTTGAGATTGAACCCGACCGCATATTTTATGGTGATTTCCGCAGTGATTCAGGCAGAGAAGCTGTTGATTTCTTTCTCAGAAGCGGACAGGATTTGCCTCAAGTTATAATCTGTGCTAACGATGTTATGGCAGTTTCTGCTGTAAATAAACTTCACAGTGCAGGTATAAAAATTCCAGATGATATAGCCGTATCAGGATTTGATGATGTTTTCGACAGAAACAATCTCAGAGTTGAACTCACCTCTGTAAAACGTCCTCTTGTTCGTTCAGGAGAGCTTGCATGCAAAATGCTTCACAATAAATTTAATAATATATCGCAGGATGAAAGCATGATGCTAAATATGTCTGCTAAATTCACAGAAAGCTGCGGATGTGAAAAATGTGTGACTCACAAGGCAATTGCATACAAAGAGGCTAATATAGCCAATTTTAACCGTATAGAATCAAACAACCACTATATGTCTCTTTTTAACAGTCTGGCATGCGACCTAAACGGAGCTGATAATTTTTCTGAATACATAGGATATCTGAAGAAATTTGTATCATTCATAAATCCAGAGGAATTTTATTTCTGCCTCAATAAAAACTGGGACTTTCACTCGAATGATATTGTTGCAGACATTTCTGAAAAAGAACAAATTCCTGAAAGCTATGAAAATGATATAATTGTACCTATCGCATACTGCAATGGTGAATTCAAAGAAAATGTAAATATAAACCTCGATGAACTTTTGCCAGATTTCTCAGATAAATCTCACAATTCAAAGTTTTACTTTATTGTTCCGCTCCATTTCCGTCAACGTTGTCTGGGATATCTTGCTATTAATAATTGTCCTCTTTCTCTATACAACGCTCTTTTTCAGGCTTGGTGCATTACGATAAACAATTCACTTGAAAATATCAGAAAAATCAACGCCTTGGATTGTGCCGTAAGAAAGCTGAAAAATCTTTATATACAGGATACCTTTTCAGGTATCTACAACCGCAACGGTTTTGTCAATGCTACCAATGATATTTTCAGAGAATGTGCAAAAAATTCCCGAAACGTCATGCTCATGTTCATTGACCTCGACGGTCTGAAAGTAATAAATGATACATTTGGTCATGCCGTAGGTGATGAAGCAATCCGCGCAATTGCAAGCATACTTGATAAAACCTGTAAAAATAATGAGATTTATTGTCGTTTTGGCGGAGATGAATTTATCGTATTCGCCGCCGATTATAACGATAAAGACGCTCAGACTTTAACTGCAAATATTCAGGAAAATATCCGTATGTACAACAAAACTAATACATTGAAACACAGATATTGCCTGTCAGCTTCTACAGGATATGTCATTGCTGTTCCGAAAGTTGAAGAAGATTTATTCAGATTTGTAACAGAAGCGGACAAGAAAATGTACGAAACAAAGCGAGAAAAAAAATCAAAATATCTTAGAAGTGAAACTTATTGATTTAACTTTTCAGAGATTTCTTAAATCTAATCCCTATTGAACAAAAGCAATAGGGATTAGATTTTATAAATGTATATTACAATTAAATTATTTATCCAATTGGCAAATTAGACAAATAAACCGTCTCATTTGGTGATATATTACAAAATTACTTATTATTGTAAATATTTTCTTGCATTTTTATCTGAAATATGCTATAATTATAGAGATGTATTCATTATTTATTAAAATTCAACCCTACGAGGTGTATACAAAATGAAGGTAAACAAAGTTGTAAGGGTACGTAAGGCAAACGCTTCCGATATAAAGAATGAAGCAGCCGTAAACGTTCCTGCAAGTACGCTCAATCCCGAAAAAAAAACCACCGAAAAGCTCCCTAACCCTCACAAAGCCGAAAAAAAGGTCGAGGAAAAGCCCAAGGAAACTCCCAAAACTGAAAAAAAGACTGAGGATAAACCAAAGGAAACTCCTAAGCCTGAAAAAAAAGCTGAGAAAAAGCCCAAGGAAGCTCCCAAATCTGAAAATAAGAATGAGGATAAACCTAAGGAAACTCCCAAGCCTGAAAAAAAAGCTGAGAAAAAGCCCAAGGAAGCTCCCAAAACTGAAAAAAAGGCCGAGGATAAACCTAAGGAAACTCCCAAATCTGAAAAAAAGACCGAGGATAAACCTAAGGAAACTCCCAAACCTGAAAATAAGACTGAAGATAAACCAAAGGAAACTCCCAAATCTGAAAAAAAGACCGAGGATAAACCTAAGGAAACTCCCAAGCCTGAAAAAAAAGCTGAGGATAAACGCAAGGATATTCCAAAGCCTGAAAAAAAAGCTGAAGATAAACCAAAGGAAGCTCCTAAACCTGAGAAATACAAGACAACAAGTAACAATATAATGCCTGATGCTGACCTTAAAGTTCCCGAGAAGAAAAAACAGGAAAATTCAGCTTCCTCCGCCCTGATGAAACGGGAAAACAAAAAGGAAATGCCTGAATTAATTCTTCCCAGCGAAGAAAAAAAGGAAAACATCAGTGTAAAAGTTCCGGTTTCTGCTTTCAATGAAAAGAAAAACGACGATAAAAAGCCCAACAAATCAGCTAAAAACCGTGAAAAATATGACGAGCTCTACAAGGATAAGGATATCGAACAGGTTGAAAGCGTCGAAATCGATGATATCAACAATATGGCTCTTGGCAAAAACGGCACACTTCTTATAAAGTACTTCGGCACAAACGAAGTTGTACGAATTCCAGACACAATCACAACAATAGGTAAATATGCATTCAGAGGAAACAAATCGGCAAAAACAATTATAATGTCTGACGGTGTAAAAATTGTTGACCGTTTTGCATTTGCCCACTGTATAAATCTGGAAGAAATAACTTTCTCCAAAAATCTGGAAATAATCGGAGAAAATGCATTTCTGAAATGTCAGAGAATCAAGGAGCTTGATTTTCCAAATTCGCTCAAAGTAATTGCAAAGGGCGCATTCGGTAGATGCAGTTCAGTGCGCAAGCTTATTTTCCCGCCACAGATTAAGCGAATCAACGACCTTTCATTCTACGCTTGCAGAAACCTAAATCGCGTGGTTATATCGGACAATATTGAAGCTATCGGCAACGCTGCATTCTCCGAGTGCTATGGTCTGAAAAAAATCATTATCAGCGATTCCGTTACATCAATCGGCGAAAGTGCATTTTCATGGTGCAAATCACTGGAAGAAATCGCCATTCCTCCGTCTGTTAAATCAATTGGCAGCTGGGCATTTTACGGCTGTGGAAAGCTTACGGATGTAAAGCTGAGCGTCCAGACTAAAGATATTCGCGACGATGCATTTTTCGGCTGTGAAAATATATTCAACGTTAAAATTGCGGAATTTGAGGGTGTTGACTACAACCAGACCAACATCAAGAAAGGCCACAAACTTGTTCTTCGAATTCTCAAGCAGGTAAACCGCAACAGAGCGGAACGCTATGCACGAGAACACGGCATCAGCACAATGTTTATATAACAACTAAGGGTATCGGATTTGTTCCGATACCCTTTTTGGCTAATGTCTGTATGTGTAGAATTGGATGTCTCCACTTCCGTCGTTTTTATATGAAGCATTAAGTTCAGTTAATCTTCCTTGCGCCCATGGCTCAGTTTCAGTAAGCCACGGAACTTCGTCATCTTCATACTCCCAGATAGTAGCCATATAAAGCTTTGCGTCTATACCGATATCCTCAGCATATTCTCTAAGCTTTTGAAAATCCTGCTCTATAACCTTATGCGAAGCAAAACCAGCTTTAAATTTTATCTCTATTACTGCAAGAGTTTCTTTTATACAATTACCTAAAAAAGTATCAGGTGCATTAAAGTTCACACGAGCAATAACTATATCGACTTTTTTGCCCATTCCTTGAAACTCACAGTTAGAAAACTCTGTGAAAATACGGATATTATTATAATCAAACAACGCACCAAGTTTAGTTCTCAAATGAAAATACATTGCATTTTTCAAAGTATCTTCTTTAAGTAATCGGCAGTTTTCCCAATCATCTTTAATATCGTTTTCCCAGATATCAACCAAAGCTGTATCAATAAGCTTTATGAGTTCCCTTGTCTGCATAGGAATCAACCGTTTTAGAACAAAATATCCTTAAAGCAAAGCTGAGGCTCACTCTTATCAAAATCCCAGCTGTGATAGGAATCACCGTGACAACGGCACTTTTCAGCGCAGTTGCGGCATTTTTCGTTCTCGTTGGCAAGGTCCTTGCGGAAGATATCGAAATTATTCTCCCATACGTCCTTAAATCTGTCTTTGAGAATATTTCCTCTGATAAATTCGGAACGGCGCTCAATATCGAGACAAGCAGTAATATCGCCGTTAGCCATAATACTTGCAATATATGTACCTGCAACGCAGAGATAATACCAGTCACGAACCTCACGCTCGTATTCAAGACCAAGGTAATGACTGCATCCGTAGCACACAGGCTCCCCTGCAATACGCTTATTTCTGATAAACTCAAACATATAGCGGTAATCATCGGGGGTAAGAAGCAGATTCGGATACTGCTTTGCTCTGCCGATAGGTTCAATATTAATAACTCGCCATGAATCGATATCCATATCATTGAAAATCTTGTAAAGCTCATCAAGCTGACCGATATTCTCGTGAGTAACAACAGTGGTTACCTGAACAGCTTGAAATCCGCCTACTTCAAGGAGGTTATTTATACCCTCCATAGCCTTTTTATAGCCGCCGGGAGTGCGTCTGAAAGCGTCGTGAGTTTCTTCAAGTCCGTCAATACTAACGGAAATAGTGTTCATACCAACACGCTTTAAATCCTTAGCAACCTGCTTATCAATAAGAGTTGCATTACTTGTCATGCCCCAGTTAAAGCCGAGGTCATGAGCAACACCCATAATATCGAAGAAATCCTTGCGGAGAAGCGGCTCACCGCCGGTAATGCAGAGCATTTTATCCTGTGTTCCAAAATCGCCCTTTATTTCAGCAAGGAACTTGGAGTACTGCTGTAATGTCAATTCTTCAGAAAATACATCACCACAGCTGCTTCCGCAGTGAAGACATCTTTCATTGCAGCGCATAGTAAGCTCAAGGAACAAATGGCGGAGCTGAGGCTTAATCATAAGTCCTGCACGATAAGCCTCAATAGTTTTCATATGGTCAAGTTTTTTGTTTACGTCAAGCATTCAGTTAATCTCCTTATTGAAATACGCTGGGAGGTCCATATAATGGAGCAAAAGTTGTTGCTGTAGTTACCTCAGGGTCATCCAAATCGTCAACAGTTGTTGTATACCATGAGGGCGGAGGTCCATATACGTCCTGAAACTCATCCATTGTAGTAGTTACAACATCTTCCTCATCATCAGCAACGGTTGTATACCATGAGGGTGGAGGTCCATATACGTCCTGAAACTCATCCATTGTAGTAGTTACAACATCCTCTTCCTCATCAGCCGCTGTCGTATATGTCACAGGAGGACCGTAAGCAGGCTGAGTTCTCATTGTGGTTTTAACCACCTCATTATCATCTTCTGGATTGCGAATATCATCAATCTGACCAAGCAGATATTTATTGAGAAGTACAAGGTCAGCTACAGACACCTTGAAATCACCATTTACATCAGCTTGGAAACTGTATTTCGGATTAGGCTTTGCAAATTCCTCACGGAGAAGAAGCATATCATATATATCTGTACTGCCGTCGTCGTTTACATCGCCATAGAAAGGCTTAGGACCGTAAACAGGCTGACCGTCATTTTTCAGCTCTGCAATAACCTTATCTATTGTAGTAGTTGTCACAACATCATCCTTATCCTTAGGAGTAGTCGTTGTAAACATGCTTGGAGGACCATAAACCGTTGTAAATCCTGGCAGAATAGGTTCAGTTGTAGTTGTTACAGGCGTATCTTCCTCATCAGCATTTGTAACAGTTGTTGTCGGAGGCGGACCGTATACACCAGCCATTTCTGACTTAAACTCTGTAATAACGTCCTTTAAAACGGCAGGCTGACTGCTTTCCTTGTTCTCCATGCCTACAACTGTAGTAGTTGTATTTCCTGAAAATGCAGCAGATGCGTCAACAGGCTCGGAATTTGCTGTACCCACGTGCATAGCTGCAGCAAACAAAGCCGCCGTAAGAGCTGTTTTTTCTGTTTTCTTCATAAAGAAACACTCCTCTCATTATATATTTGATTGTTTCATATTAAGCGGACTACCCTGTCATGCTATGCAGATATAGTCCTTGATTTTATTATCCTATTTTATTATACATCAATCACAGTTATTTTTCAAGTAATTTAGCAAATATTAACAAATCTTTGTCATATTGCACAAAGAGATACCCCTATATTTGAAATATATCACAAATACTTTTTCAGATATTTTCCCGTGTATGATTTCTCACATTCCGCAACTTCCTCTGGAGTTCCAACAGCAACAATAGTACCGCCGCTGTCGCCGCCCTCAGGCCCTAAGTCGATTATATAATCCGCAGATTTTATAACATTGAGATTGTGCTCAATAACAAGGACAGTGTTTCCCTGATTTGTAAGCTCCTGTAAAACATCAATGAGCATATGAACATCAGCTGTATGAAGTCCCGTTGTGGGCTCGTCGAGGATATATATCGTCTGTCCCGTAGCACGTTTTGAAAGCTCAGTGGAAAGCTTTACACGCTGTGCCTCACCGCCTGAAAGAGTAGTAGCAGGCTGTCCGATTTTAATATATCCCAGACCGACTTTTTGAAGTGTTTTCAGCTTACGGGCAATTTTTGGGATATGTTCAAAAAACTCCACACCCTCATCAACTGTCATTTCAAGGATATCATAAATTGATTTGCCTTTATAGTGAACTTCAAGGGTTTCGCGGTTATAACGTCTGCCTTTGCAGACTTCACAGGGAACATAAATATCAGGTAAGAAATGCATTTCAATTTTGATGATACCGTCACCCTCGCAGGCTTCACATCGTCCCCCTCTTACATTGAAGCTGAAACGCCCGCTGTTATATCCTCTTGCCTTTGCGTCAGGCGTCATAGCAAACAATTCGCGGATATCGTTGAATACACCGGTATATGTGGCAGGATTTGAACGCGGTGTGCGTCCTATAGGCGATTGGTCAATGCAGATAACCTTATCAAGATTTTCAAGACCTATCATTTCCTTGAAATCTCCAGCAATCGTCTTAGCCCTGTTAAGCTTATGAGCAAGGTGCTTGTGGATAATCTCATTTACAAGTGAGGATTTACCGCTGCCCGATACACCCGTAACGCAGATAAACTCTCCAAGAGGAATATCAACGTCCACATTTTTCAGATTATGCTCAGTGGCGCCCTTTACAGTGAGGAATTTTCCATTTCCCTCACGCCTTGTCAGCGGTACAGGGATTTTCTTCTTTCCGCTGAGATACTGTCCTGTAATTGAAGCTTTGCATTTCATCAGCTTGTCAACAGTTCCCGCAAATACCACATTTCCGCCATGTACGCCTGCTCCCGGACCAATATCAACGATATAATCAGCAGCAAGCATAGTATCATCGTCATGCTCAACAACAATGAGAGTATTTCCCAAATCTCTGAGACGTTTCAGCGTAGCAATAAGCTTGTCGTTATCGCGTTGATGAAGTCCTATACTTGGCTCGTCAAGGATATAAAGCACACCCACCAGTGATGAGCCAATCTGTGTTGCAAGGCGGATTCGCTGTGATTCACCGCCCGAAAGAGTACCAGAAGAGCGTGAAAGTGTAAGATATCCCAGACCAACGCTGTTAAGAAAGCTTAAACGCTCCTTAATCTCCTTGATAATACGCTCACCGATAAGCTTTTCCTGCTCCGATAAATCAAGGCTGTTAAAGAATTCAAGAGAATTTTTCACAGAGAAATCAGTAATTTCGCTGATATTCTTCTCCCCTACCGTCACCGCAAGATATTCGGGGCGGAGTCGTCTGCCCTTACATTCGGAACATTCACATTCCATCATAAGCTCCTCAATAGCCGCCTTGCTATAGTCGCTGTTGGTATCGCGGTAACGTCTTTCAAGATTTGGTATAATTCCCTCAAATGAGGACATATACCAGCCGCCGCCAAGCGTATTCGGTCTGTGAAGCTTGATTTTTGTATCTCCCGTACCATAAAGGAATTTATCAAGCTGTGACTTTGTAAGCTCCTTTACAGGCACATCAAGAGGTATATCAAAATGCTTTGAAACTGCCTTATAATACATCATGGCAATAGAAGTTTCATCAAGGCTGTTCCAGCCGCTTGCGCATATGGCGCCCTCAGCAATTGACAAATCCTTATCGGGAACAATGGCTTTTATATCAATCTGACGGAACATACCCAGACCGGTACATTTCGGGCAGGCACCAACGGGATTATTAAATGAAAACATTACAGGTTCCAGGTCGCCAATACTTATATTATGCTCAGGACAGGCAAAATTCCGTGAAAATAGGATTTCCTCCCCGTCAATTACATCAGCAACAGCAAGCCCTTCAGTAAGCTTAAAAATTGTTTCAAGGCTGTCGGTTATACGACTTTCAATGCCCTCTTTTATGATTATTCTGTCAACAATAATTTCGATATTGTGTTTTTTATTTTTGTCAAGCTTAATTTCCTCTGAAAGCTCGTAAATTATGCCGTCAATACGCACGCGAACAAAGCCTGATTTCTTAGCAGATTCAAGCTCCTTAACATACTGTCCCTTTCTGTTTCTTGCAATGGGAGCAAGAAGCTGAACCTTTGTTCCCTTAGGCAGTTCCATAATTCTGTCAACCATCTGGTCAATTGTCTGCTGAGCAATCACTCTGTTGCATATGGGACAATGAGGAATACCGATTCTCGCATAGAGCAGTCGCAGATAATCGTAAATCTCCGTAATTGTACCAACAGTAGAACGAGGATTTTTCGATGTAGTTTTCTGGTCAATTGATATAGCAGGAGAAAGCCCCTCAATGCTGTCAACATCGGGCTTTTCCATTTGACCGAGAAACATACGTGCATATGAAGAAAGGCTCTCAACATAACGTCGCTGACCGTCGGCATATATGGTATCAAAAGCAAGAGAGGATTTTCCCGAGCCCGAAAGTCCCGTCATAACAATAAATTTATCACGGGGCAGTTCAAGGTCAATATTTTTCAGATTATTCGCCCTTGCGCCTTTTATTACTATCTTCTCTATCATATTATTCACCCTTTAATTCACGAATCTTATCTCTGAGGTAAGCCGCGTGTTCAAATTCAAGCATTTTAGCTGCATTTTTCATCTCAACCGTCAGCCTGTCAATAAGTGCTTGACGTTCAGCGGCAGACATTTTCTTTTTCTTAGTCTTTGCTTCGACTTTATTTTTAGAACTGATTTCAATAACATCGCGGATATCCTTTATAACAGTTTTCGGCACAATTCCGTGTTTTTCATTGAACGCAAGCTGTAAAGCACGACGGCGCTCAGTCTCGTTTATAGCGCGCTCCATAGAACCCGTTACTTCGTCGGCATACATAATAACCTGTCCGTTGACATTTCGAGCCGCACGGCCGATTGTCTGAATGAGAGAAGTTTCACTTCTGAGGAATCCCTCCTTATCCGCGTCAAGAATGGCGATAAGGCTCACTTCGGGGATATCAAGTCCCTCACGGAGAAGATTGATTCCAACAAGAACATCAAAAACACCGCTTCTTAAATCCTTGATTATTTCCATACGCTCGATTGTATCAATATCGTGGTGGAGATAACGTATCTTCACACCGAGATTTTCGTAATACGATGTTAAATCTTCTGCCATTTTCTTAGTCAGAGTTGTAATAAGCACTCTTTCCCCTCTTTCAATTCTGAGGTTAATTTCTGAATAGAGGTCATCAATCTGTCCCTGAGTAGATTTCACAACAATTTCTGGATCAACAAGTCCCGTTGGGCGTATAACCTGTTCAACAATTATATCTGTTTTTTCTCGTTCAATCTGTCCGGGAGTAGCACTGACATATATCGCCTGATTAATGTGAGAATTGAACTCATCAAAATTCAGCGGTCTGTTATCATAAGCACTGGGCAGTCGGAAACCATAATCAATAAGTGTTGTTTTTCTCGCCCTGTCACCTGCATACATTCCGCGCACCTGCGGCAGAGTTACATGACTTTCATCAACAATGAGCAAAAAATCCGAGGGAAAATGGTCAAGTAGGGTAAGCGGACTGCTTCCCGGCGGTCTGCCTGACAGCACACGGGAATAGTTTTCAACGCCGCTGCAATAGCCTACCTCGCGAAGCATTTCCATATCGTAGTGAGTACGCTGTTCAATACGCTGAGCCTCAATAAGCTTATTATTCTGCTGAAAATATTCAATACGCTCTGCAAGCTCCTTGTCAAGTTCAGCAAGTGCCGCTTCAAGCTTATCATCTCCAACAATATAGTGAGATGCAGGAAAAATAGCCGCATGGGAAACAACAGCCTTTACCTCTCCCGTAAGGACATTTATTTCAGATATACGGTCAATTTCGTCCCCGAAATATTCAACACGCACAGCAGTATCGCTTGACATAGCAGGAAAAATTTCAACAACATCGCCACGAACTCTGAAACGGTTTCGCTCAAAGGCAATATCATTTCTTTCGTAGCGAATTTTTATCAGTTCCGCAATAAGCTGTTCACGGGGCTTTTCCATACCCTGACGAATTGAAACAACCATTGAACGATATTCCTCAGGACTTCCAAGGGAGTATATACACGATACACTTGAAACAATTATAACATCTCGGCGTTCAGCAAGAGCAGTTGTAGCGGAGTGACGAAGCTTATCAATTTCATCATTTACAGCGGAAACTTTTTCGATATAGCTGTCAGTACTTGCAACATAGGCTTCGGGCTGATAGTAGTCATAGTAGGAAACGAAATATTCAACGGCATTATCAGGGAAAAACTCCTTAAATTCCGAACATAGCTGCGCCGCAAGAATCTTGTTATGTGCAAGAACAAGAGTAGGTTTATTCACCTTAGCAATAACATTCGCCATTGTAAAAGTTTTACCCGAGCCCGTAACACCAAGGAGAATCTGTTCCTTTTTCTTTTCATTAAGACCTTTTACAAGAGCCTCTATCGCCTCAGGCTGATCTCCTGCGGGCGCATATTTCGAGTGTAATACGAATTGTTCCATAAGTACCTCCTTTATACCGCAAATACCCCTCGGATTTTCCAAGGGGTATCTTTATATTAATTATCTGCCGTAACCTTCAGGATTATTCTTCTGCCAATTCCAAGTATCGCGGCACATATCCTCAAGATTACGCTGAGTTTTCCACCCAAGAACTTCATAAGCCTTATCAGCATTGGCATAGCATTCAGCCAAATCTCCGTCACGTCTTGCGCCGTACACGTGATTGACCTTGATACCGTTGACCTTTTCAAACGTCTGAACAATTTCCGTTACGCTGTAGGGCACACCTGTACCAAGATTGAATATCTCAACGCAGTTATTATTCATGATATAATCCACAGCCTTGACATGACCTGCAGCTAAATCCATAACGTGAATATAATCTCTTGTGCAAGTACCGTCAGCAGTAGGATAATCATTGCCGAAAATAGTGAGACATTCACGCTTACCCACAGCAACCTGAGAAACATAAGGCATAAGATTATTTGGAATCCCATGTGGATCCTCGCCAATCATGCCGCTTTCGTGAGCGCCGATAGGGTTGAAGTATCTGAGGAGAATAACGGAGAGTTCAGGGTCAGCCTTTGCAGCGTCCTCAAAAATCTGCTCCATCATAGCCTTAGTCCAACCGTAAGGGTTGGTACAAACGCCCCTTTTCATTGTCTCAAAATAGGGCACAGGATTTTCCTCGCCGTAAACAGTAGCACTTGATGAGAATATAATATTTTTAACATTATATTTACTCATAGTTTCAAGAAGCGAAAGAGTAGTATCGATATTATTTCTGTAGTACATCACAGGCTTCTGAACTGATTCACCCACAGCTTTAAGACCTGCAAAATGAATAACAGCGTCGATATCATTTTCCACGAAAATCTTTTCAATAGCCTGAGAATCCCTTATATCAACCTCATATGTTTTTATAGTTTTTCCTGTAATTTTTTCAACTCGTTTTATAGATTCGGGACAGCTGTTGCTGTAATTGTCCGCAACAACAACATCATAGCCTGAATTAATAAGCTCAACAGCTGTATGTGAGCCTATATATCCTGCGCCTCCCGCAAGTAATACTGCCATTTTTACACCTCGTTTATACCGTCTGGAAATCCTTATTTTCAGCGTTTTCTTTTTCCTTTTCTTCTCTTTCCTTTATAGCATTTTCGTTGACTTCTTTTGGGTCTTTAAAAGTAGGAACCATATCGTGCAAAGCCTGAACAGCAGTTTCGCAGTCATTTTTAAGAGAAGCCTCAATAAGAACATTAAGTCTGTCCATAAATGTATTCTGGTCAATCTTTATCTGATGACCGATATAGATAAGCTCGTTATCTGTTTTCTCAATGCCTTCTTCGTCCATGAGAAGCTCCTCATAGAGCTTTTCACCGTCGCGCAAACCTGTAAATTTAATATCAATATCCACATATGGTTCTTTTCCACACATACGGATAAGATTTTCTGCAAGTGTAACAATCTTGACAGGCTCACCCATATCAAGAACAAAGATTTCTCCGCCCTTTGCAATAGCAGCAGCCTCCATAACAAGACTTACAGCCTCAGGAATAGTCATAAAATAGCGGATAACTCTTTCGTCAGTTACAGTAACTGGACCGCCCTTTTCAATCTGCTTTTTGAAAAGAGGAATAACAGAACCATTAGAACCAAGAACATTTCCGAAACGGGTTGTAACGAATTCAGTAACACCCTTTTTCTGCTGAGCAAGATACTGAACGATCATTTCGCAGCAACGCTTTGAAGCACCCATAACATTTGTAGGATTAACGGCCTTGTCAGTAGAAATCATAACAAATTTCTCAACATTGTTTTTCTGCGCAAGCTGAGCAACATTGAGAGTACCAACAACATTGTTCTTTATTGCCTCCATAGGAGAAACCTCCATAAGAGGAACATGCTTGTGAGCAGCAGCATGAAAGATAATCTGAGGGTTATAAACCTGAATAATCTTGTCCATACGGTCTCTGTCACGAACGGACGCAATAAGGGTAATAAGATTAAGACCATCATCGCCGTAGGTCATCCTGAGTTCCTGTTGGATTTCATAAGCACTGTTTTCATAGACATCAACAATAACAATTTCCTCAGGTTCATACTGAGCAATTTGTCGCGCAAGCTCAGAGCCGATACTTCCGCCGCCACCTGTAACCATACATCTCTTACCCTGAATGAAGTTCTTGATATCCTTGTTGTCAAAAGTAATGGGATCGCGTCCGAGAAGCTCCTCAACATTGATACCTCTTACCTGATTGAGAATTGATTTCTCATTTTTCAATATAAGTGAACCAACAAAAGGAACTATTTTAAGAGGAAGCTTTGTCTCGTTACAAATGTCAATAAGCTCTTTTCTTGCCTTTTCTGAAAGGGAAGGGATAGCAATGATGATAACATCGATATTGAGCTCTTTTGCCTTTTTAACAATGAGGTCATTTCCGCCGATAATCTCGACGCCATGGATGTAAGTACCAAATTTTTCCTTGTCGCTGTCAATGATGCATACAGGAACATATGCAGCTGCATACTTATCTCCGATATATGGGGAGTGTTTAGCATTGAAAATTTCTTTAATGAGAATTCTTGCCGCAGAACCTCCGCCGATAATCATCGTTCTTTTTAACTTGATATTAAATTCCATTTCCCGACATTCCATTCCTTAAATATTTACCATACAAAAATATGTATGCTTATTGTTATTATACCATTTGGAAACAAAAAAAGCAATAGGGAGATTCTGGTCATTTTACACAACCTTAAAATTTCGGCAATTCTCACAAACTTTTCCAAATATTTTCACAAAGCTTCAACATTATTTTCACACCAATATTTCAACCAAAAAGGCTGCAATTACAGCAGCCTTTTAAACATTATGCAGTTACAATTTCATTATCCTTGTGGAGATTCAGCTTTTCAACAGCCTGCTCACGCATTTTGTATTTGAGGATTTTTCCGGCAGCATTCATGGGAAATCCCTCCACGAAATCAATATATTTCGGGCACTTATGCTTTGCCATTCTTTCAAGGCAGAAGCCCTTGATTTCCTCCTCAGTAGCAGTCACACCTTCCTGAAGAATAATGCAAGCCATAATTTCCTCACCGTAATCAGCACTCGGAACACCGATAACCTGAACATCCTTTACCTTTGGATGTGTATAAAGGAAATCTTCAATCTCCTTGGGATAAATATTCTCACCGCCGCGGATAATCATATCCTTTATACGACCTGTAATCTTATAGTATCCGTCAGAAGAACGGCGTCTTGCAAGGTCGCCGGTGTGGAGCCAACCGTCAGAATCAATAGCAGCAGCA
The DNA here is from genome assembly GCA_017521805.1 of Ruminococcus sp. Classification (GTDB taxonomy): domain Bacteria; phylum Bacillota; class Clostridia; order Oscillospirales; family Ruminococcaceae; genus Ruminococcus. Next base: position 75,004 of record JAFXDK010000025.1, on the reverse strand, counting down.
GTAGCCTCAGGCATTTTGTAATAGCCTTTCATGATGTTGTATCCGCGGGCAACAAACTCGCCGTCTGTATCATCGGGAAGCTCCTCATTTGTTTCGGGGTCAACGATTTTGCACTCAACGCCGAAAATAGCGCCGCCGACAGTATTAACACGCTGCTCAATGCTGTCAGTTGTCTTACTCATAGTGCAGGCAGGTGAAGCCTCTGTCTGTCCATAAGTGATACAGATTTCAGACATATTCATCTTTTCAAGCACTTCTTCCATAGTCTTGATAGGACAAGGAGAACCGGCCATAATACCTGTACGCATATAGGAGAAATCGGTCTTGTCGAAATCCTCATGACCAAGCATAGCAATAAACATAGTCGGTACACCGTGGAAGCAGGTAATCTTTTCTTTATTAATACAAGCAAGTCCCTTTCTGGGAGAAAATCTTGTAATAGGCGACATAGTAACGCCATGTGTCATTGAGGCTGTCATAGCAAGCACCATACCGAAACAGTGGAACATAGGCACCTGAATCATCATGCGGTCAGCAGTGGAAAGGTCCATGCAATCGCCAATAGCCTTACCATTGTTTACAACATTGTAGTGAGTAAGCATAACGCCCTTGGGGAATCCGGTAGTACCCGATGTATACTGCATATTGCACACATCATGAACACTAATAGTCTTTCTTACGCTTTCCATTTCGCCGTAAGAAACGTCCTTGGAGCGAGCAACAGCCTCCTCCCAAGTATAACAACCCTTGTTCACAGATTCAACAGTAATAACATTTTTCAGCATTGGAAGTCTTGCAGATTCAAGCTTACCTGGCTCACAGTTTTCAAGCTCAGGGCAAAGCTCCTTAATGATGTTCACATAACTGATATCTCTGATACCGTCAACCATAACAAGAGTATTTGTATCAGACTGACGGAGGAGGTATTCAGCCTCATGGATTTTATATTCAGTGTTTACAGTAACAAGAACAGCGCCGATTTTAGTTGTAGCCCAGAACGTGATATACCACTGAGGAACGTTTGTAGCCCATATAGCTACATGGTCGCCCTTTTTTACGCCCATAGCAAGCAGAGCTCTTGCAAATGTATCAACATCGTCGCGGAATTCAGAATATGTACGTGTATAATCAAGTTCAGTGTATCTGAAAGCATACTGGTTTGGGAATTCCTCACACATACGGTCAAGAACGTCAGGGAAAGTGTAGTTGAGAATCTTCTCCTTAGGCCAAGGATAATAGCCTGTACCCTTATTGCTTTTCTGGAGAGAGTGCTTGTGCTTTTTCTTATATGGCTCCATATACTGAGCATACTGAGGAATAACAATACCGCCGTCACTGAGGTCGGAAGCCCAGCGCTTAACCCATTCAAGAGAAACATAACCGTCATAGTTGATAGTTTCAAGAGCCTGAATCATAGCCTTTACAGGCATATCACCGCTGCCCATGAGACGATATTCAACAGCACCGTCAGCTTTCATCACACTGTCTTTAACATGGGTATACTTGATATACTGTCCCAGATTCGCAACAGTAGTTTCAGGGGATTCATTATTATAGCGGTAAGGGTGGTGCATATCCCAGAGAGCCGCAACCTTACGGCTTGCAACCTTATCAAGAACAGCAGCAAGTCTTGCAGTATCGCAATAAACGCCATTTGTTTCAACAAGAAGAGTAACATTGTACTCCTCAGCGATTGGAGCGAGCTTTTTCAGACATTCAACAATATAGTCATCGTCAACAGCATCTACAGGAGCAGGTTCAAGATCTGCAAGAATTCTTATATAAGAAGTGCCAAGCTTTGAAGCAAGCTGAGCATAAGCAATAATTTCAGCCTCTGCCTCAGCGAATTTATCCTTATATTTAAGACATGCGCCGGAGGATAGACAAGAAATTTCAAGTCCGAGAGAATTTAGCTTTTCGATTGTTTTAGGTAGCTGTGAATCTGTAAACGGCTGAGCCTTTACAGAAAAAATTTCATCTCCAAGACCTCTTATCTCAATACCGTTGAAACCAAGGTCTTTAGCAGCACCATAGATATCCTGCCATGACCAATTGGGACAAGCGAGAGTAGAAAAACTGATTTTCATATTATCATATCATTCCTTTGCATATATTCCGGCAATAACCAATTTACCGCCTTTACTGCCCTAAACAGATAAAGTAATTATACCACATATTGCGAAATAATGCAAGAGATAAATATAAATTTTCAAATTTTTAACACATTAGAGGTTCATACTTGTATTTTATTCTTGACAAAACTTAATTCAGCGTGTATAATATAGTTATAAAATAAGGAGTCGAAACAGATTCCCACAAAGGAGATAATAAAAATGAGCGAAAATATCAATGAAAATGTAAATATTCCCGAAGAGGAAGAAAACGAAAATTATGTAACTCTCGTAGATGACAACGGCGAGGAAGTTTCTTTCGAAGTTCTCGACACACTGGAGTACAAAGAGCGCTGGTTTGCAGTACTTCTCCCCTTTGATGAAGAAGATGAGGGAGTAGTAATTCTCGAACTTGTACCCTCAGAGGACCCCGACTTTGACGAATTTGTTGCAGTTGAGGACGATGCACTTGTAAACGAAGTATTTGAGGAATTCAAGAAGAACTACAAGGGCGAATACGAATTTGAATAAAATGGAAAAACTGCGGATTCACCGCAGTTTGAGATTGTTGAAAACGTGAATTTCGTTCCGAAATTGTGGTCACGGCACGCCGTGACCCTACATCGTGCAACGTAAAATAGCCGTTTTGTAGGGACACGGCGTGCCGTGTCCGTTATACAATATGCCTTTTTTTACAGACTGAAACTGCGGATTAACCGCAGTTTGAGATTGTCGAAAAACCTGAATTTCGTACCGAAATTGCAGGCGGATAATATCCGCCCCTACACGAAATGACGTAAAATAGCCGATTCGTAGGGGCCGCCTTTGGCGGTCCGCATTGAAATAACGCCTTTTTCTACAGACTGAAACTGCGGATTAACCGCAGTTTTTTTATTACGCAACAAGCATTTTTCTCATATGGATAAAATCAAATATATCAATAATGCTGTCATTATCCAAATCCCCAGCCAGCCAGTCTGTAATTTTCCCAGAGCCGAGAAGCCAGCCTTGAAGCATAACCGCATCAGCTATGGTAAATTCACCGTCAGAATTCACATCGCCCTTTACAGAAGCGGAAACAGTCAGCTTATCCTTAATAAGTTTAAGTAGTGAATACTCCCCTTGCGCGTCCTGAGAGAGCTCCCATATCATAATACCGCCATAATTTTTGGAAATATCGCACTTTTCAGCCATAGTAACCGCGCCATTGTAAGCAATATCGCCGTATAAATCCCTGCTGTAATTTTCCTTATCAAGTTCAATCAATTCCAAGAAAGGAACATAGGAATTCCAATCAAGCTTACCGTCGGAGGTATACCCCCTGCCGTAAAAAGGAACGCCAAGAACAAGCTTGTCTTTCGGAATTTTCTTTTGAATATTGAAATATTTCAGAGAAGTTTCCGTAAACTCCATATCGCAGTGAGAGCTTTCGTCAGCGTCGTTATCATAAGCCATAACATTGACGAAATCGAAAAGGCTGTATGTATCTGGAGAAACATTAACCGCAACCCACTGCGCCGTAGCAGTAGAAAACTCATAGCCATATTCATCGCAGATTTCACGGAGCGAAAACACCCAGTCAGCGTAATATTTCCAGATTTCATGGTTTGATCCCAGTTCAATATCAAGATCAATACCGTCAAGGTCGTATTTTTCGCAGTATTCCACAATTTTTTCATTGAATTCCGCCATTTCCTCAGGTGTATCAAGAAGCGGCAAGTATCCGTCGCAACCGCCGCCGCCTCCAAGTGCCGCCATAACCTTAACATCGTTTGAATGGGCTTTATTGACAATGTTTTTCATCTCAATATCAGGTATGTAACAGGAGAGATTACCGTCGCTGTCGGGATTGCAAAAAGCAATATTCATATGCGTCAGCGCGCTGAAATCAAGCTTTCCGTATGCCTGATATGACCAGTCGGGCAGATATCCCACAACCCTTGAAATATGTTCAGAATTGTCATTTTCGGGAGTATTCCCCGTATCACCCACAAGCATATCAATAGCATATACAGTTGTAGGGGAATTAGCGGACATAACAGAAATATAATCAAGGAGCGAAAAATCCGTGCCGAAAACTTCTGTCATAGCGTCATATGAATAATAGTACCAATCGCCGTTGACATCATCCGGAAGCAGACTTGCCCAGTTTTCACCGCCGCTGTTTGAAGTAAGCACAAAATAAGGAGCTTCATCGGATTCACATTTTATGGCAATGGTATTGCCCTCAGTGTAAATACTCGTATCAGGAACAGGAATTGTCAGCGGACAAGTCCAAGCCTCCGCCGATGCTTCACCCTCATATAGATGAACTACGTTTTCAGCTGCATGCGCCGTATTCATCTGAGGGATAGCAAATCCCACAGCAATAACAGCTGAAATAATTTTGCTTATTTTCATAAAAAACACTCCTTTCAAGTATTTCTTATACAATTTCTCAACATCAATGTCAAGTATTTACTTAGAAAAAAACATATATTCCCTTGACATCGCCGCTGAATTGTTATATAATATTTACATAATTTACTAATCGGAGGTATATATGCTGAAATTGAAATGTAAAATGTTCGAGGAATCGAAAAAATCCACAGCATCTGAAAATATACTTGTAACCCTTGCGATATTTCTTGCAATGTTCGTAGTTATACAACTTGCGGAATCAATAATCCCCTCTGCAATGTCCAAATCGGAACTACAGGAACGCATACTTGCCGAGGGTTCTGTTGATATAAAAAAGGCAATGGATATATCAATGGAAATCATGATGCAGGCAAAATATCTTATACCCACGCTTTTCTGCACAATATTCGGCACAATCATAAGTATTATATACTGCCGATTTGTAGAAGCGCGCCACCTTAGCTCAATGGGTATGCGCAGGAGAAAAGCAGGACTTCATTATATACAGGGACTTGGCGTAGGGTTTGTCATGATATCCGTAACAGCACTTTTATCAGCGGCTTTCGGAATTACAAAAATATCCGTGTGCAAATCAGTGGATTTTGGAATAATCGGGCTTATGCTTGGGGGATTTCTCATTCAGGGTATGAGCGAGGAATTCATATTCCGCGGCTATCTGATGAATACCCTTGGCGGCAGGCATAATCCATGGGTTGCGGTTATTGTCAGCTCTGCAGCATTTTCCCTTGCTCACCTTGCAAATCCGGGATTTAACCTGCTGGTATTTTTAAACCTCACACTTTTCGGAGTTTTCGCCGCCCTTTATATGATTGCTTTTGACGATATATGGGGAGCCTGCGCAATCCACTCCATATGGAATTTTACTCAGGGAAGCTTTTACGGTATAAGCGTCAGCGGAACGGGTGATACAGAATCAATTCTGCGTACCACAGCCAAATCCTCCTCTGTTCTGCTTACAGGCGGAGATTTCGGAATTGAGGGAAGTATAATAACAACTGCCATACTTACAGCCGCATCTGTTCTTGTACTTATAAAAATCAAGAAACAGAACTAAAAATAATCCTGTCAATCACCGGTAAAGCATTTGCTTTGCCGGTGATTTTTATGGAGTTTCCCTGCGCTAATTCCATGACGGCTCTTTGCCAATAGAAATTAAAGTGTAATAGAAAAGAATCTTCGAGGCATCTGAGGAATCAACAATACCGTCATTATTAACGTCAGCCGCTTTAAGCTGATTATGATTAAGTATGCTGTTACCGCCGGTCTGTACTGCCGCATATTGTGCAAGAATCACAGAAGCGTCAGCGGCATCAATTATGCTATCGCCATTTACATCACCGCGAATATTATCTTTATCAGTTGATTCATCAGGCGTTGTAACAGTTGTTGTAACTGTTGTCACCGATGTAGTTACAGTGGTAGTTGCTGTAGTTGTAGTGGTTGTTTCAGGCTCAGGTGCTTCATCGATTATCAGAATCATACTGCTTTCTGTTTCTGCTCCTGTATAATTTCCGAATCCGTCAATTGCCGCTGTAACTTCATATGCTCCAACCTCTACAGGCAAACCCTGCGTAAATGAATCAGCAGAATACAGCGCACGGTAGAAGTAGTGAATCTCACCCTCAAAAACCTCACCCGAAGGAAGAATAACTACAGGCGGTATGATTTCTGCTGATTCTCCACTGAAAATTAACTCCTGCTCGGGAATTGTCCACTCAATAAACGGTATCGCGGCGGAGATTCTGAAAGGCAGTTCAACTGTACCTGCAAAATCCCCTTTTCCTGTAATAATTGCTGTATACATTCCGGAATTTACAGCTGATTCCACTTCATTCCCCTCTTCATCTGAATAACTGATATCATACTCAACAGAAAGTTCCTCAAATGACGCATAAACGACGGGGAAAACTGCATTTCCACTGTATGCAAAATCCTCTGATTCAAGAATGATATCAGCACAGGCTATGTCATATTTAAGATACAGATTTCCCTCGGTATCGCTGACAATCAGACGATTATCCGCAGTACAGCCGAAATTTTCACTGTTAAAAGAAATACCCATGCCTGATACTGCCAACAATCCGGCTTTCTCTTTTTCCACTGAGTAACGCTCAGATAATGCTTTATTTACGGTTATATATGAATTTTCTGAAAGTGAAAAATCCGCTTTACTGCAATGGAATTCAGCTTCACCGTTTAAAATTATACTCTGACATTCTGCAATAATGCCGTATTCTCCGCTTAAATTTCCGCCCTGAATAATCACATTACTGTCATTTACTGCTCTTATAACTGCCTGCTCCGAAACGAGATTTCCGCTTCTAATATCAACAGTTCCACCCTCGCTGTAAATCAGGTCTGCACCCTGAGGAGCAGTAATACTGCCTCCCCCTGTGCTGTCGGTAATCACAACAGAACCAGATTTTACAGCAATTGCACTGTTATACTCTGTTATACCTGTGAATAATATGTCTTTTCCATTGAGGTCGAACACAAAGTCCGCTCCGTCAATTACTGTGGAATTCATAGAAAAATCCGTAAGAGGATAAATAAGTGAATCGCTGTACTCCCTTGCAGATTCAGCGGCAAGGCTGAATGATGAAAAATATTTTATTTCTCCTCCTGCAACAAGGGCACATACCGCAGTTATTCCGCATATACAGCGATATTCTCCGCTTTCTTCATCAAGATTAAAAATATGTTCCTCTGAGTTTATAAGCTGTCCGCAGCAGGAATTTTTTATATCATGAAAACTATCATTTTCTTCGCTTGGAACATATATCATTTCATAACTGCTGTGATTCAGATAATCAGGTTCACCTATTTCATGACCGCATTTAGTACAAATTTTAGGGCTTGTACATGTAGCAGGAATAATATCCCATGAATTGTGCGAACAGGTCAGACTGCAATATTTACATAAACCGTTTTCATAGAAATGAGCGGCTTTTATTGTAAATGTTTTCTTTATATTCGGATTATAGGTTGGATATATGATTATATCCGTTTCACCCTCGGTAAAAATATCAAGTTTTCCCCAGAAATCCTCATCATAAACATATTCCTGTGTAAAATCCATAATGGATTTATCGCCGATTTCTATGGTAATTTCCCTGTTATCTGCTTCATCCTCAGATTGTACCACAAATCTTGTCTGACTTTCAGGGCAATATGATTCCTTCACTTTCGTATCAAACAAACTTCCCGATACCTGCCAGCCAACTTTGATATTTGTCAGAACTGTAAATTCTTCCGTATAATCGCAGTCCTGACATACAAAATGAGCTTTATTACTTCCGATTTCAGCAGGAATTCGGTTTAATGTGTGGTTTTTATCATGCTCTACTTGGATTATTTGAGAGTAAGTTACAGCAGGATTGTATTTGTGAGTTGCCGTTATTACCTGTTTTCCCTCTTTCAGAAATGTAAGCTTATAGGCTACCTGTTCTCCTGATAGCTTCACTCTTTCTGCTTTTACAGCTTCAGGGTCTGAAAATGTCAGGATATAATCATGATATTCCGCAGAAAAATCATTATCATATGCCCACATATACAATGAATCCCCTTTATAAACTGCATTTTCTATATACGGACTGTATGTGCCATTAATTTTTGTGTTCCATAAAAGATTAAGATATTCAGGTGTTGCAAATTCTGCTGTTTTCTGGCAGTAACAGCATTGAATTATACAGTTTTCTCCTGCTGCTGTTGGAAGTGAAATAATTTCCATTTGATGTCCACTTTCAACTGTTACAGATGCATTGTCTGAAATATCTGTCAGGTTAATCTCATAAAATGTTGTATTATCGTTTTTCCATGTGTACCAGACAAGCTTATTTCCTGAAACAACGGGGACGCAATCAGACAGTGCCGCTTCTTCTATTGTATAAATTGAAGCGGGATTGCCTTTGCCGTCGAGAGATGTATAATACACATTATCCTCATGTCCCCACAGCAATATATACCTGTTATTGTTGACTTTTACAAGATGAGGGGCTGTAGCATTTTCAGAACCTTTCGCATAATTTGTTATTTGTCGGTTAATTGTGCTTTTCGTTTTCTTGTCTACTGTTCCGATACATATGTTACGCGTATCCTCGTCTATATTATTATCCGTATAGGATTCTGCTGAATATGCCGCTATATAGTGAGTATCAGATATTTCGAATCCTCCGATAGCCGCGCCTGTATAATTATAGTGCCGCTTATCAGAACCGGGGAATTTTACAATATCTGTTGTCACACATTTAGTTTTATTTGTCGGAGTAAATTTACCGCCTGAAAAATCCGTAATATATTCTGTGAGAACGATGCTTCGCGGATTTGCGTCGCCGTGGTCGAGAGCTATAATCCTGTTGTTTTCTGTATGTATAAACTGATTGAATGAGTGAGAAACATAGCCATAATCTTTAGTTGCTACCTTTGTAAAGGAATCAGTTATTTTCATTGCTTCCGTATCAAGCTGTATTGTGACATTTGCCTGATGATTCAAACCGTCATCAGACTTATACATTTCGTGTGCTGTTCGTATAAACATATATTTTCCACTGACGGCAAAACGCGCTGAACCTGCATCAAATGGAATTACCGTATTGCAGTCGGCTAATCCTGCTGATTTAATCTTATTCCAGTCTTTATCATATTTTGTGATCCGAAAACATTCTGCATTTGAAAGCTGGTTGGGATTTTCCTGACCGCTGAGGATATAATAATAGTCGTCAGCTGCATAAAATCCTCCAAAAATTGAAAGCTCCTGCTCCAGTTTAATGTCTTTTACAAAGTTGTATTCGGAATCATAATATTCAATCAGATACGCGTTTTCTACTGCGCCGTTCTGGAAACGCATATATCCGCCCTCTGACTGAGAAATAAGATAAGAATCTATGGTATGATATGCATAATAGCCATAATCATTAGCATTTTCATTGCTTCCCTGATATGATTCACACTGCCCTCTTACAGCACTGTTTGCTGTGATGAAATTTTCACTGCCAAACAGGATTCCCGTGTGCATTGCCGCTGTTACTGCCGCCGCTGAACATATAGCCGTCAGACGTTTGAAAAATTTTTTCATTTTACATTCCCCCTTTTTCTGTCAATCTGACAAATCGTTTTGCTTATTATTATTTTAACACAATAAAATCAAAAATACAAGAACTTTTTATGAATTTTGATAATATTCACAGTTTTATTTTATTATTCTCATTATGAAATTTTGACTTTTCTCTGTTTCATAAAAACTGTTTCTGAACGTCCCTTTAAGTTCTGACTGAAGAGGTAAAATTTAAAACCCCTTCCATAAATAGTCTGAAATGAGCCTTTTTGCAACGGAAAAACGTTGCATTTTGAAAAATAATTTTTATTTTCTACTTTTTCAATAATTATCAACATTTTATTTTGTATATAAATAACAGATTTTACTGTTATATTTTTTGTTTTACAAATACATATTTTTTAATCAGAAGTTTCTAAATTTTCAAGTAATTTGTAAATATTCCCTATTGAAAAAATTTCTTCATGCTTGACATACTCTTAAAAAAAGTATATAATAATTATGTACGTCATTGTCATTTTTAATCTGACTTAAAAAGGAGAATATTATGATTAAAAAAATTTCACGTATACTATTTGGCACTGCTCTTTGTGTAAGCCTTGCCGCTGTCCCTATGTCTGCTAATGCCGCAACTCCTGAGGAGGCTGCTGAACTTGCACGCTCAATGGGACTTCCCGAAAGTCTTATTCAGGCAGGTTGGAATAAATATTATGAAAATCCTGAGCTTTATCCCCCTGAGCTTATTGACAGCTATATGGCTACCCTAAGAGGTATGAATCAGGAAATGATAGACCAGCTTCTTACTGATAACGGTTTTACATCGTCTGCGCCCTCTGTAACTCCTGAGCCTGCTGTTACCACAGCAGCACCTCAGCAATCTCAGGAAAAAGTCACTACAACTGCTTCTATTACTGACAGCAATAGTCCCGAAAACAGCGGAACTGCGGACAGCGGAAACAATGATAATTCTTCATCAGGAAATAATCAGGACGGCGGAAATCAATCAGGCGGTCAGTCAAAAGATGATAAAATTACACTCACACTCCCTGACGGCTCAACCTTCGACAGAATCAGCTCAAAGGATTTTGCAGCTATGTCCCTTGACGAAAAAAGAAGCTATATTGCAGGATTAACTCCCGAACAGAAAGACGCATTTCTCAGCAATATGTCCCCCGAAGACTACAAAAGCCTGCTGAAACAGCTTCCAATCGACAACAAAGCCGATATAATAGAGGACATGGCAGACATCACAAGTCAGCTTGGACTTACTCTCAGCGTTGACGGGCTTACAGACGATAATCTGGTACTCTCCATGAAGGACGAGGACGGAAAGCTTGTGGCTTTAAGTGCGGCAAGCGATACAGTAGCCGCTACGGGCTATGACCGCCGCGGAATCCTTGCTCTTGCAGCTGCTCTTGCTGTAGTAGGTATAGGCGGAACAACTGTGGCTGTTAAAAAATCCTTTGGCAAAAAAGAGGTCTGAAATGAAAGAAAAATCCAAAAAAAATATTACTTTGCATATAATCACGCCTGTTATGGTTACTGCGATTTGTGCCGGAATAACTATAATTGCAGCTATAAAACCTGCGGATAAAATCAAAACCTATACTAATATTGCTTTTATGGACAGCCTTAAATCTGACCCTCTCAATGAGGATTCAGGACTTGTCATAAAAGATAATGATATCAACATGGATTACAGCGGCAAAACCTCCGAAACAGGTGAGCCTGACCGTCCAACCTTTGGTGAATTGTACGGTATTGTAAGCACTGACGCTTTGGGAATTGATATTCCTATTTACTGGGGTACTACTACTGAACTTTTGGAACACGGCGCTTGTCAGTCATCAAGCTCTGCTGTATTCGGCACTAACGGAAATTCCGTTGTTTCCGCCCATGTGGACACATATTTTGCCGACCTCTCAAATCTCAAAGAGGGCGATGATGTCACAATTACAACAAATTACGGCAGATTCACCTATAAAGTAAAAGAGCTTATCGAGTTCAGCAGTAAGGATAAAAAATATATCGCTCCCACTGAGGACGACAGGCTTACTATTTATACCTGCAAGCGTGATTTACTTGGCGCGTCGGACAGTCGATTCGGTGCAATCTGCGAATTGACAGAAAAAGCCTTTTACACTGAAAAGGAGGGCGAATAATATGAGAAGTACAGGTTCATATATAAGCTCTTTTATTGTAACTCTACTGCTTGTATTTACTCTTATAGCTTCCGCGGGATGCATAACCGCTGATAAATTCGCAACAAAAGAAAATCTTATAAATCTTACAGAAGAAAAAGATATAAGCAGTATTGTCCACAAGGAACTCAATAAGTATTTTACTGAAAAATACGCTGAAACCGGTATTCCTGCTGATGTTTACATGAAGCATATCAGCGTTGATTATTTACAGTCCGTTGTAAATGACAAAATCGACTATGGTTTTACTGCTCTCAATGGCGGCGATACAAGTGGATTTGCAGAAATTCCCCAGAATACTGACCTTGATGAAAGTATAAAAGCTTATTTTGAAGAATATGCAAAAACTACGGGATATGAAATAAAGGACGAAAACGACAAGTATTACACAAAGCTTGCCAATGTCAATAAAAAGGCATATTCCGCAATTGAGGAATACTGCGATGTTTACAAGTTCAATGCTCTTGTAAAACATGGTATAATAAAAAAAGTGAAGCCTTTATATGCTAAACTTCCAATTATAAAAATTGTTTGTCTCGGCGCTTCTGCTTTTTTGGCTCTTGTACTTCTGATATGCAATTTCAAGCGAATAAAAGACGCTCTTTACTGGATTGGTACTGCTGCTGTATCTGCCGGTATTCTTGGCTGTATTCCCTGTATTTATCTGCTGAATACTGATTATTTCGCCGCCTTTTCGATTAAACAAGCTCAGATTTATACTTCCTATACTACAGCTATGAAAACATTTACCGAAGATTTTCTTACAGCTTGTATCATTCTTGTAATCGCAGCTTTAATACTCTATGTTCTCTACGGAATTTTCTCAGCTTTATGCGGAAAATCAAGAATCAATGATAAAACATCAGAAAAAAATAATTCATCTGAAAAGACAAATATTAACAATTAACGTATTGACATTTCAGAATTTATGTTATATAATATAGGATGAAAACAATAAAATATGTTTTTGAAAGGATGTATGTTTTATGAGAAAATCATCAAAAACAAGTTATTTTAATCCCATAATAGTAAGAATTGTGGGTATTCTCCTCTTTATCGGAACTTTTGCTGTACAGAAACAAATTTCAATGAAGCTGCCGCCGCAAGCTTCCGGTAGTGTAAACGGTATCATTTCACAAATACAGGTACTTATTTCTGTTGCTATGGTTGTAATGATTCCTAAAAAGGGATATTTTACTTCTCTTGTAATGTGTGTATGTAACTCACTTTACATACTCTTCTTCGGAGTTCTGCTTTCTCACAATCCCGGTGCGGCTCCCGGTGTTCTTTCTCCTATCATTACAATTGTTGTTTGTACTCTTATCCACTACTACTCCCTCCAGACATACAAAGCTCAGGAGGAACTTGAAAAACGTAATAGTGAACTTGTAGACACAAATGAGGAAATCAGCAAGGAAGGTCAGAGACTTTCACGTATTATCTACAATGACCCTCTTACCGGTCTTTACAATAAGGATATGTTCACAAAACAGATAGATGATATACTCAGCAATGAAGATATTACTCCTTTTACTGTAGTTTATACTGAAATTGATGAATTTGATTCACTTTCAAAGCGCTATACATCAGATGTATGCGATATGATACTTACAACTTTCGGCTACAGACTGCATAATTTCTGCGGAAATGCAGGTATTACCGCAAGAATATGTGACGCAAAATTTGCTCTTATTATTGCAGGTCAGAGAAACAGAGAATCTGTTTCAAGTTATCTCAGTGATCTTTTTGCTGAGGTATGCGAACCCATTCCGATAAATGGCAAGCTTCTTGAAATCACTGTAAGCTCAGGTGTTGCCCACTATCCAAGAGACGGCAGAAATGCAGAGCATCTTATGGATAACGCTGACAATGCTGTAAAATATGCCAAGGAAAAAGGTAAGGGTTCAGTTTATTTCTTTAGTTAAAATATACACCGTTTCTCTATTCGGAGGGGCGGTGTTTTTATATCTGAGGTTATCTAGTAGAACAATCTTCAGATACGTCAAATTTCGTATGAGTATCAATCAATTTTAATTGACATATACACGATTGAATTGATTAGAAAGGTCGATTATATAAAAATAGGGCGTTTTTTTTATATTTTATGAAAAAACACTTGCAATTTTATATAGGTTATGGTATAATTAATATGGATAATTTGTGTATAATTTACGATAAATGTTTTAAATATGCTTATTGTTTTGGCTTCGTGAATGACGCACATGTTTTTAGTCAATTATTTTAGTCATATCCTTGGCAATTTCTTCAAAAATAATTAAAATATACCAATTTAGTAAAAACTATATATAAAAAATTGCTTTAAGTTGATATCTTTTTTATTTAAATATCATATTGTAATTCTTCAGAATATATGCTATAATATAAAGAGGCATATTTTGTTCTACACAATTTTAATGTAAAATAATTTATTATAAGGGTTCTCGAAAAACCGGAACAATCGGGGTTTTTAGAGGTTCCCTATAGATAATTTGTTTAAAGGAGAATGTTAAAATGGCTGAATCACGTTTCATTAAGGCTACTGCTTTCTGCGGCTATGATAAGGCAGACGTAGATAAAAGACTGGAAACTCTTTACTCTATGATTTATAATCTAAAAAATGAAATCCGTGAAAACAAACAGATTATTAAAAAATACGAAGAAGGTTATTCTCAGGAAAAAGCCTACGAAAATGCCATTGCTGTAGAAAGAGCTCAGATTACTCAGTTACAGGTCAAAAACGAACAGCTCTCCGAAAAAAATAAAATCCGCAAGGACGAACTGAACAGAAAAACTGAGGAAAACAACAAGCTTAAAGAGGAAATTCAGGTACTTAAAGATGAATTGGAGGAACTTCATCTCAAACAGAATGCTCTCCAGAACAACGATACTGAGGATCTGGGAATTATATTTATCGAAGCTAAAAAGTCAAGAGACCTTATTGTAAATACAGCTAAACAGGAAGCGGCAAACTGCGAAGCAAACGCTAAGAAATTCGCCGAAAGTCTCATTGATGAAACAAATAAAAAAATTGCCGAACTTCTTGAAAACGCTGAGAAAAAAGCAGCTGATATCGTCTCTGAAGCCGAGAAAAAAGCTGCGGAAACAAATGATGTCAATGAAACATTGAAGAAATCCATTATTAAGGATATGGATTGCCTTAATACAGAAATTACACGTATAAAAAGTATTATGAGTGCGTTCAGTTCAGATACTGCTAAATTTATTGCAAATTCAACAGAGGCTATTTCCTCTGTACAGGAATATATAAATAAAACTTCTGATACACCGCAGGAAAAAACTGGTCAGCAGATTGAAAAGCAGCCTGCCGCAAATGCTGCGGAAAACAAAAATGAAAAAACAGAAATAAAAACGCAGAATAATTCTGCAAAATCTGCTCAGGCTTCGGAAGTAAACCGTCAGAATACAGCAGAAACGCCAAAAAGACAAGCAGTTCATGTAGCTCCAAAGTCCGTTTCTGAAAAAAACACCTCGCAAAAAGACCGCGGTGGAATTAATCTTGACGATTTAATGAAACAGGCAAGCGAGCTTGAAAAAGTCTGATATTAAAAATTATGCTATCCGCAACATCTGAAAATTACCTCACAGCCTTGAGCTGTCTGCGCTGATATTTCAGATAAACCGTATTGAAACTTTTTTATTTAATCTGAGGAGAACAGAAAAATGAATGATATCATTGTAGTAAAACCTGAAAAATGCGTCGGCTGCAACGCTTGTATCAGAAGCTGTCCGGCTCCTGAAGCAAATATAAGCAAAATGCTGGAAAACGGCAGATTTATTACAACTGTTAATTCCGATAAATGCATTGCCTGCGGTCAGTGTATAAGAGCCTGCAATCACGGAGCAAGAGATTATATTGATGATACACGCGTTTGTATGCAGAGACTTGAAAAAGATAAGACAATTATCCTTGTTCATCCCGCTATAAGAGCAGTATTCCCTAATCACTGGATTAATATTCTTAATTGGTTCAGAAAAAAAGGCTGTATGATTTACGACGTTTCTTTCGGTGCGGATATTTGTACGTGGGTTCATCTCCGTTCCCTTGAAAATCAGAAAACCGGAAAGATTATTACTCAGCAATGTCCTGCTATTGTTAAGTATATTCAGACATATCAGCCAAATATACTTAAAAATCTTTCCCCGGTTCACAGCCCTGTCGCTTGTGCCGTGGCATATATAAAGAAATATCTGAGACGCACCAATCCCATTGCTGTACTTACTCCTTGTATTGCTTCTAAAAATGAATACGCTGAAACAGGACTTGTTGAATACAATGTAACATTTAAAAAGCTTAAAGAATACTTTGATTCTAATGGAATTGTAATACACACAAATTCCGAACAGGATTTAGAATACAAATTTGACGACCAGCAGGGACAGCTTGGTGCAATATATTCACGTCCGGGCGGTATAAGGGATAATCTGCTTCTTCACGACCCTGAAATAAATATATGCACTTCCGAGGGTGTTAACAAAGTGTATTCAGAACTTGATACGTATGCAAATGTTTCTGATATCAAACGTCCTGATGTCTTTGACACTCTTTCCTGTGAATTCGGCTGTAATCTCGGTCCTGCCGCTGATACCAAAAGTACTTCATTCGATGTAATGAGAATTATGCGCGATGTAGAAAATGACGCTAAAAAACGTCGTAAAACCAATGTTTTCAAGCCCAGCGAGGATAAACTGTTCAAAAGGTTTGATGATGAACTCAATATTGATGATTTCCTCAGAACTTATAAGTCCGGCAATACCTCCCCTGTTCTTTCAGAAAAACAGCTTGACGTAATTTATAAGCTGATGGGAAAGAATACTGACGCTGAAAAATGCTACGATTGCCGTGCCTGCGGATATAATTCCTGTCGTGATATGGCTACTGCTATATGCCGTGGTATTAATACTCCAAATAACTGCGTTGTTCATGCTAAATCAGAACTTACTGCACAACATAAGCAGCTTGTATCAAATCAGGAAAAATTTCTTGAAAATAAGGAAATATGCCTTACACTTTCCAAGGAATTAAAGTCCAAAATGGACAATATCAAAACTAATCTTGCTGCTATTTCTGAATCTACAAATAAAACAAGTGAACGTTCAAGAGTCGTTAATGATCTTCTTACAAATATCATTACTTTCTGCCAGAATAACGATTCTCTCAATTCTGAGGGTATAAATCAGATGATTGTTATTCTTGAAACAACTCTCAAGGCATTTAATGCTCTTGACGAAAATGTCAATACCACAAACAAAAGCTCCGGCTTAATTACTCAGTCCGTTGCTGAGATCAAGGACCTTATTGAAAGTATCAATAAAACCCTCAGCGAAACAGCAGCTATCAATAAATCCGAAGAATAAAGAGGAGAATGATTATGCAGTGCGAAATCTGCTTTTCCGAAATAAACGAAAATGCTCTGTCATGCAGCAATTGCGGCGCTCCGGTGACGCAGAATGTTGACGGATTCGATAATACTATCGAAATCCAGCGTATTCTTTATACCCTTATTATTGAAAATTTCAGTACAAGACAGGTTAATTCAAGACTTCTTGAAGCCTTTTTAATGGATTATCTTGCAGACTACAGGGCTGAATGCCGTCTGCTTATCTATACCTTGAGAGCAGGCGTTCTCCAGAATATGCTTGTGGAAACAGACCGGAATATTGCTATTATGCGTGCAAGAAGCTTTTTGCTCAACGAATGTTTTATATCAGAGGCTGCAGCTGAATTTGTTCTTGCCTGCCTCACCTATATTCTCAAATGGGAATTCAAACCAATGGATTATTCCGAAGAAGCTTCTGCTCCCGTTGAATATGTTCAGCCTGAAGAGAAAATACAGGAAAGACCTCGTAATCTCAATATCGATGCTCTTGCGTTCCGTCCTATTGACGCTATGCTCCATAAACTTTCCAAGCACGTTTCCCTCAACAAGAATTATACCAAAATCGAGGGTTTTGCTTTTGATAAGTTTACTGTCATGAGAAGTATCAAACTTCCCATGACACTTGTAGCAATTGAGGAATATGCTTTTTCTGGATGTAAACATCTCCGCAGTATTGAACTTCCTGAATCTCTCCGAGTTATTCGTCAGGGTGCTTTCAGTCAGTGCTCGGAGCTTGAATCTATAAAGATTCCTCACGGTGTGCTTGAAATCGAGGAAAATACTTTCCTCTGCTGTGAGTCATTGGCTATGGTTGATCTTCCCTCAACTGTTACAAGTATCGGTGTACAGGCTTTCTCCGGCTGTGGAAAGCTTAAAATGATTTATATGCCTGACAGCATTAAATTCATTGATGAAAATGCTTTTCTGTACTGCCCCGAGGTTACTGTTAAGTGCTATGAAAATTCATATGCGCATAAATACTGCCTCAGTCACAATATAAATTGTAAGACAATACCTATGGGTATGGATATCTATAACAGCGTTATTTCCTAAAGAGAGGAGTAATTACAGATGATCGATCTTAAATTCGGACAGCTAATTGACATGGAATTCGGTGGAAAAGCTAAAGTTCTCAAGAAAATCGGCAGCGGTGGTCAGGGAAGTGTTTACCTTGTTGAATTCAATGGTATGGAATGGGCTCTGAAATGGTACGATGTTGATAAAATTAAAAGACCAAAGGATTTCCGCGAGAACCTCCGCAGCAATATTGCAGACGGCGCTCCCAGCAACAGATTCCTATGGCCTAAATATCTCACAAAGGAAACTCCTGACGGCGGATTCGGCTATATAATGGATCTCAAACCTGAAAGCTTTGATTCCTTTGTTGATATCCTCAATACATACAAACTTATAATTGACCCACTTACTGGAAAAGCTGCTAAACAGCCTGTTCGCTTCAAAAGCCTATACGCTATGGTTACAGCTGTTATAAATATCGTAAACTCTTTCCGTCAGCTTCACCGTTCAGGTAAGAGTTATCAGGACCTTAATGACGGTGGTTTCTTTATCAATGTGGAAACAGGTGCTGTTCTCGTCTGCGACTGTGATAATATCGCTCCCGAGGGAAGCAACTTCGGTATCGGCGGAAAGCCCGGATATATGGCTCCCGAAATTGTACGCGGTATTGCTAAGCCAGATGTACAGACCGATAAATACTCCCTTGCTGTTGTACTATTCAAGCTTCTTTTCCGTGGAGACCCCATGGAAGGCGAAAAGGTTGTTAAGGATATTTGCCTTACTGAATCTTCTGAACTCAGACACTACGGTCAGGACGCTCTCTTTGTTTATAACCCCAACGACGCTTCAAACCGTCCTGTAAGAGGAATTCATGATAACGTCATCAAGTTCTGGAGACTTTATCCTGAATATATCAAAGATGCTTTTATTCGTTCCTTTACAGAGGGTGTGAATGACCCGAACAAGAGAATTATTGAGAATGAGTGGCAGAATCTTTTCCTCCGTCTCCGTTCAGAAATAATTATGTGCGGCTGCGGCAGAACGAATTTCACTTCTATGTTTGAAAAGCCCGACAGTGCTACTTATAAATGTCCCAAATGCGGCATGACTTTCTCTACTATGGAATTCTCAAACAGTGATTTCCGTGTCCCTCTTTATCTCGGCAGACAGTTCTATGAATGTGATATTTATTCCGATTGCGACGATTTTCTCAGCGTTGCCGGCGAGCTTGTTGAAAATAAGCTTCGTCCCGGAATTCTTGGCATTAAAAACCTTTCCACTCAAAACTGGAATGTTAAAATGCCAGACGGTCAATTCTACGATATAGCTCCCGGAAGCGGTTTCCCAATCTGGAAAGGTCTTGAAATCGACTTCGGTGAAGTAAAAGCTAAAATATAGTTTGAAAGGATGTTCTTTTCATGAGTGAAAATATTAATTTAGAAAACACCACTCCCGATAATCTCTTTGATTTTGACGATGATGATCCCCTTGGTGCCACAAGTGTATCCAAAAAGAGCCTTGTAATATTCTTTGTTATTGATACCTCCGCGAGTATGAGAGGTAAGAAAATTGGTGAGCTCAACACTGTTATGGAGGAGCTTATCCCCGAAATCCGTAAAGTAGGCGAAGCAGATACCGACGTTAAGGTTGCTGTTCTCACTTTTTCAACAGATATCAAGTGGATGTACTCTGCCCCTGTTTCTATCGAAGAATTCGAATGGAGCAGACTGAATGCTTCAGGTGTTACAAGTATGGGTGCTGCTTTTGAGGAGCTTTCTGCAAGAATGTCAAGAAACAGTTTCCTCAGCTCTCCTTCTCTTTCTTTTGCACCTGTTATCTTCCTTATGACAGACGGTTATCCCTCTGACGACTACAAGAAAGGACTCAAGGAGCTCTATTCTAACAGTTGGTACAAATTTGGTCTTAAAGCTGCTCTTGGTATCGGTAACGAAGCTAATGACGATATGCTTGCTGAATTTACAGGTTCTAAAGATACCGTTGTTCATGCTTACACAGGAAGTCAGCTTGCTCAGATGATAAAAATTGTTGCAGTTACTGCTTCTCAGATCGGCAGTAAGAGTATGACGCTTTCCGACGAAAGCAATAAGGAGCTTAATGCTGACGATGTTTTCGCTTCAAAACAAAAACTTCTTGGTCAGCAGATTCAGGAGCTTGTTTCTCAGGAAGAATCAGACGATATTTCTTTCGATACAGGCTGGTAAAAATATAAACCCCGAAGGGAGTTCAAGCTATGTATAAAGGTTTCAGCTATTCCGTAACAGGCGCAAGCCATGTTGTAAAGAATACTGTATGTCAGGACAGTTCATCTCACTTCGCTGCAGAAGATTTTTCAGTTGCTGTCGTTGCGGATGGTCACGGAAGTAAAAAGCATTTCAGAAGTAATATCGGCTCGCAGCTTGCTGTGGAATGTACTCTGGCAGTTATTAAAAGATTTTATGCTGACCCTGAAGAATTCAACAAACAGTTTCCTCAGAATCATAAAAGGATTCTGAAAAACATTGAAAAACAGATAATTTCAGAATGGAATACAAGAATAAATGAGCATTTTAATGCCAATCCCATAACAGAAGATGAAAAAAGTCAGTTTACCCCTGAGGAGTTTCAGGAAATACCTGTGGAATCTTTTTACGGCACAACCCTTGTTGCCGCTGTTATGAGCAAGGATTTTACATTCGGTTTTCAGATTGGCGACGGAAGTCTTATTGCTGTTTTTGAAGACGGTTTTACTTCCATGCTGATTGATTATGAGGAATCTAATCCCGCTAACATTACTGCTTCTATGTGTAATTCCAATGCTCTTTCAATGTTTAACAGCTACTATATCGACAATAAGAAAATTGGTGCTGTTTTTGTTTCAACTGACGGTCTTTACACATCCTTCGGCAGTGATCTCGAATTTCTCAACTATCATACAATAATTGCAGATCAGCTTTCTGAATCCGATGCATTTGTGGATACCGTAAACAAAAATATCCAGAAACGTACTAATTACGGAACACAGGACGATATTTCACTTTCCTGCGTTTATGATATGGAACTTCTTAAAGCCAACTCCGAAACTATTAAAAGTAAAATTGAGGAAAACAAAAGAAGGCTTCTCGCAAGAAAGCCTAAACCGAAAAAATGAAAGGTAAATCGGTGAATATTTATGGCTCTTAACGTCTTTTACAGTATGGTCAGAGAATCTGCTGAACAGCTTATCCGCAGAGAACCTAAAATAGCCTTTTCCGCCAATGCTCAGATTTGCGCGATTTTGACAAAAGATCACGACATAATCTCAGGTATGTCGAGTATATACATGATTAATGATTCTGTAGGAATTATCCCCGCTGAATACATGGCTGTTGTTGCTATGAATAATGCAGGCATTTCACGTGCTTTACAGATGATTACTCTTTCTTTGACAGATTTCAGTGTCGTAACTCCAAATCCAAGTGAGCTTCTGTTGGTACAGTCACTGCATCCCAGCAACGAAAAGTGCAATGTTTATATCTCCCCTTCTGACCATGTTGCCATTACCAAGCTTACTGAAGGCGCTGACACAGGGTATGAGGAATATGTTCAGGAGGAACAATATACTCCTGAGTATACGGCTCCTTCCGCTAATCAGGGCTTTGTTTCTGCTGACAACAGTCTGCCCGACCTTACTCCCCCTGATTACAGCTCTGCTAACCAATCCCCTGTTGATTTCTTCGGAGATTTCGGTGAAACATCACAAAAAACAGCAGCTCCGCAGAACACTATGTCAAGCCAGTCTATGTCAGGACTATTCAGCGGATTCGGTGATGATACCAGAGCAGATTCATCTGTACCCGACGCTAATGAGCTTGAAAAAATGGGATTTATAAAAAATTCTGCTCCTGGAGAAATTTCCTCTGATTATAAAAAAACTGCAACTATTCATAACGAAGCAGATTTTGCTTCTAAGTTCAACATAGATGAAAATAATCCTTTTCTTGATAATTCAGGTAGTTCCGCAAGAAATAATGATGTCGTTTACTTTGCTGAAATGCCTCAGGATGACAAAGCGGACGATTACGATAACGACAACAATTTAGGCGCACAGGGTAATGCAGCTGCTGCGCAGAATTTATCCATGGATGATTTGCTAAAACAGGCAAAACAAAAGAAAAAAATTGCAAGAGCAAATTTCAATATCCGCAGAAAATAGTCGCCTCGGCTTACAATATTACTTAAATTTATACGGGCAATACAATGAGTTGGCTATAAACTCAATAGTATGAATGGGAAGGAAGAAAATTATGGCACAATATCTTTTCAGCTTCGATGAAGCTATTGATAGAAAGTTTATCGTTACTAAAAATATAAGCGGTCAGGCAAAATCAGGAACTATGATTCACGTTCTTGACTGCATACCTAAGGGTAACGGCGGCTGTACTGTATGGTACAGAGTTACCGAATCCGGTCAGGATTTCAGCATTGGTTTCGATTCTTTGAAGGATTTCTGCAACTGGGCAAGAACTGATAAAATCCTTATACGTCATTACGCAAGTCTTTCTCGCAAGGATGTAATGCAGTATCTAAAAATTACAAATCGCGGATATACAAAGTTTTATCTGCCTATACTTTTAGTGCTGATTGCTGTTATCTGGATTGCTATGATTGCTGCCATTGGCGGTATTGTAGGAATAATTATTGCTGTTATACTCTCCCTCGTTGCCGCTGTTGCTTCACTCTTTATATACAAAGGACAGCGGAAAAAGGCTATTCTTGCTATTTACAGTAAGGTCAGCAAAAATAACTGGGGTGTTATCATTAAGTAGTTTCTTCCCCACAGTTTATGCACATATTCTATGGACAATACCACACATAACTCCTGCTATCAGGTTTTGAAACACAAAGTTTCGGTGCGGTATTGTTCAAAGTGTATAAATTCAAATATTAAAATTATTTATGTTTCTATTGACTTTTTTTTATTTTTGTAGTATAATATTTTATGGACTTTAGCTTTGATTAATTCGAGGTGTGGCTCAGTTTGGTAGAGTACTACGTTCGGGACGTAGGGGCCGCAGGTTCAAATCCTGTCACCTCGACCATATGAAAAGCCTGTATTTCGTAAAAAACGGAATGCAGGCTTTTTCTTTACTTACATAAGGGAAACTCTAAAATTAATACCAATCCCTGAAACAACAGTAGACAAATCTAATGACATAAATGTTGTATGTCATCGTTGTCATCCTCACCATACGACAGTATGCTTTCGTCGTCCGCCTTGACATACATCATTTCTGCTCATCATCTTTGTCTACTAACATTTTAGGGATTGGTATAAAAAAGAAAACGAGGAAAAGTAATGAATATTGATAAAACACTTTACAACGGACAGTCAACAGTCAAGCGGTCTGATGTTAAAATAGCTATTGCTCCACCAATTAAACCTTGCCGAAAAGACAAAAGCAGAAAGGGAATTTATCAAGGAAGAAATACCCAGGAATGCTGTCGCATTTCAAATTTTCTGACCTCACAGCTGAACTGTGCAAGGCTTTCTTTTGCTGAAGCTGCTAAAATGCAGGAATATCTGCATACTATCCCTGGTTCTGTTTCAGCTCTTGAATTAATATTTTATACAGACAATAATATTCAGCTTGTGATTGACAACGACCTGATGAACGATGAATACATCTGCGGACATCTCGGTATCAATACTTCAACAGTTCGCCTGCTCCGAGATGATATGTTCAGATATGTCCGTGAAGCAAAACATGAATCTATATTTATAGATTTGCAAACAGAGTAATACTTCATGCCGCCAATTGAGGCACAATACTTGACAAAGGAGTAAATTTATGCAGAAAATTCTTATAATAGAAGATGATACATATATAAATAACCTTATAGCCAAAGCTCTGACAAAAGAAGAATACTTATGTCAACAGGCTTTCTCGGGTACAGAAGGACTTCTTTATGCTAAGACAGAGCAGTTTGCTCTTGCAATACTGGACCTTATGCTTCCCGGAATAAACGGTGAGGAACTCTTGCCAAAATTGAAAAATGATTTTGGAATCCCTGTTATTGTTCTTTCTGCCAAAGATAGTCTCGACAGCAAAATTGACCTACTCAACACAGGAGCGGAGGATTATATGACCAAGCCCTTTGAAATAGGTGAACTTATAGCAAGAGTAGGTGTACAGCTTCGCAGAAATTCTGACAGTAAACCTGTAAAACATCTTTCTCACAAGGGACTTGTGCTGAATTTAGAGGAAATGTCTGCTGAAATTAACGGGCAAGCTTTGTCCTTCACCAAGCAGGAATATAAAATCCTACAGCTTTTAATTGAAAATCCTAATCGTGTATTTACAAAGCAGGATATTTACGATTACGCTTGGGATGATATTTACATAGGTGAAGATAAAACAATAAATATGCACATAAGCAATATCCGCAAAAAGCTGAAAGCGGTTACTGATGAAGAATATATTGAAACAGTCTGGGGTATCGGCTTTAAACTTTCAAAATAAATCTTGAAACTTTCTTTACCTTTTATTTGCGATTTATTGAAAACTGCGGTGTATCATATAATTGTAGTCAAAAACAGAAAGGATGAAAAACATGGATTACATATTAACTACAAACAGTCTTACCAAAATATATGGTAAGCACAAAGCCGCAGACCATATCAGCATTAATGTACGTCAGGGCGATATCTATGGGCTTATCGGACGTAACGGTGCTGGTAAGACAACGCTCCTGAAAATGATAAGTGGACTTTCTGCACCAAGCGAGGGCGATTTCAGCTTATTCGGATACAAAGGCAAGGAAAAAGCAAAGGTTATGCACCGCATAGGAACACTTATTGAGGCTCCGGGAATTTATCCCGACCTTTCAGCGTATGAAAATCTGAAGTTGAAGTGCATTGCAATGGGTGTCCGTGATATGCAGGTAATTCCCAAACTGCTTAAAACAGTAGGACTTGCTGACACAGGAAAGAAACGTGTGGGTAAATTCTCTCTCGGTATGAAACAACGCCTTGGAATAGCCCTTGCACTTGTTGGCGAACCTGATATTGTTATACTTGATGAGCCTATAAACGGTCTTGATCCACAGGGTATTGCTGAAATAAGAGAAACTATTGAAAAACTCAATAAAGAACATAATATAACATTTATTATTTCCAGTCATATTCTTGAGGAGCTTTCTAAAATTGCTACAAATTATGCTATCATCCACAATGGC
Organism: Ruminococcus sp.; assembly: GCA_017521805.1. GTDB lineage: Bacteria > Bacillota > Clostridia > Oscillospirales > Ruminococcaceae > Ruminococcus. Next base: position 49,587 of record JAFXDK010000025.1, on the reverse strand, counting down.
TCACTTATACAGGAGCTTACACAGGAAGAACTGTTACAGAAATGCAGTGAACGCATTGAGCTTAAAACTGACGATACATCAAAGACTTGCACTATCCTTGAAAAAATGGGCATTCACAAATATAAGGTTGTGGATAATGACACAGTTGAAATATTTGAACGCTTACATGACAGCGGTGATATTACAATGAAGCTTGCAAAAAATGGTGTAAAAACGCTTAAAATTTCTGTAATTAACGAAGCCTTGGAGGACTACTATTTCAATCTGACTGGAGGAAACGGCAATGCTTAATTTAATAAAAATGGATTTACACAGACTTTTCCGAATAAAATCTTTCTGGATAATGATTTTAACAACTCTGATTTTAACTGTTTTCGGTACATACATGACATATTTTGGTTCAACAAATTACGAACCAATCGTATCATCTAATAATATGGCACTTGAAGCACCTGATATACAAATAGGTTTTGGAGTTATGATAAAACCCGAATGGGCAAATAAAGTTGATTTCAATGAGCTTTTTAATTCGAATATTCAAGGTAATATGCTTGCAATTCTTTGTGCTATCTTTACTGTTATTTTTGTAAATGGAGATCAGAAAAACGGCTATATAAAAAATATCGCAGGTCAGTTCTCAAACAAAGGCATGCTTGTTTTATCAAAGCTTGTTGCAGTTGCAGTACAGTTACTTGTAATTTTTATTGTATTTTCTGTTACATCTGCATTAATTGGTAAAATTTGCTGGGGAGACAAGCTGGTTTTTGATGCTGTCAGTGATTTTGTAAAGTTATTCAGCATACAGTATTTACTTCATTTCTCTTTTGCAAGCCTTATATCAGCATTTACTATTATTTTAAAAAGCGGCAGTCTTGCAATGACATTCGGGATTTTTTCCGCTGCAGGTATAACATCTCTTCTTCATTCATTGATAGACATTTTACTTCATAAATGCAATGTTTCAAAAGAATTCAGCATAAGCAATTATTTTATTGAGAACTGTATAAAAACATTTTCAATCGATTTAAACAGTGATGACTTTACAAGAATTGTAATTGTAGGAATTGCAGTATTTATTGCCTCAACATTCGCATCTATGCTTATAATGCAGAAACGTGATATAAGATAAGGAGATTATTATGCTGATATGGACTATTATCGCTACTCTGATTAGTATTATGACTATTTTAACATTCATAGCTTACAGGCGACAGGTAAAAAACACCTGCCGCCATTTGGCGTTTATGAAGAACAATAAAACCAATCTTCGCCTGCGTTCAGGACTTCCGTTCAAAGAGCTTAATGAGCTTTCGGATAATGTAAACGAGCTATTGGACAATGCCGATAATATCAGGCAAAAAGCAGAACACAATGAACAGAATTTAAAAGACGCTATAACGAATATTTCTCACGATATACGCACACCGCTGACTTCCCTTGACGGTTTTTTTCAATTGCTGAAAAATGCAGACGATGAAGAAGAGCGTTTGCAGTGTGTTAATGTGATACAAAATCGTATTAATAACCTGAAATATATGCTTGAGGAACTTTTTACATATACAAAATTACAGAATGTGGACTACAAGCTTCAAACAGAATCTATTGATTTAACTCAATGTATTTCTTCTGCAATTTTAGGCTTTTATGACGAATTTTATAATAAGGGTATTGAAGTTCAAACTGATTTCACTGAAGAAGAAATACCTGTCGACTGCAATTTTGAAGCAGTACAGCGTATTGTTCAGAATATGCTGAAAAATGTCCTTGACCATGGTAGTACAATTGTAAAATTATCATTAAAAAAGGAAGATACAAGGATTGTTTTCACCTGCTCAAATAAGGTTAATAATTCCGAAAATATTGATATCTCAAAGGTTTTCACACGCTTTTACAAATCAGATTCAGCCCGTACTCATTCTTCAACAGGACTCGGACTTGCCATTGCAAAAGGACTTGCAGAACGTATGAATGGTGATATGACGGCTGAAATTGATGACAATTGGTTCAAGGTGATTATTTGGTTCAATACCAATTTCTAAAAAACAGACAAGTATAACAACATAAAATTCGTATGTCATAATTTTCCTTAATAATCATACGTAGTATGCTTTCGTCAAATTTTCAGCAAATTTTCAAATTTCACCACTTGACATATACAGCAAAATAAGTTATAATAAATATGTATGGACATGCTTTAATCAATCCATAATGTAATTTTTAGCGAAGGTGATTTTATGAGCAGTAAATCAGGGTTCATGTCAAATTTGAATAAATCGACCAAAATAACAATCTTTTCTTGTCTCGGATTTATTCTTCTGACAGGCATTATCCTTGTATTCTTTATTTTCTTCCCAATAACTCCCTCTGAAAAAGTTATGGCAAGCATAGGACGTGAAAACGTCCTTAATAACGGATCTGATAATTCTCCCCAAAGCATAACTCCGACGGTTATAACTACCGCCAGCAGTGAAAATAAGTCTACCGAAACATCATCAACAACTACAGCAGGTACCACAACTACCCGTACTGTAAAAATCCGCATAACAACGGGGTCGGGATTCCTCTGGAATGGTCGTATTCCAACAGGTGGATTCTCCGGTGATAATTCTTATACTACAGTTGTCGGCGATCCCACAGTACCTACTCCAGATCCAAACGCACCTATTTATCCGCAGGGAACAACTCCACCTGTCGATTCAGGAACAATACCTCCCGTTGCAACTACACCAAGTCCGGATCCCAACGGTGGAACAGTAACTCCACCGGAAGATAATCCCGCACCACCGGTTGAAACACCTCAGGAAACTCCTCCTGAAACTCCGGTTACACCACCTCCCGCAGATATCCCAGAGCCACCGGCAGAAACTCCCGAACCGCCACCTGCGGACAGCGGAGGCAGTCCGGAAACTCCGGCTGAATAATAAAAATAAATCCGCTTCTGACTTTTCAGAGGCGGATTTTTTGCTGAAAGAACAGGCGAAGCCTATCATTAAAAATATTTTAAAAACAACTTATAAAGCTCACATAGCAGATTCTTTTTCCAGGCTGAATACTCGGCAATATCCTCAGAATCAGGAGTTATCGACTCATTCAGAGCTCTTAACACCCTTATACCCGCCTTGGAATCCGAAATGTCACCATTAGTACAGCCAACACCATGGCAAATATCTTCAACCGATACTTCAACTGAGATATACGGTGGATTATTGTCACAATCGGTTATTCTCTTTTCCTTGTCAGTCAGACAGTTCTCGCGTATACTTATTGACATAAACGGCGGTATCAGTATCTCACTTTCCTCAGGTTTGGCGTAATAATCGAGAATTTCAGCCACATTCACGCACTTTGTGCCCTCAGCAAGATTAAATTTCATCAGAGCTATCCCCCGTCGGTCACGATAACTGTCAAGAAACCCCAAAAGAGATGTTGAAGTCATGGAGACAGTTCTTCCAAGATTTCGACACAGTTCAAAATCCGACATACGCTCAACGCGATATGTTATACAAGGATTTCCAAGATAAGCTTTTCCGAAAAGAGAAAACAGATTATCAAAAAAATCCATCAGTCGTGGGATATCCTCAATAATGGCAGGGTTCAGGTATTTACCCTCAGCTGCTCTGAGTTTTTCGGAAGTGATATCGGGGAAGAAAAGTGAATTTAAGACAACATATGCCTTACTATCACCATAAAAAAAATCATTCCCCGATACATCTCCGATATAAAATTTCAATGCATTTAATTCGTTTGTAGTCATATCATTCTTTCATACGGAATCTTCTATTGAGGTAATTTTTCTCAAAATCCTCAACCGCCATAGGCTTAGCAAAATAAAATCCCTGAAAAATATCACAACCATATTCTCTGAGGAACTTTACTTGTTCAAAGTGCTCCACGCCCTCAGTTATAACTTTCATATTAAGTGATTTTGCGAGGGATATTATCATTCTGAGGATAATCCTGCTTTTATTGACATTTTCGTTTTTCTGTAAAAATCCCATATCGATTTTCAGAACGTCAGCGTCAAAATCCTTGAGCATATTCAAAGAGGAATAACCGCTGCCAAAATCGTCTATTTCAACGATAAATCCGTATTTTCTGAGCCTTGAAATAATATCAAAATGATTATTTGAATCCATAATGGCGCTCTCTGTTACTTCAAGATGAAGCCTGCACGGTTCAATATCATATTTTCTCACAAGAGAAGTGATAATTTCATACACATCAAGAAGGTAAAAATCTTTACGGGAAATATTTACAGAGAGATAGGATTTTTTAGAACCGCAGTCAGTCCATTTTTTCAATTGTTTGCAGGCAAGTTCCCACATGTATTTGTCAAGTCTGCTTATAAGACCTGTTTCTTCAAGGATTGTAATGAATTTATTCGGACGAATCACGCCATCTGTAGGATGAAACCAACGCACAAGAACCTCTCCGCCTCTTATGCTTCCGTCTGCGGATATCTGAGGCTGTACATATGCACAGAAATGATTATTGGCGATAGCCGTCTCAAATTCGCTTATTATACGATGACCGCCGATAAAGCTTTCTCTCAGTTCCATTTTGTAGTAAGCCACACGGCTGCGGAAGCTATCCTTGATTGTTTTAATAGCAAGCATAGCATGGTCACACATAACAGATACTCGCATTTCACGGTTTTCCACCTCATAAACACCTATGTGGATATGCGTCTTGAATGAAGAATTTTCAAAAAAGGAATCCGCCATAGAATAACAAGCAAGCAGATTTTCCTCTGAATAACGCTTTTTGGGAATACATAAAGCAAATCTGTCACTCATAAGTCTGGCATATACGCAGTAGCTGCCGCCGAATTTCTCAGTAATCTCAGCAATTTTCTGAAGCAGCGCATCTCCGGCATCAACACCGAAAACATCATTTACAATTTTGAAATTTTTTACGTCAGTAACAATAATATTATATTCCTCATCCGGATTATCTTTCAGCAATTGCTCAACGAGTTCGTAAAAATGCTCTTTATTGTATAGTCCCGTAAGCTTATCATGAGTAGCGCGATATTTTTCAGATTCATACTTTTTATGCTCTTCTGTCTGGTCGTGAATCAGATAGAAATAACCCAGACTTTTGGTAAAACTGTCAAGAATTTCTCTATACTGAACATTATAATGATGTCTTTCGCCCTGAACACGTCTTGTCAACTCATAGGCTGACATTTCGCTTTTTGTTCTGACATCCTCATTTTTCCAACGCATCACCTGTTTTTCAACAGTAATGATGCTTTCATCAGCATGGCAGAAATTTATAGCGGCATCGTTGGCGTGGACAACAGTTCCGTCGATATCGACGCATATTATACCATCTTTCATATTAGCGACAGTATAGTACATAAGTCTGTCCATAAGTCCGCGAGGAACATAAATGAGAGAAAAATAGAAGATAATAAGACCCTCTATAGCATAAAGACCGATAGAATAATCAAACTGAAAATCAAGATATAGGTGGAACATACTTAAAGCTGTAAGCAAGCACAATGTAAGGAATATGGAACTATATTTTATAATATAAGCTTTGGGTGATCTCAGCATCTTCTTTATAAGCAGAAGCATACTTGCCACAATCAAAAAAACGATAAGCGCAGTATGCATGGTATATAAAGTCGTATACTCAAATGTTCTGTAAAAATGATTTTCAAAGTCGTCAGATAATCTTTCAACATTAAAAGCAATATTGCGGAATGGATTAATAAGCATAATAATACTGTCAATGGCAGTAACAATCCAGATAGGCTTCCGCAAAGCCTTTATAACATGTTGACGGTTGGTATAAGCGCAAACAAATGAGAAAAGAGACATAATTGTCAACGATTCAAATATATTGTAAAACGCAAATAGCAGCAGCGACAGCTTTCTGTGGGGTAGAACCATAGCCATAACATTAAAAAGCGTAACGCCAGCAGCACAAGAAATCAACCGTCTTACATATACTGTTAAAGGATTATTTTTTAGCTTCAACACACAAAATACAACACACAATGTCAGTGCTATTGTACTTGTAAGCAGCAAGCATATCATAAACCAAACCATTAGACATCATCCTAAACTCAGTCGCAGAATCAAGAACGACTACTGTCAATAAAACAGCGACTGATATAATTTTCCACTTTCATTATAACACATTTTCACATATTTGTCAATAAGCAAACACATTTTTGATACAAATATGTCTAATATATAAATAAGTTGAGATTTCGCTTATTTAACTCATTAAACAAATAAATCGTAAACATCAAAAAAACAATTATTCGCAAAAAATTATTGAATATACGGCATTTTTTCTCATTTGGCGATATTTCTGCAAGCAATTCAAGAATCGTTCCCCCGTCGAGAAATTTATACGGCAATAGGTTAAGCAATCCCTCTGTAAGACAGAATATCGCAAAATATCCCGTTTTACCACCTGCAAGCAAAAGCAAAAATGCCAGCAGATTAGCAAGAGGTCCGCATAGCTGAACAAATATTGCTGATTTAGCCGATTTCGGAGGTGCAGCTGTCATTTTAATTCCTGTCCAGCTGAATTGTATGGATAATATTTCGCCCCCTGTCAGATATACAGCAAATATATGCCCGAGTTCATGAACGATGCAAGCACCGTAAAATCCCAATATAAGCAGGCTGTCCCTGAATATAAATATAATGGCATTAAAGAGCAGAAAAGAAAATTTAACCCTTATTTTCGGCATATTCAATCAGATAATTTATAGGATTTTCTAAAATTTCTTCCTCTGAAGCTGAATAGCCCTTTATCATTCCGAATAAATCCTCAGCAGTATCGGGATAAAACATATTAAGCACGACCATGCCTACAGCTAAAATCAGGCACAAAATCCCCTGCATAGCGGGAATATCCTCCAGCTGCCCTTCTTTTTTAGTGCGTATTTTCTCATATTCAAGATATTCTGTGGAATCCTCCTGCGGCAGCTCATCATTTATCTCAGGCTCATAATAAACATCAATTTTCTCCATAATCACAACCTCCTAATTGCCTATATGTGTATAATATGTGAAAATTCAAGATTTCAGACCTAAAAAATTATGAAGTAAAAAAAGAAATTTACACAGAGTTTTCAACAGACAAAAATGTTTATAACTATACGCTTATTATACAAAATATGCTGTTGGTATTTATGCATATATCCAAACTTTTTTAAAATTTTTCAAAATGCAACGTTTTTCCGTTGCAAAAAGCCTCATTTCAGCCTATTTATGGAGGGAGTTTTAAAAAATTATTCTTGTTTTGATATCATGTGAGTAGATTCATAATCGTGTTTGATAACAATTAGCGACTTGACATCAAGGGCTGTTCATGGTAAAATATAAATTGACATATTGTTGTTACATATATTTTATCACAATTCGGAGGGATTAAATTGAAAAAAATAAGCAGATTATTTTTAATCATCACAGCTGCTGCATTAACAGGCTGCTCGGATAAAAACACTGATTCTGAACCTGTTGTCGTTTCAAGCAAAACAGCTGACCCTGAAAGCATTACATTCAGTTGGCAGGAAACATATGAGAATAAAATCAAAGAATTCAAATCGTCTGAACAGTATACGGAAAATTCAGCTTTTGATATCTTTGATGTTACAGGCGAAGGCACTCCTGAGCTTATTATTTCCGCTGATTCCGAGCCTACTTCAAAATGTCTTATATATAGCTATGATACTGATTCACTTGCTGAAATCGGTGAAGCAGGCAATTGCGGTACATTTACATATTGTCCCGAAACAAACATAATCAGAGATGAATACCACGGAAACGGCTTTGTATTGGGAAAAATTCTCGAATACAGCAACGGTTCATTCAGCCCTGTGCTTTCCTACAGCGATAACTCAGAATCTGCGTCAATGGGTGCTGAAATATACCACGAGGTAGATGGTATAAACCTTTCCCTTACCGATTACGAAAAGGCACTTGAACCATATGCCGATACACTTTCCATAGATGTGGGAAGAAGATTTACCATGGGAGACAGCGCCATAAATTACGGTATTCGCTTCTCTGAAAGCTGGAAAGCTGTTCTCAACAGCGACCATAAAAAGCTATGCAGAGAAAAGCTCAACGAAAAACTTGCAGAAATACAGGAAAGCGGCGCTGATGCAGGATTTGACCTCTGCGACCTCAACGGCGATAAAATCCCTGAGCTTATAATTTCAGACAGTTCCGCTCCCGAAGCAACCTGCTCTGTTTACTACTTCTCTCAGGGCGAACTTGCAGCTATGGAAGGCACTTACGGTGCACATGGTGTATTCAGCCTTGATACAGAAAAATTTGTATTCTTTGCTGATACTGAAACAGATAAGAAATACTGGAGCATTGCAAATTCCGCATTTTCTGCCGCTGATTACAAGGAATCCGACAGCATTGCGGTAATCGGAAGAAAATATAATATGAGCGAAAGCGGAATTTCCGCTGTATTCAAGTAATATGGCTAAATCACGATATATCTACGTTTGCAGTAAGTGCGGCAACGAAAGCTCCAAGTGGAACGGCCGCTGCCCCTCCTGCAACTCATGGAATACCCTTGAAGAAACTCTTTCAGACAGTGTTTCTGCCAATTCCTCATATACTATTCCCGACCTTTCCGACAGTATCCTTGAACTTGAGGATATAGGCGATGATACCGATGTGCGCTATACAACGGGAATAGGAGAGCTTGACCGCGTGCTTGGCGGCGGTCTTGTAAAAGGCTCTCTTGTACTCCTTGGCGGTGAGCCCGGAATCGGAAAAAGTACTCTGCTTTTGCAGATATGCCAATTTCTCGGGGAAAATCACTCTGTACTCTACGTTTCGGGAGAAGAATCCGCAAGGCAACTTAAGCTCCGTGCAAGCCGTCTCGGCGTAGATTCTGAAAATTTGTACATACTCACAGCTACAGACGCTGAGGCTGTTGCAGAGACTATAGCCTCCTGCGCTCCTGATATCGCAATCATAGATTCGGTACAGACTATGAGTATCAGCCGCATTTCGTCAAGTCCCGGTAGTCTTACACAAGTGAGGGAATGTTCAAATCTGTTTATGCATACGGCAAAAAAGCAGGAAATACCAATTATCATTGTGGGACACGTAAACAAGGACGGAGCTATTGCAGGCCCTAAAGTCATGGAACATATTGTTGATGCTGTTCTCTATTTCGAGGGTGAACGTCACCAGAGCTATCGTCTGCTTCGCGCGGTGAAGAATCGTTTCGGCTCTACAAATGAAATCGGTGTATTTGAAATGCGCGACAAAGGACTTGCTGAGGTCGAAAACCCCTCTCAGATGCTTCTTTCGGGAAGACCTGTCAACGTTTCGGGCACTTGCGTTGCCTGCGTTATGGAGGGAAGCCGCCCCATTCTTGCGGAGGTTCAGGCTCTTGCGGCAAAAACAAGCTATTCAGCACCAAGAAGAATGGCTACAGGCTTTGATTTTAACCGCCTCAGCATACTAATTGCGGTTATGGAAAAAAGACTTGGAATCTTCATGGGAAGCCTTGATATATACCTGAATATAGTCGGCGGATTTCGTCTTGATGAGCCTGCCGCTGACCTGCCTGTTGCTATGGCTCTTTATTCGGGAATTATGGACAAGCCAATTAATGAAATGGTTATTTCATTCGGTGAAATTGGTCTCGGCGGCGAACTGCGGTCAGTTTCCCATGCCTCGCATAGAATACGGGAGGCTGAGCGCATGGGATTCGAAAAGGTGATTATCCCAAGACATAACGCATCGTCTATCAATCCAGACGATTATGATATTGAAATTATCCCCGTATCTACGCTGAAACAGGCGTTTGGTACGATATAAGGAGAATTAATGAAAAATCTTAAAATTATCACAGCGACGGCTGTTATGGCAGTTTCTGCATTTGGCTGCAGTGAAACAGCTAAGGACGATATAGAAAGCAAACCGCAGTATATCGCTGAAAATGGTATGGTTACAGCCGAAGTTACACAGCCTTTTTTCGAATATTTTGACGGAATGATTAATAATGACCCTGACAAAATGCTGCTGTCAATTACTCCTGTTTCCTTTATAGAGGAAATGAAGCTGACTGATAAATACGATAAGCTTTTATCAGAAACGAGAGATATCCTCATTCCCTCTGTTATGGAGACATGGACAGAGCAATACGGTGCTGACCCCGTTGTTTCGCTTTTCGAAGAAGTAAGCAACATGCCATTTACCGATGAACAGCTTGATTTTGCGGAATTATGCTATAAATACAACTATTTCGATGTAAAAAAAGACCTTGAAATAACTGACGGCTTTGAAATTACATACAAATACAAGATTCAGGGCGCGGACAGCTCAACAGAGGGTGAAGATACTGCCTGCTTTGTCAGAGTTGAAAACGACGGCTGGAAAATGATTTCTGTGCCTGCTGAGGCTCTTGAAGAATTCAGAGGTGCGGAAGACCCATATCAAGCAGAATCAACAACCTGATGCGGAAAGGAGCTTTTATATGGCTTATGTGGAATTTAAAGATGTAAAGAAAACATATAAGACAGGTGAAACTGAAATCAACGCCCTGAATGGCGCGGATTTTGAGATAAATAAGGGCGAATTCTGTGTTATTGTCGGTGCATCCGGTGCAGGTAAGACAACTATTCTCAACATTCTTGGCGGAATGGACACTCTTACAAGCGGAAGCGTTATTCTTGACGGCACTGATATTTCAAAAATGAAAAAAAGACAGCTTACAGCCTACAGACGATACGATGTAGGTTTTGTTTTTCAGTTCTATAACCTTGTACAGAATCTGACGGCTCTTGAAAATGTGGAGCTTGCGGCTCAGATTTGCCGTGAACCTCTTAATGCCCCTGATGTTCTGAAACAGGTTGGTCTTGAGGAACGTATGAAGAATTTTCCTGCTCAGCTTTCGGGCGGTGAGCAGCAGCGTGTGGCAATTGCAAGAGCTTTGGCGAAAAATCCCAAACTGCTCCTCTGCGATGAGCCTACAGGTGCTCTTGACTACAACACGGGTAAGGCTGTTTTAAAGCTTTTGCAAGACACCTGCCGCAAAACAGGTATGACAGTTGTTGTTATTACTCACAATTCCGCTTTGTCTGCTATGGCTGACAGAATTATAACCGTCAAAAACGGAAAGGTGTCGGATATGCGTCTCAACGACAATATCGTTGACGTTTCCGATATTGAGTGGTGATGCTATGGCACGTTCTATGAAAAAAACAGCTCTCCGCGAAATAAAACATACTTTCGGGCGGTTTATGGCTATTCTTGCCATTATCGCTCTTGGTGTGGGATTCTTCGCAGGGGTACGCGATACAACTCCTGCAATGGTAAATATGATGGAAAATTTTCTCAAAGAAAAAAATTTTCATGATTATCGCATTATCTCAACTTCTGGCTGGGACGATGAATCCGTGGAGGAATTCTCCGCTCAGCCTGATGTACTTTATGCAGAGGGAAGTATTTCCCTTGATGTTATATACAATATGCCCCGACGTTCACTTGACGAAATGGTGCTGAAAACTCATATGTTCCCTGACAAAATCAACGGTATCAAGCTTGCAGAGGGTACTCTTCCTGCTGCCGCAAATGAATGTGCTGCTGAGAATGACAGAGGATTTAAAATCGGTGATAAAATAAAAGTCCACAAAAGCAATAACTCCGAAACTCTGGAAATGCTTGGAGAAAGTGAATATACCGTCACTGCCCTTGTGGATTCCTCATATTATATAAATCATGAAAGAGGAAATACCTCCCTTGGAAACGGCACGGTTTACGGATTTCTTTATCTTCCCAAAGAAGCGTTCAATACCGAATATTTCACGGAAGTATTTATCCGTTTTGATAATGATTATCAGATGTATTCCGATGAATATGACAAATTCATCGAAAATAAAAATAATTCATGGGAGACAATTTCTGAGGATATTGCTTTGAAACATCACAACTCCCTTATGGACGAGGCAAATGCAGAAATATCCGACGCTAAAGCTGAGCTTGAGAAAAATCGTGCTGAGGGACAGGCTGAACTTGACAAATCCGCTATGGAAATTGCTGACGGAAAAAATCAGCTTGAAACTTCAAAATCTGAGCTTGATTCTGCAAAGGCTGATTTGGATATGCTTGAAGCATATATCGGTAAAAGCTCGCCTGAATTCAAAGAGGCAAAGGCTCAGTATGAACAGGGATTAGCCGACTATGAAAAGGCATTAGCTGACCTCGAAAAAGGCGAAAAAGAATACAACGACGGTCTTGCTGAATTCAACGAAAAAATAGCCGACGCTGAAAAAGAAATTGCTGACGCAGAAAAAAAGATATCAGACACAAAAAAGCCTTCTGTATATCTACTTGATAGAAATACAAATATCGGCTATGCGCTTTTTGAAAATGATTCAGAAATCGTTGAGCAGGTTGCTAAGGTTTTTCCCATATTCTTCATACTTGTAGCAGCTCTCGTATGTATGACAACTATGAGCCGTATGGTTGAGGAACAGCGCACTCAGATAGGCATGTTCAAAGCTCTGGGCTACTCCGAAACTTCAATTATGGGAAAATTCATGTTCTATTCAGGTTCTGCTTCACTTATTGGCTGTATACTGGGTTTTGTCGGCGGTACAAAGCTATTCCCCGCAATTATCTGGATGACCTACAAGCTTTTGTATATACCGTTGGATATCCCCTATTACTTCGATGCAAAGCTTGCCGCCGCCGCTGTTGCTGTTTCTCTGCTTTGCTCCCTTGGTACAACATGGATATCATGCCGCGTGGAGTTGGGCGAAACTGCCGCGTCACTTATGCGCCCGAAATCTCCTAAGGCAGGAAAAAGAGTTTTTCTGGAATATGTCCCATTTATCTGGAACAGGCTGAAATTTCTTCATAAGGTTTCAATCCGCAATATTTTCCGCTACAAAGGCAGATTCTTCATGATGATTATTGGAATCGGCGGATGTATGGCGCTTCTTCTGACAGGCTTCGGATTAAAAGATTCTATTGCCGGCTTTGCGGATACTCAATTTGATGAAATACAGATTGCTGACAGCTCTGTTTCTTTTGATTCAAAAAAAATTGATAAAATCCGTACTGCTCTCGATGAAAAAACTGAGGATTATACTATGCTCCGTAATGAATCATGGGACCTCCTGTATGGAAACAGAGTGAAAAGCATTGACCTGAACGCTGTTGAAAGCTTTGACAACATGGCTGAATTTATGGTATTCCGCGATATGAACGGCTCTCCTCTGACGTATCCCGAAAAGAATCAGGCTATTGTAAGTCACAGCATTTCTGAAAGATACGATGTGAATTTCGGCGATGAAATTACTCTCCGTGACGCTGATATGCGCGAACTTAAGCTTAAAGTAACAGGGGTATTTGAAAATCACACGTATAATCCAATTTACATCACTGCTGACACATATGAATCACAGCTTGACGAAGAAACAGCGCTTAACAAGGCTTTTGTGAATTTTCCTGACGATATTGATAAAACCAAAAGAAACGCTGAAATTAACAGAATCAGCGGTATTATCTCTGTTGAGCTTTTTGAGAATACCAAAAATCGTATGGCGGAGATGATGAGCAGCCTCGATTATATTGTCCTGCTTGTTATTGCTTGCGCTGCTGCTCTTGCGTTCATTGTTATTTATAATCTCACTAATATCAATATCACTGAAAGAACCCGCGAAATTGCCACTATAAAGGTTCTGGGATTTTTCCGCCGTGAAACATCCGCTTATGTGCTGAGAGAAAATTTATTCCTTACAACAGCAGGTATCCTTGCCGGAATAGTCATGGCAATTCCTCTGCATAGCTTTGTAATGTCGCAGATTAAGGTGGATATCGTGGATTTCAGCACTGTTATTTTCCCTATAAGCTTTCTTTACAGCGCAATTCTTACCTTTGTATTCAATATTATTGTAAATCTTTTTATGGAAATAAAGCTTGAAAAAATAAATATGGCTGAATCTCTTAAATCAGTTGATTGACGCAAAAATCCCCGATTTCATTAAGAAATCAGGGATTTTTTTGTTATGACTTTTTTATTTCACTGTCAGGCAAAATTTCAATTACTATCTTGTCTACCTTTATTTCATCAACATCAATAGCTGTTATTCTGAATCTTCCTGATTCAACAGTTTCATGTGCATCAGGAATGTGTCCCATTAAATCTGTAACCCAACCACCGACAGTTGTATAATCCGTATCAATTTCAGATTCGTTAAGCTCGAAATATTCAAGAAAATCGTATATGTTTGTATCCCCTGCTATTTCATACTTATTATCAGAAAGCTTTGTGATATTTGTTACAATTTCATCTTCTTCGTCGTAAATCTCGCCTACAAGCTCCTCGATGATGTCTTCAAGAGTCACAATTCCCTTTGTTCCGCCATACTGGTCTGTTACTACTGCAAGATGAACTTTTGCTCTCTGCATAAAACGCATTGCCTCACTGATAAGGTTGGTATCGGCAATATGCGGCACTTCCTGCATTATTTCACGAATATCACTTTTTCCCTCTCCAAGCATTTTAAAAAAAGCCTTATTGGTGATAATACCAATAATATTATCAAGGCTCTTTTCATAGACGGGAAGTCTGGAATACATCTCTGTATTGAAAATATTTTTAATCTCGTCAATAGATTCTGCAAGTTCAACGCCAATTACCTTAACTCTTGGAATAAGTATCTCATTTACCATGATATCATCAAAATCCAGAGCTTTTTTCATCAAAACGCTTTCCTGCTCCTCAATTACGCCCTCCTCCTCGATTTCATCAATCATATACTTCAACTCGTCCTCAGTAACAGTAGGTGCTTCATCGCCCTTGAATACAGAGGACATTTTATTAAGCGTCCACACAAAAGGCTTGAATATGGTTACAAGTACTGAAAGAGGTGTGGCAAAAGCAAGAGCGATTTTCTCGGAATTTTTCTTTGCGTAGGATTTTGGTAATACCTCACAGAATATAAGTACAAGTACTGTAATAACAACTGTTGAAATCGCCGCGCCGCTGTCACCAAAAAAATCGCAGAATATAACAGTTGCAACTGAAGATGTTCCGATATTAACAATATTATTTCCAATAAGAACCGCTGTAATCACATCGTCAAAACGATTTGCAAGCTTCAAAGCTTTTCCTGCTTTTTTGTTTCCCTGCGCCTCATAATTTTTCAGTCTGAGCTTATTAACCGTAGAATAAGCCGTTTCCGTTCCCGAAAAAAGCGCTGAGAAAATCATCATTGCCATAACTAAAGCGATTTTCCATATAAGTGAACTGTCCATAAAAAATATATTTCTCCTTACTCTAAATAAATCTCTCAGAGCGTACAAACTCTGAGAGATTTTATATAATATTCAATTATATCATATTTCAGGAAATATTTCAATAGTTAAAATCACTATTATTTCGCATTTTTTCCTGTATATCCTATCAACACTTACTGTTATTTGTCAAGTGCAAGCCATTTTTCCATATCCGTTTCTGTTCCGCCTGTTGATACATATGCGTAATATGCAAGAATTAATGAAGCGTCGGAAGCGTCAATTGTTTCGTCGCCGTTTACATCCGCAGCTTTCTTCTGCTTTGCATCAAGTATAGATTCACCGCTTGTAGAAAGTGCCGCATATTCTGCAAGTACAAGTGATGCGTCAGATGAGCTTACAGTGCTGTCGTTGTCAACGTCGCCCATGGGAGTTTTTATTATTTCGTCGGAGATTTCGATGTCTTTTAAGACGTATTTGGCGTTTCTGTTATTTGTAATATAAATACGAAGTCTTGATGAATCAGAAACATCAATAACCTGCTTTGTCGGAACCATTCCTGCAGTAAGATTAATTTCATCAACAAGAACTCTGTCAATAATAATCTGCGCCTTAGCGTCATAAAGCGGCGAATTATCAACGTGTCCCCATGTCCATGTTATTGAATTTATATTTTCTGTATTGAAATTCACAGATGAATTACTTGTATCGTATGAATATGCTCCTGTAAACAATATTCCGTTATAGCATTTCTCACCATTTACTGTATATGCATCCAACTCACTTACGAAATTAAAAGTTGAGGTATTATATTTATCAAATCCAGAAGAAATGAATTCCTTTCCATTTTCATAATCCGGAACTTTGTGTGTTTTTTTGGCTTCTGTACCATTTACACTTATATCAGCCAGTGCAAAACTTGCATTTCTGTTATGTTCAACACTTAAACGAAGATTCTTGCAATCTTTAGTATCAAAAGTTATTTCCTGAGGCATAATATGACAACTCAACTCAACTTTTTCAGTAAGAACACCGTCCTTATATATTGATAAAACCGCATTTGTCATTGCTGTATTGTCAATATGTCCAAGTGTTCCTGTAATGGAATCAATATTTTCTACATTAAAATCAATCACAGATGTTGATACATCATACGAATACTGACCAGTGAAAATTAAACCTTGATAGTAATATCTTCCGTTGATTTTCTTGGCTTCAAGGTCACTCACAGCTGAGAAAAAAGATGTATTTACTCTGTTGTATCCGTCTCCAATAAACATTTCAGGTGTTTTATATGTAGGTGCTTTTCCCGTTTTTGCTGTTGTATTTTCATCTATTTTTATATCAGTCATTGCAAATTGTGCATTTCTATTAAAGTCAACAACAAATCTTAATTCTGATACTTCAGAGACATCTATAGTATAATCTGTTATGGGCATTGTTGCTGAAAGTGAGATTTTTTCTGTAAGCACATTATCAAGATAAACTGATACAGTTGCAGCCGTCATTGAACTATTATCAATATGTCCCCATGAACAAGAAAAGCTGTTTACGTTTTCTGTATTAAAACTTGCTGATGCCTTACTTACATCATATGAATACTGTCCTGAAAAAATAATACCTTGGTAATAATATCTGCCATTAATTCTCTTTGCTTCAAGGTCACTTACAGCTGAAAATGTGCTGTAATTGCTGTAATTGTATCTGCTGGTTATAAAACTGTCTACAGAATTGTATTCTGGCACTTTAGGTGATGTCACAGGCTTTATATCATCAACTGTTACATCAGCCAAAGCAAATTTAGCATTTCTGTCAAAAGCAACACTAATTTTAAGTATTGAAGCTTCTGAAACGTCAACGGTATATTCCTGCTGTAACATATTTGCTGAAAGCGTATATTTATCCATAAGCACATCATCAAGATAAATGGAAACTGTTGCACCAGTCATAGATGCGTTGTCAAGGTGTCCCCATACCCACGAAAGCGTATTTATTTCCTTTGTATTGTAACAGATTGAAGCTGTACTTGTATCATATGAATACTGACCGGCAAATACTACACCCTGATTGTAACTTCTGCCGTTCATATTGAAGCTGTCACCCTCTGCCCCCTTTGAGTAAATAGTCGCTCTTACAGCGTCATATCCACCAGCAAGAAAGCTTTCGGCTGTTAGAGCTTCTTCTTTTTCCTCTGTTTCAGCCTTTTCCTCAGTCTCAGCGGCAACTGCATAATTTGTAACTGCATAAGGGTATGCACCTGAAAATCCGCTTAAAACTACTCCTGCAAGAACTCCTGCGGCTATACGTTTTAAATTCATAATTTTTACCTCCATATATTTTTCATATAGTTTAGCATATTATTATTTTAACAAATATAGCATTTATTGTCAAGTAAAAAAATTCTCCCAATCTATTGCAAAAATTGTCGTTTTATGATACAATTAAAATAGAAAATTATGTATATTTACAGGAGGATAAAGCTATGGATAATAAAAGACCACGCGCACGTCAGAAAAATGTAACATCAGGAGGTAAAGGCGTTCACAGACGCGGAAGCGGACTTGGTACAGGACCTGTGGGCTCAGGAAAAGTAAGCTCAGGCAGAACTGGCGGAAGCGGCGGCATGAAACGCGCCGCTGTAGGAGGCGGTATCGGACTGCCTGCAATTATTGCTATTGCTTTTGCAGTTATTAAAATGTTTGGCGGCGGTGGAAACGGTGCTTCTCAGCAGCAACAGGATTTCATACAGAATAACAATTCCTTTACTGGCGAGGATTTTTCTTCAAATTCAACTCCAGTTGACAACAGCGTTGCCAAGGGTTCACGAAACAAGTATACTGACATACTCGGAAACAAAGAAGATACTGTAACTATTATGATATACATCTGCGGTACAGACCTTGAATCAAAACACGGAATGGCTTCTTCTGATATTCAGGAAATGGCTGCGGCAAAATTCGGCGATAATGTAAATGTAATCCTTTATACAGGCGGCTGTAAGCAGTGGAAAATCAATGGTATCAGCAACAAAGTACATCAGATTTATCAAATTAAAGACGGAGAGCTTATCCGCCTTGAATCCGATATGGGAAAGAGTGCAATGACTGACCCTGAAAATCTTACAGAATTTATAAAATATTGTAAGAAAAATTTCCCTGCTAACCGTAACAACCTCATTATGTGGGACCACGGTGGCGGCTCTGTAAGCGGTTACGGATATGACGAAACAAATGCTTTCGGCGGCTCAATGGACCTTGCTGAAATTGATAAGGCTCTTACAAATGCAGGTGTGAAATTCGATTTCGTTGGCTTTGACGCTTGTCTTATGGCAACTGCCGAAACTGCTCTTATGCTCAACGATCATGCGGATTATATAATTGCCTCAGAGGAAACAGAGCCCGGTATCGGCTGGTATTACACAAACTGGCTTTCAAAGCTTGGCAGTAATACATCAATGCCTACAGTTGAAATCGGAAAGAATATTATTGATGATTTTGTTGATACCTGCGCTAAGAAGTGCCGAGGTCAGAAAACTACTCTTTCAATTATTGACCTTGCGGAATTTTCAAATACTGTTCCCGATAAGCTTAATTCATTTGCTCAGTCAATCAGCACAAAGCTTACAAACAAGGAGTACAAAGAGGTTTCCGACGCTCGTTATACTACCCGTGAATTTGCCGTAAGCTCTAAAATCGACCAAGTAGACCTTGCTCACCTTGCATTGAATATGGATAACAGTGAGGGCAAGGCGCTTAGCAATGCTATTCAGAATGCAGTAAAATATAACCGTACATCTTCGGATATAAACAACGCTTACGGTGTATCAATTTATTTCCCATACAGAAAGACTTCAAGCGTTGATACAGCCTGCAATACATATAATAAAATAGGTATGGATTCTGAATATAGTCAATGTATCAAACAGTTTGCAAGTCTTGAAACAGCAGGTCAAATTTCCGCTGGAGGTACATCCTCCCCTGTCCCCTCACTTCTGGATATGCTGGGAAGTGCTACAGGTTCATCAGGCGGCAGTGCTGATATGATTGGTCAGCTTCTTGGTGCATTCCTTGGCGGTACTTCCGACAGGTCAATTGCAGGTCTTGACAGCTCCAATACAGCCTATATGAATGATACTGCACTTTCTGCCGATGAAACAGCAGAATATATCTCCGCAAACTATTTCGACCCCACAAATCTTATTTGGGAGCAGAACAGCAGCGGCGAATACATTATGGAGCTTCCCGAAAGTCAATGGGAGCTTGTGCATACTCTTGATAAGAATCTTTTCTACGACGACGGTACAGGCTATGTTGATATGGGACTTGACAATGTATACACCTTTGACGATGACGGAAATCTCATTGCAGATACCGATGATACATGGGTTGCTATTGACGGTCAGCCCGTTGCATATTATCATACTGATACAACTGAATTCAGCGATGACAAATATTCTATTTCTGGCTATGTTCCTGCATATCTCAACGATGAGCGCGTAAATCTTATAATCGTATTTGATTCAGAAAATCCCAACGGCTATATTGCAGGAGCTTCAACTGATTATATCAACTCCGAAACAGAAACAGTCGCAAAGAATATGATTGAGCTTGAAGCCGGCGATACTTTGGACTTTATCTGCGATTATTACACCTACGACGGCACTTACTCCGACAGCTATTATCTCGGTGAGCAGATGATTGTTACAGATAATATGGAAATCAGCAATGTAAGCGTAGGCGACGGAAATCTTAAAATCAGCTATTGCTTTACTGATATTTACAATCAGGTTTACTGGACAGAGGCTATTAATGAGTGATATCTTCAACCATATAGGTGAATTCTTTGAGATTGTTTCTGAAATTGGCTTTGTTTGTCTTACAATATCGTTATTTTTCTGGAAAGCAACACGAAAATTTGCTTTTAAAGTATTAGGAATCTGTTTGGCTGTAATTGCAGTAATTTTTACATCATCACTTATATCAGGTGAAATATTAGGGGATGCAGGAATAGCTCTCCCTATCATCATATGCTTTGATATATTTTTCATCTGTGTATTGTGTATGTCGCTAAAAGAACTTATTCTTGCAATAGAGCTTCATTTTAACGGTGAACGCACAAACGGAATATTTTACAGCGAAGTTTTCAGTTACAGAAGCCGCAATCTGATTCACATTGAATTCAGCATAAACGGAACAAAATATATCTGCAAGGGCAAACGATTTAAAAGCAGCCGAAAGCTGAAATGCGGCGATGAAGTTTTAATTCTGTATGATTCTGAAAATCCCGAAAAATCATGTATCTATAAATACAGCATCACACTCAATATACTGCCGACAATTCTGGGGTTAATTGTTACAGCATATTATACAGGTCACATCATCTATGTGATTTTTCAGGCTGTCTCATAATCACAAATAAAATCCGATTCATATAATAACACAAAGGTGGTGATTTTATGACAATGTGTGCAACTGTAATCGGCATTGAGAATGGCAGACTTCTCGTTCTTGACAATGCAACGGAGCAGGAAGTTATCGTGAAAACACGCTGTAATAAATTTGATGAGGGCGATAAAGTCAGAATTATCTATAATGGTATCATGACGCTCAGTCTGCCCCCTCAGATTACAGCAGGCAGAATAATCAAATGCTGTGATTAATCAAAAATGCTGATGTCTTATCCGGCATCAGCATTTTTAATGTTATATACGTATTTTATATGAATATCCCAGTAAGAAATGCCCCAAGAGATGCCGCTAACGCAACTACTATAAGCGGACAATCAAAAAATGCAAGTATTACCGCAATAATCGTTCCTGCCGCTGCAGTAATTACACTACCTGTACTGTAAAAAATTGCAGGAATTGTCATTGCGCTCAATACGGCATAAGGTATATATTTCAGAAAACTGCGCACAAACCGCGATTTTATCTTCTTATTAAAAAAGGTAAATGGAATCATGCGGATAATATACGTCACTGCTGCCATAACAAAAATATATATAGCTGTACTCATTATTCCGCCTCCTCATCACTGACAGGGAATATCAATGCTCCCAGTGCCGCTGCCACAATTGCGCATATAATAACCGCAAATCCCGATGATACATCCGTCAGCACATATTTAAACAGAATACTTAGCAGTGCCGCACCTACTGCTACAAACAGCACACTTTTTTTTTTTCGTGAGGGCGGTACAACTATGGCGATAAACATACCATACAGCACAATTCCCAATGCTGCTGATATGGATTCAGGCAGAAGCTGTCCCGCAGACGCGCCCAGAAATGTTCCTGTTACCCAACCAAGCATGGATATGAGGATTATTCCGTACATATATGCAGGTGTAAGTCTTTCTTTCTGAGAAGAACATACAGCAAATATTTCATCTGTTATGCCGTAGGATGCAAGAAGTCTGTGAGGCGTTGTGAATTTTTTGTCAAGCTTCTGCGACAAAGAAAGCCCCATAAGTGCATAACGGATATTTATTGTAAGCTGTACAAGTATCATTTCAAGGAGCGTTCCACCAGTCTCAATTATTCCCACACCTGCCGCCTGTCCTGCGGAAGTGAGATTTGATGCGGATATAATTGAAGCTTCAATTGTTGAAAGTCCAGAAGCCACCGCTGTTATTCCGAATCCAAATGAAACGGAAAGATAACCAAGACATATTGGTATTCCGTGAGATACACCCTTTAAAAAACGTGAATTCAAAAAATCACCCTTTCAGTTTTTCCATAAACAAGAGATATTTTACCACAATATTTCTCTTTTGTCAAGCTGTACAAATTGGAAAATTTATGGTATAATGGTACATAAAATATAAATCGCTTGTGAGGTTTTTATGATTTACAGAACACCAAATTATTATAACAAATTCAGATGTATTGCCGATAAGTGCATGGATAACTGCTGTATCGGCTGGGAAATTGACATTGATAATTCAACTGCCGAAAAATACCGCAATATAAGCGGAGATTTCGGCAAATGGCTAAAAGAAAATATAAGTTTCGGCGAATCCTCATGCTTTATTCTCGGCGAGGATGACCGCTGTCCTTTTCTCAATAATCACAATCTCTGCGATATTATTACACAATTAGGCGAATCTGCGCTTTGTCAAATATGCACTGACCACCCACGCTATTACGAATGGTTCGGAAATATCAAAGAGGGAGGAATTGGCATGAGCTGTGAGGAAGCGGCACGAATTATTCTGACTGAGGAATCACTTTTTTCGTATACGGAAACTGAAATTTCCGACGAGGAATATTTCAACTATGACGAGTATCTCTATGATATTTTATTTCAACTCAGAGAACGTATTATCAATATTTTCAACGATAAAACAATTCCATTTTCACAGTGTCTTATTGATATTCTGGAACTAACATCTATTCATCAGGAATGTATGGACAATGACTGTCCCCTACCCGATGATATTCCGAAAATTCATGCACAAAATGGAAACATTGCGGATATTCTTGATTTTCTGCAAACACTTGAACCTATCAGCGAGGAATGGCACCCGACTTTAGCAAGAGCAGTTGAAAAAATGTCTGAAATAGCCACAAACAAGGATTCATTTCTGAAAGAAAATCCGCAGATAGAAAAATATCTGCGGAATATCGGAATATATTTCATATGGCGTTATCTTCTCAAAGGAGTATTCGACGGTGAATTTCTCTCACGCGCTGTTCTTGCTGTTGTGAGCGTTTGCATTATAGCTGTTTTGTGGGCTGAGAAGTGGCTCAGTAGTGGATTATCCGAGAATGACTGTATAGAAATCGCAAAAAATTATTCAAAGGAAATTGAATATAGCGAAGAAAACCTTGAAGCAGTTCTTGAAGCCGCCTACGAACTGCCTACAATGTCTGTATCTGCATTGAAAGATTTAATATAACCAAATGGGACGCTTACAAATGTATGTGAGAGCGTCCCATTTTAATAATTTTATTATTCTGTTCTCAAAGCTTCAACAGGGTCTTTTCTTGCAGCAACTCCCGACGGGATAAGTCCTGCAATGAATGTGAGGAACATACTGATTCCAACAAGAATTGCAGCAGCTACAGGAGGAAGTGTTGCATTAAGAGTATCAAGACTTGTTAAAGAGTGAATTATTAGATTTATAGGAATATTTATAAGAAGTGTTGCGCCGATACCTATAAGACCTGCTGTAAGTCCTACAAGAAGCGTTTCGGCATTGAATACTGTTGATATATCATGCTTTGATGCACCAATTGCACGGAGAATACCAATTTCTCTTGTTCTTTCAAGTACTGAGATATATGTGATAATACCAATCATAATTGAAGATACAACAAGTGAAATTCCAACAAATGCAATAAGGAGATATGAAATACCGCTTATAATACTTGTGATTGAGGACATGAGAAGTGCAACTACATCGGTGAAATGTATTACATCCTTTTCAGCCTTGCCCTCATTGTAATCCTTAATAAGTGCGGAAATTTCGTCCTTATCTTCAAAGGTATCAGCATAGATTCTGATAATTGTGGGGTCAGCAAGGTCAGCCTTTCCAAGCTGTTTCATGATTTCTTCATGAGAATTCTTGGAAATTTCCTCAGGTGTGAACTCGTCGCAGATAAGAGCATACTGCTCTGTTGTAAGCTTTTCCTTACCAAGAGCTTTTGCAAGGTCCTTATCAGTAAGAGCTGCCAGCTGTTCCATTACCTGTGCGGCATACTGCTCTGTGAATTGCGCCCTCATTGCTTCCTCGGCAAACTTCAGCATATCATCATCGGACATTGAAGCAGCATATGATTCAACCTGCTCTCCACTTACGCCAATTTCAGCGGCATATGTTGCCTTTATCTGCTCTATGAAAGCATCTCTGTCAAAATCTGCAAGCATTGCTTTTACCTGAGCGTCCATCTGTGCAGCATCAGGCTGTGACATAATGAAACGATAAATTTCAGCCTTTTCCTTTTCGTCAGCAGATTTGATATACGCCTTTGCTTCCTCTGCCTTTTCCTCAGGGGTAGGTTCAACATAATCATCTGTCATAAACTTTGTGCCTGTAAGGAGATCGTTTTCTGTATCTTCAAGCTGTGCCTTTACAAGCTCGGATTCATTTGTCTTATTTATAGCATGCTGCGTAAGCTCTGCGGTATACGCCATATAGCTTGAAATCATAGCGTTTTTTGTATCCTCATTGGGACGTATAAAACCAACAATTTTTACTTCTGTACCAATATCATCGGAAGTGAAAAGTAGATCCATTCCTGTTTCAGTTTCTGAAAGATTTGCAACATTGCCTGTTGCAGCGTCGTACTGGTAATTTTCAAAGGGAAGAATCATTTTGAACTTTTTGTTCATTACCTCGTCAAGAGTCCATTCAGTCTGTCCGTAATCTTCAATGGATTCCTCATTCATAACAGCTTTAATGTGAGACTGGAACTGTGCAGGGTCTTTAAGTCCCATTGCATATAGGATAAAGTCGGGAATCTCATTGTTTCTTGTGAGAACAACCACTACTTCATTGTAAGCCTCAGGCCATTTACCCTTGACTATTTCATATTGATTCTTTACAATGTCATTTACACCCTTGCCGTCATCATTTGGAAGCATTTCCTCCATGACATTCATACCCATCATGGACATTTCAGCCGATGCCATTGAGCTTCCCATCATAGTTGTAACCATATCGCTGTTGCCCATATCAAAAGCATCAGTATACAAATCCATGAAATCAACCTTGAGTATTTCACCGTTTGGATCCTCTGTATATATATTCATGGGTATATCGTATGTGTAAGCAATTGCTGTGGAATGTTCAGCTATTTCCTCATCAGTTTCAAGGAATGTCTTGAAATCCTTCATATTGTTAATCTGCTTTGCGGCGGAATTCATAGAGTTGAACATATCATAAACCATCGTATTGGAATACAGCTTATCGTCCTCGAAAACCTTGTTGTCGTATTCATTCTTACTATCCAACATAGAAGAAAGCATACTTGCGGTATCTGCATTTTCCTTGTTTATCTGTAAAGGATAAGAAGAAAGAGTTTCTTCCTGAATATCATTTATATAATTATTGATACCCGTTGACAGCGAAAGAATTGTAGCAATACCAATAATACCGATTGAACCTGCAAAGGCTGTAAGGATTGTACGTCCTTTTTTTGTCATAAGGTTGTTGAGAGAAAGAGAAACCGCTGTACCGAATGACATTGATACACGCTTTTTCTTCTCTGTTTTTGTTTCGTCTTTTTTCTTAGCCTTGTACGGATTTGAATCATCTATTATTTTACCGTCCTTGACTTTGACAATACGGTTTGCATAATCCTCAGCAAGTTCGGGATTATGTGTTACCATGATAACAAGCTTATCTTTGGCAATCTCCTTTAACAGTTCCATAACCTGAATGGAAGTTTCACTGTCCAGCGCTCCTGTAGGCTCATCGGCAAGGAGGATATCAGGATTGTTTATCAAAGCACGGGCAATAGCTACACGCTGCATCTGACCGCCTGACATCTGATTTGGCTTCTTGTTAAGCTGATTTCCCAGCCCTACCTTTTCAAGAGCTTCTTTCGCGCGTTTTCTTCTCTCGGATTTTGAAACTCCGGATATAGTCAGCGCAAGCTCAACATTTGCAAGAACCGTCTGATGAGGAATAAGGTTATAACTCTGGAATACAAAACCGATAGAATGGTTTCTGTAAGCATCCCAATCCCTGTCTTTATATTTCTTAGTAGAAACACCATTAATTATGAGATCACCCGATGTATAATGATCGAGACCTCCAATAATATTGAGCATGGTTGTCTTACCACAGCCAGAATGGCCTAAAATAGCCACAAATTCATTTTCACGGAATGTAATACTAACACCATTAAGCGCCTTGACAACATTTTCCCCGCTTCCGTAAGTTTTTACTACGTCTTTCAATTGAAGCATAAAATAATCCTCCTTTTTTGCATTTCATACGACAAACAAATTACCCCTGTTGCTTATCGACTTTACCATTATAGCACATTGACGAAAATATGTCAATCGATTTGGCAAACTTTCACAAACCTTTCACATTAACTTAATAGACGGTCGTATGACAATATAATACGATACGCAGAACGTGTGGTATTGATTTTTTCTATGAAATATTGTATAATATTCATGGGTGATAAAACTTATGAAATACAATAATATAATTTCCGCTAAATTTATTTCGCGTCCGAACAGATTTGTTGCAAATGTAAAAATAGACGGCAAAGTAACTGCCGTCCATGTAAAAAATACGGGAAGATGCCGAGAACTCCTTCTCCCCGATTCCACTGTATATCTGGAGGATTTTACAAATAATCCTCGCAACCGCAAGCTGATGTATGACCTTATAGCCGTTGAAAAAGGGAATCTGCTCATAAATATGGATTCCCAAGCACCAAATAAGGTTGTCCGTGAAGCTCTGGAAAATGGCATAATTCGATTGCCCGAAATGGAAAGTTTAACTCTTATCCGCCCTGAGACCGTGTATTGCGATTCCCGTTTTGATTTCTACATAGAGGACGAAAAGGGCAGAAAAGGCTTTGTTGAGGTCAAGGGCGTAACCCTTGAAAATGACGGTATAGCCGCATTTCCCGACGCTCCAACCGAAAGAGGAGTTAAGCATATAAACGAGCTTATAAAGGCGAAAAATTCGGGATATAATGCATATATCTTATTTGTGGTGCAGATGTCGGGAATGAAATATCTCATTCCCAACGATGAAACTCACAAAGCTTTTGGCGATGCCATGCGGCTTGCCGATTCATGTGGTGTTCATGTCCTTGCTTATGAGTGTGCAGTTGAGCCTGAGTCCCTTGATATTGTTGGTAAAATATCTGTAAAACTGTAGAAAACCCGTGGGAAAAATAAATTCCTCACGGGTTTTTACATTATTTCTTATTTTCTTTCTTCTTATCAACCTTAGGCACAGCATATATTGGCTTCAGAGGCTTTGAACGACTTTTGAAAACCACATAGGAATATATGCAAAGAAGAATATATACGCCCGATAGCACACCTGCAAGCACAAGGGCTTTTGTAAGCCAGCTTGACTTAAAAAACATCTTTGCCGCATGAGCATTATATTTCAGAGCAGAACGCTCAACATCGGAAACAGCTATAAGCTCCACATCAGCAAGCTTTTCTCCCGAATATTCAAGAGTTACTCTGCCCAGAGCCTCTCCTTTTTTTACGGGAGCCTGAAGCTTTTTATTGTACCACGTAATATTGTCCCTGCTTATAAGTGAAATATCAACATCATCATACCAGAGAAGTGAAATTTCCTCTGCGGGTCTTGCAAGAACATAATGATTTCCATCTGCAAGGTCAACAGGGAGTTCACCCAGTTCTGCGGTGTCGGCAAGAACAACCTCATAGGAAAAATGATTGAACGCCCAATCAAACATCTGTGTTGCATCATCAATGTGATAAAATGCTGTATTTCCGTCTTCATCGTTTATAGGCGCTCTCATTCCTATAACAAGATAACTATGACCATCTTTTCTCGCCATTGCAACGATATTTCTGCCGCCAAGCTCCAGATTTCCTGTCTTTATGCCCTTTACACCCTTGTAATAATTCTTGTTTTCCTCATCCATCATTATATTTGAGTGAAACCAGCGCCATTTTTCTTCTACCGGATGTCTTTCAAAATTAGGCACAGATGGTACATGCATATAAGTGGAACATATATCTTCAAAATGGGATTTATTTAAGGCATATTGTGTGAGAATCATCATATCCCGTGCTGTTGTGTACTGCTCAGGATTGTACATACCAGTCGCATTTGTAAAATTGGTAGAAGTCATACCCAATTCAGCAGCTTTCTGGTTCATCATTTCTACAAATACTGCTGTATCTCCGCCGCCAATGTTGTGTGCGATAGTTTCCGCAGCCTCAACCGATGAAGTAAGCATCATGGCATAGAGCAGGTCATCATATGTGAGTTTGTCACCGTCTAGAATATTGCCATATCTCAGGTCATCTGGATATTCAATGTTATATAGATAGGAATATACATCCTCGTCAATTGTGATTTCCTGAGAAAAATCAGTACAATTTTCCATGCAGACAACTGCTGTCATGATATTTACAAGAGGTCCGGGAAACTGTTGTTTGTCCGCATTTTTTTCATGTATTATTGTATTACAGTCAAGATTTACAACCAAAGCAGAATCGCTGTAGAGCGTTCCTTTTAATGTGAAATTTATTGCCTGCGTTTCTGCCGGCTTCACAAATGGCACTATTATCGTAGCTGCAGATAACAATGCAAATATTTTATTCTTCATATGAACGTTCCTTTCAAGTGTCTATTTCTTTTATTATAACATATATTTTCTTAAAAATAAAGGGTTTTACAAAAAAAAATATATAATTAATAATTAGATATTGAAAGAACAGTAAAATTATGATATAATTATTTTTAAGTATGTACAGAAGGAGAATATATCTTTATGAATAAATTAAAAGGAATAAAACTGAAACATCGAAAAAACACAGACAATTATGCAACAATTCATCTCCCTATGCCCCAAAAAGTGATATTGCCTATGGTCATGCATATGGGCGCATCCTGTACTCCCCTTGTAAGAGTCGGTGATACTGTCAAGGTCGGGCAGAAAATCGGCGATTCTGACGCAATTTTTTCAGTTCCTGTTCATTCCTCTGTTTCGGGAATGGTTACAGCTATTTCTGACTATCGCACTGCCGCCGGAGTTATTTGCAAAGCTATTGAAATAAAAACAGACGGTAAACAGTCAATCTCACATGAAGTAATTCCCCCTGTTATCACTGATAAAGAAAGTTTCATAAATACAGTGCGCGAAAGCGGTGTCTGCGGCATGGGCGGTGCAGGCTTCCCCACTCATATCAAATTCAATCCCAAAAATGAAATTGATACACTTATTATAAATGCCGCCGAATGTGAGCCATACATAACCTCCGATAACCGCGAAATGCTTGAAAATACCGATGATATCCTCAACGGCATAACACTTATAAAAAATATGTTGGGAATTAAAAAAGCTATTATTGCAGTGGAAAACAATAAGTCCGATGCTATAAAGCTTTTTGAAAATGCTTTGAAAGATGATGATACAACGGAAGTTTTCGAACTACAGTCTGTTTATCCTCAGGGTGCGGAAAAGGTTATAATATACAACACAACCAAGCGTATTGTTGAAGAAGGGAAAATCCCTGCCGATTTCGGAGTAATCGTCATTAACGTTTCAACTGTCGCATTTATCTATAGATACACTCAGACAGGTATGCCCTTTATTACACGGCGCATTACAGTTGACGGAAATGCTGTAAGTGAGCCGAAAAATATATTTGCGCCAATAGGTACACCTTTTGTAGATATTCTCAATTTCTGCAAAACGGATATTGAAAAACTGAAAGTTCTGATTTCAGGCGGTCCCATGATGGGTATGTGCGTTCCCGATATCAATATGCCTGTTGTTAAAACTACAAATGCACTTCTTGCTTTCAGCCGCTACGACAACCGAAAAACATCAGCTTGTATCCGTTGCGGAAGATGTGTTGCAGTATGCCCTCTCGGACTTATGCCTGCGGAAATTGATAAGGCTTATAAAATCAAGGATATTGACGATCTGAAATCCCTTAAAATAAATCTCTGCATGAACTGCGGAAGCTGTACTTATATCTGCCCTGCCAACAGAAAACTTGCAGAAACAAATCAGCTTGCAAAAGCTCTTATATTGAAAAAATGAGGTGGTAAAATGAACAGACTGACAGTTTCACCTTCACCCCACGACGAACAATATACAAAAACATCGGATATAATGCTGAACGTATGCATTGCTCTGCTTCCTGCACTTATTGCAGGCTGTATATTCTTTGGTATGCGTTCACTTATTGTTACTGCGGTATGCGTGGGAACAGCGGTTCTCTCGGAATATATATGCCGTAAGCTAATGAAGCGCGATAATACCATAGGCGACCTCTCAGCTGTTGTAACGGGAATCATACTTGCTATGAATCTGCCTGTTACAATTCCGCTGTGGATAGCGGCTCTTGGCTCATTTATAGCCATTGCTGTGGTAAAACAGCTTTTCGGCGGTCTGGGACAGAACTTTGCAAATCCCGCAATTACCGCCCGTATCGTACTTATGGTAAGCTTCCCGTCTGCTATGACAAAATGGGTACTTCCATTTGAATACCGAAACAGCGTTGATGCCGTAACAGGTGCAACTCCCCTTGTTCTGCAGGGCATGAGTGCTGATAAGCTTGCAGAAATTAATCAGGAGATACCCTCATACCTCGACCTTTTCCTCGGAAATGTGGGCGGCTGTCTCGGCGAAACAAGTGCCCTTGCATTGCTCCTCGGCGGACTTTATCTCATAGCAAGAAAAATTATCAATCCAGCCGTTCCCTTTGTCTTTATAGGAAGCCTTGCACTTCTCTCCTTTATTGCAGGCGGAGATCCTTTCTATGAGATTCTTTCAGGCGGTGTATTCCTCGGTGCATTTTTCATGGCTACGGATTACGCAACAACTCCAATTTCCACAAAGGGAAAAATTGTATTCGGTCTGGGCTGCGGAATTATAACCTTTGTTATCCGTCATTTCGGCTCATTCCCCGAGGGTGTTTCATTCTCGATTCTCCTTATGAATATACTTACACCTTACATAGAACAGTGTACACGTACTAAAATTTTCGGCGCAAAGGAGGCTGTAAAAGATGAAAAGTAAAATAATGCCCTCCCTTGTTCTGACGATAATATGCGCTGTAGCCGCAGTACTCCTTGTGTTTTCCTATGAGCTGACAAAAGACCGTATCGCCGAACAGAAACAGATAAGATTCAACAAAAGCGTTACAGTTCTTTTCGGTGAAACTGAATCTACGCTATTAAATGAAAATTTCGGAGAGGATTCGGTTCAAGCTATAGCTGTTACTTCCGATGGCAAAACGGCTATACAGGTTGCCGCTGACGGCTACTCCAAGGGAGGTATAAACGTCCTCATCGGCATTGACGAAAACGGTGCTGTTACGGGTATTGAATTTGTTTACCTTGGTGAAACTCCCGGACTTGGCACAAAAATCCGCGATAATGATAATTTCCGCCAACAGTTCTACGGTGCGTCTGCTCCAAATGTGCAGATTGATACAATTAGCGGAGCAACATTTTCCTCCAAGGGCTTGAAAACTGCGGTAGATACTGCATTAAAGGTCTATACTGAAAATAAGGAGGCGATTCTGAATGGAAAATAATAAAACTCCTCTTGTAAAAGAAATTACAAAGGGAATCATAAAGGAGAATCCAACCCTTGTTATGCTTCTGGGTATGTGTCCCACGCTTGCTGTAACAACTCAGGCGGCAAACGGAATCGGTATGGGACTTGCAACGACATTCGTACTTTTAGGCTCAAATATCGTTGTATCGGCTCTGCGAAAGGTTATTCCCGATAAGGTGCGTATTCCTGCATTTATCGTTATTATTGCAAGCTTTGTAACACTTATCGGCTTTTTGCTTGAGGGATTTGTACCTGCTCTCTATGAAAGCCTCGGAATATATCTGACGCTTATAACTGTGAACTGCATAATTTTCGGTCGTGCCGAAATGTTCGCAAGCAAAAATGGTGTTATAGCCTCTGCCTGCGACGCAATAGGCATGGGAATCGGCTTTACCCTTGCCCTTTTCCTCATGGGTTCAATCCGCGAAATTATCGGCGCAGGTCAGTGGTTTGGTATGAATATCCCTGTTCTCCACGAAAACCCCATGCTGATATTCATTATGCCAGCAGGCGGATTCTTTACATTGGGAATTATCATTGCTATGGTAAACAAAATCGCCAACAGAAAACCGCCCCGCGAAATCAAATGTAACGGCTGTGAAAACTGTGCTATGTCAGGCAAATGCGAAAAAATGGAGGTGACGGCTGAATGAAAGCAATTGCAGCTATTATTCTTTCGGCTATGCTGACAGATAACTTTGTACTCTCAAAATTCATGGGAATATGTCCGTTTTTAGGCGTTTCCAAAAAGCTTGACAGTGCCTCGGGAATGGGAATTGCCGTTACCTTTGTAATGATATGCGCAACTGCTGTCACATATCCGATACATCATTTTGTACTTGTTCCTAATGGACTTGCCTATCTTGATACTGTTGTATTTATCCTTGTAATTGCCTTGTTTGTTCAGCTTGTGGAAACAGCATTGAAAAAGCTTGTCCCTCCCCTTTATAAATCGCTGGGAGTATATCTGCCGCTGATTACCACAAACTGTGCTGTACTTGGCGTTACCGTCCTCAATATCGACAATAACTACACCTTTGTACAGTCAATTGTAAACGCCCTTTTTGCAGGTCTTGGCTTTTTGCTCGTGCTTGTAATATTTTCTGGTATACGCAAAAAAATGGAATATGCCGATATCCCTGAAACCTTCAAAGGAGTTCCTGCAACGCTTATCGCCGCGTCTATCGTCTCTGTCAGCTTTATGGGCTTTTCGGGACTTTTCAGCTAAGGGGGTGCGGATATGACATATATAATACCCGTTCTTATTCTCGGAATCTGCGGTCTTGGAGCAGGAATCCTGCTCACTATCGCTTCAAAGGTGTTCTATATTGAAGTTGATGAAAGAGTGGAAAAAATCGGCGAGGCACTTCCGCAGGCAAACTGCGGCGCATGCGGATATGCCGGCTGTGCTGACTATGCCGACGCTATTGTAAACAATAATGCTCCTGCAAATCTGTGCCGTCCCGGCGGTGTGGAATCTGCTGAAAAAATCGCGGAAATACTTGGAGTTGCGGCGGCAGATGTTATTCCAATGACAGCTGTTATACACTGCAATGGAGACTGCAATGCCACAAAGCCGCAGTTTGATTTCGGCGGTGTGCAGTCCTGTAAGGCTGTAAAACGTTTTTATGGCGGAAACGGTATGTGCAAATACGG
Source organism: Ruminococcus sp. (assembly GCA_017521805.1). Taxonomy (GTDB): domain Bacteria; phylum Bacillota; class Clostridia; order Oscillospirales; family Ruminococcaceae; genus Ruminococcus. The sequence continues at coordinate 16,429 of JAFXDK010000025.1, read as the reverse complement.
CTGTATCGGTCTTGGTGACTGCGCCGCTGTCTGTGAACACGATGCAATTCAGATTGAAAACGGGCTTGCAAGGGTAATTCCAGCTCTCTGCGGTGCTTGCGGACAATGTGCCGCTGAATGTCCGAATCAGCTTATATCCATAAAGCCGAAATCAAAGACTGTTGACGTTCTCTGCTCATCCCGTGACAATGGAAAGCTGACAAAGCTTGCCTGTTCCAAGGGATGTATTGGCTGTAGGATATGCGAGAAAAAATGTCCTGAGGGCGCTGTAAAGGTTGTGGATTCTCATGCTGTCATTGACTATGAGAAATGTACTTCATGTGAACAATGTAAAACTGTATGTCCTGTAAAGGTGATAAATTAGTAAAAAAGCTTGCCAAATCAGGCAAGCTTTTTTGATGCAGATTTATTTGATTTTCTTGAAATACTCTTTAGTCTCTTTTGCTGTTACTCCTGAAAGTGCTATAAGCGCTATAATATTCGGAATAGCCATAAGTCCGTTGAATATATCTGCTATGCCCCATACTGCCGCAACTGTCATATAAGGTCCGATAAATACAGCCGCTATATAAAGCACTCTGAATATTATCACAGCAGTTTTATTTGAACATGTCAAATATGAAAGACAGCGCTCTGAATAATAATTCCAGCCTAAAATCGTTGTAAATGCAAAGAATACCAGGCAAAGCATAAGCAGGAATGATGATACTTTTTCAGGGAATGGCAGACCAATGCAGAATGCAGCATTTGTTATCTCAACGCCCTGCAATGAGGAATTTTCTGTAAGGCATCCAGACATTACGATTGTAAGTCCTGTCATTGTGCATACAACAATTGTGTCAATAAATGTTCCTGTCATTGTAACAAGTCCCTGACGGACAGGCTCGTTTGTCTTTGCCGCTGCCGCTGCAATAGGAGCTGAGCCAAGTCCTGCCTCGTTGGAGAATATGCCTCTTGCAATGCCTTTCTGCATAGATATCATCATTGCGCCAAGTGCGCCGCCTGCAACTGCTCTTGCACCGAAAGCACTCTTTACTATTTCAGCAATTGCCGCAGGAACAGATGTAATATTTGTAAAAATTATCATTAGGCAACAGGAAACATAAATTACAACCATAAATGGTATGAATATTTCAGATACCTTAGCTATTGATTTGATTCCACCTATGATTATCAGCGCCGCAAGAACTGTAATAACAATTCCTGCAATAATCTGCGCTATTGTATATTCGTTTCCGAGAATCTCCAGAACATTTTTGCTTTCGGGGTCAAAGAAATTATTTACCGCAGATGTTATACTGTTTATCTGAGTAAATGTGCCGATTCCCATAAGCCCTACAAGCACTCCGAATACAGCAAATATTTTTCCAAGCCATTTCCATTTGCTGCCCATGCCATTTTCAATATAGTAGAAAGGACCGCCCAGCATCTTTCCGTTCTGATCCTTTACACGATATTTTACGGCAAGAAGTCCCTCGCAGTACTTGGTAGCCATGCCGAAAAATGCGGCAACCTCCATCCAGAATAAAGCTCCCGGACCTCCTGCGGCGATAGCTGTTGCAACTCCGACAATATTTCCCGTACCTATGGTAGCTGATAAAGCGGTACACAGCGCTCCGAAACTTGATACTTCCCCTTGTCCACCATCTTCCTCTTTTACCATGTATTTTAGGGCAAGTCCAAGCTTGCGGAACTGTACGCCCCTTAGCCTGACTGTGAGAAGTATACCGCAGCTCAGTATCAGAACAATCAAGGGGATTCCCCACACAAAATCGTCAATTGTCTGAACTATCCGTTCAAATTCAGCCATTAATACACACTCCAATCATTGACAAAAATTTATCAATAATTATTATATCATATTTGCGGATATTGTGCAATAGCCTTTCCATCGCTTTTGTAGGATAGTACAAAATATCGCAATATTTTTGTGTATTTTGACTTTGTGAATATATAAAATAAACGCATGCAGAAGATTATTGTGCATATATTCATTTATTGCTATGTAATCAAATCTTGCTATTTTGCTGAAATTTGATACAATATTACATATCATAATTCGTTGACTTATTTTAAGTTATGTGATATAATAAGTACAAATATTGTATAGCTATTTGTAAGGATTGTACAATAGATAATTTTGGGATAATTAAAGGAAACACCGCACAAAGCCTGTCTGACGACTTTTCACGAAATCTGCTCGCATATTTCGCACAGGCTTTGTGCGGTGTTGCTTTAATACTAAACCCTTGAACAATAATATTCCGTATGTTATCGTTATCTATCAGCATTTTAGGAATTAGCATTAAAAAAAGGAATGATTTATTATGAAGAAAATTTTGTCAATTGCATTAAGTACTGTTATGCTCGCGGTGGCAGTACCTTTCACAGCTTCCGCAGAGGGAAACAGCGGAATGAGAGACATATCCACAATGGAACTTGTCAAAGAAATGGGCATCGGTATCAATCTGGGTAATACTCTTGAATCCTGCGGCGATTGGATAGCTGACGTCGTTCAGCAGTGGGGAGACGGTATTCTTACTCCCTCTGAATATGAGACTGCATGGGGCAGCCCCGTTATTACTCAGGAAATGATACAGGGTATGGCTGACGAAGGCTTTGGAGTTGTCAGAGTTCCTGTAGCATGGTCTAATATTATGGGGGAAAATTATAAGATAAGCGAAGCATATGATGACCGTGTTCACGAAATTGTTGACTGGGTAATTGATGCGGATATGTACTGTATTATTAATATTCACTGGGATAACGGCTGGGTAAATACATTCCCTGAAAATAAAGAAGAATGTATGAAGCGTTATGAAACAATGTGGACACAGATTGCTGACAGCTTCAAGGATTATGACGATCACCTTATGTTTGAATCACAGAATGAGGAACTCGGCTGGGAAAGCCTCTGGAATCCATGGGGCGGCACTGAGGGCAAGGCTGAATCCTATACCCTTGTAAATGAAATAAACCAGAAATTTGTGGATATTATACGTAATTCAGGCGGTAACAATCCTGAACGTCACCTTCTTATTTCAGGCTATAATACAGGAATTGACAGAACATGCGATCCACTTTTCAAAATGCCTTCCGATCCTGCAAATCGCATGGCAGTTTCAGTTCATTATTATACTCCCGCCGGCTTTGCTATTCTTGAAGAGGACGCTGACTGGGGCAAGGCTGTTTCTACATGGGGTACAGATGCTGACTTCAACGAATTGTACTACAATATGGATATGATGAAAACCAACTACATCGACAAGGGTATTCCCGTAATAATCGGTGAATACGGCTGTCCTACTGTTAATAAAGACCCCGATTCAGCACGCCTGTTTCTCAGTTCCGTGTGCAAAGCTGCATACGAAAGAGAAATGTGTCCTGTACTTTGGTCAACACCCGGCGGACATTATAATCGTAATACTTGCCAAATGGAGGATCAGGAGCTGAAAAAGCTTTTCAATGAAATTTGCGACATCTCAAACAAAGAACCCGAGCCCCCTGTTGAAAATACAGTTATGGGCGATGTAAATGATGACGGTGAATTTAGCGTTGCTGATGTCGTTATACTCAACAGCTGGCTGCTCGGCGAGGAAAAATCCATTGCAAACTGGAAAGCTGCAGATTTCTGCAAGGATGAGATTATAGACGTATACGACCTCTGCCTTGCAAAATATCAGCTTGTAAAGGTTTCGTCAAGATAAAAAATTACTGCACAGGGCAATAATGCTCTGTGCAGTTTTTGTTTTAAATATTATGTTTTTTGAGAAAGTTTTTAAACTTTTCCGCCATTTCATCGGGAATTTTCGAGTACATATTGTGTCCTTTATCGGTAATAGTGTACTCCGCACCAATTTCCTCGGCATATTTTATGGCATATTCTTTCCATGTTCCCTGCTTCATCGGAACTTTCATATCGCTTATGTAAAAATACGCAGGTACTTTCAGCTTGCCTGTTGCACCAGCCTTTTCTCCGTTTGATACCAGATGCATATTTTCCTCAAAAATCTCTTTATTAGTGAGATTTTTATAAAATAAATCCTCATAAAGCTTTTTTTCTTCATCCTTAAGGTGATTTGAAGAAATCATACCTGTAGTATCTACAGTAATTTTTTTAGCAAGCTTTGCAAGCAACCCACGCTTCTGGATTTTAGCAAACAGCTTTTTGTTTCGCTCAGCCATTGCCTTGAATTTATCGGGAGTCATAACCTTGCCCATTTCAGCTGCTGTGTCGGGAAGCCCCATATCTATGCTCAATACAGCCTTAATCTCGTCGGGATATATATTTGCCCAATATATTGCCTCAAATCCTGAATAGGAATGTGGTGCAAGGATATAAGGCGGATTAATTCCTGCAAACTTTAAAGCCTGACGGCTCTCGCTGACCATATTTTCAACAGTACGCTCAGTATCTGTGCTTTCACTCATACCATAGCCTGCTTTTTCCACAACGGCTATTCTATATTCGTCTGATAAGCGACGGTACAACGTTCTGTATTCAAGTACAGGAGAAGTCACACCTGCGCCAGATAGAAATACTATTGTATAATCCCCTGTTCCCTCTGTATATACGTTGATTTTTCCTTTTCCGATATTGTATTTAGTTCCGTAATTTACTGCCATGCTGTTACTCCTTTCAATAAATAATCGCCGTCATAACTTAGACATTTTTTATTACATGGTGAAGCATAGGGGATTCGAACCCCTGACCCCCACACTGCCAGCGTGAGCAGCAAGCATAAGATTACCCATAACAAGGCTGCCGTCATAGAGATATGTAGGCATAGATTTGTCTGCAAGAACTATAAGCACAACCGGAGCACCATAATAAGGATCTGTATCAGTTCCCATTATTTTCGCATTCATTGCAGAAAGTCTGTCACGAAGCTTCTTGTTTGTGACAGCTATAATTATAGGTGACTGTCTGTTCATTCCTGTTGCGGCATAAGTGCCTGCCTCGGCTATCTTCTCGATAATCTCCTTTGGTACCATATCCGACTTATATGCTCTTACGCTTCTTCTTGTAAGCATGTTTTCAATTGCGGTCATTTTTATTTTCCTCCGTAAATGCTTTTTAATTAATATATCCGCAGAATCCTGCAAATTCTCCGGCAAGTTCAACGCCATTGGCTCGTATATTCTGCTCGCCTATCTCATAATAATATTCCAGTTCGTGTATAAGTACAGGTATTTCACGCCCAAATGTTTCTTTGATAAAACCAGAATTATGAAGTTCTCTTACAATTACAACAAGCAATTCTACAAATGCTTTTGTTATTTCCGACTCATATTCTACAGGCGTCGTATCGCATGCCTGACAATAGGCAAAGCCGCTGTCAATTATCCATTGGCGTACAATATCTGCTGTATCATCTTTACCAAACGCAAATTCTTCATTCTGTAACCAAAACGCATAGTTCCAGCGTGCTTCTTCCTCATCAGAAGCATATTCAATTTGTTCATTTAAATATGATTCCGTGTTATATCCAACTGTAACAGTAGGACGGCAGGGATCATCATTATCATCATAAACATACAGAGAAACTACATATATATCTGCCTCATCCCACGATGCAATTGTTTGCATTATTGCTTCTTTAAGCTGTTCTTTCATAAGATCAATACTCCTCTTTTCTATAGTAATTTATTTGTCGGAAAGGAATGTATCAAAAAATTCTTTTATCTTGCCATATTCTTGCTTTTGCAATAATCGTTCAAGCTTTCTTATGTGATATTGAAAATAGTTCCTGTATCCTGTAACCGCAGATTCAGAAAGTCTGTAATTGCTTGTACATCGTTTATATGCTATTTCTGCTTTTATTCTGAATGGTATTTCCTGCTCAAGAATGTAACCGTCATACTTATCAAAATCAAAGAATCTACCTTCACAATCATTTACAAGGCAGTCATTATAAAAATCAATAAGCTCCGGATGCGGATTTTTACCGTTTCTGAAAGGCATCATAGGGAAATACATAAGCACTTCGGCATAGTTATCTTCCAAGTCAAAAATAAATCGAAATCTTCTTCTGCCGTCTTTATACTGCGAAATAAATATCAGATTATATCCAAAGACTTTCTTTTCATTTCCTATTTTGAATGTATCGTTTTTGAATACATTAACAAATGCATTTGAAAGCAGTTCTGCATTTTTTAAATATTCCAAACGTTGAGGGAAAATCTGTTTTTCTCTATGATAAATTCCATAATAAGCAGTACTATGGCAGGATATGCAGCTGACATCTTTGTATATCAAAACATCATCAGCGTTATCAACAATAACCTGCGTATCATTGATAACAGGTATTGTTAACCCAAGATAGCTACTCCAACCGTCATTTTTTCCAAAATCCTTTGGAAGCCTTATTTCTTTTAAGGAGCAGCATGAAAAAGCCCCACCACCGACTTTTTTTACAGTATCGGGAATGTTTATCCTTTCTAACTCCGAATCAAAAAAAGCAAGATTTCTTATTTCAATCAATCCATCCGGCAGAACAACTTCTTTGATTTTAGAATGACGAAACGCAAGATAACCAATCGTTTTTATGTACGGTGGAACAACATAAACCTCCGATTTTATACGACACCACAGTAACTTGTCGCCAATAATGAATGTGTCATTTTTCTCGAAAAACGGAGTATTCGTAAAAGAAGATATATCAAGAGAATTACCTTTTATATATTCAAGACCTGATATTTCTTCAAGTCCGGAAAGTAAAAACGCACCACTCTCAATATATGTTCTTGCACAGAAAGTGACTTTCTTTAGCAATTTGCAGTATATAAACGCAGAATTACCTATGAATTTTATAGTATCTGAGATTACAATTTCAGTAACATCAGCACTTGAAAATGCCCAGGCTTCAATCTTTGTTACAGGCATTTCATCAATATACTGCGGAATAATTACTTTTCCGCCCTCACCTTTATATTTCTTTATATGTATCTTTCCATGCTTTTGTTTGAACGAATATTCCTTTTCAGCTTCTTCAAGTGTCATTTTCATAATAATTCTCCCTTGACAATTCATTCTATTTGTGATAAAATATACCTGTGAAACCGAGTTCATGAAACGAGGTATCACATAAAAAACAACGTAGTTTAGTGGGAAAACGTAAGCTCACCTGCAAAGATGCTTTGGCATTTCTGCTAACAGAGCCGTGCAATTACGGCGGTCCGATTCCGCCCGTTAGTTTTTTACCTGTTTCGTAAGAAGCAGGTTTTTTTATTTGTTAATAACTATAACCATACCTGTTTCAAGCAAGTAATTTTCATTTAATTACACTTGGACGTTGATAAAAATCAAATTTCTTTCAATCTTGTTTTATTAATTTCTATTATAGCATATCTTAAATGTAAAATCAATAATTTATGGAAAAATCGGGGCAAATCGCCCCGATTTTAAAGTATAATGAAATTTTGAGCTATAGGGAACCTCTATATCTGGATCCTAACACATGGTCTTCGGAATCAAAATCCCTATTCAATCTTTTTTACAGATTATTTTTAAAATATCGACTTTTCCTGTTATTTTTAAAATATCGACTTTTCCGCTATTGTATTTTTTGTAGAAATATGCTATAATTAATTAAATATAGTATCTCCCGAAAGGTGGTTTAGTTATGCTCCCAGAAGAAAAAGCTCGTGTTAAAATTGATGAAAAACTCAGTAAAGCTGGCTGGTATATTGTAGACAGGGATGAGTATGTTCCACAAACTACATCTGCTATCAGAGAAGCTCTTACGCAAGGCAATAAGGAGAGCGACTATCTGTTTTTCATAGATAATAAGGCAATCGCTGTTCTGGAGGCAAAGAGAGCAGATAATCCGCTTGGAAAAGATGTTGAATCACAAGCGGAGAATTATGCCCGTACACCTCTTTCATGGTACGGATTATGGGAAAATTGCTTTATTCCACTTGTATATATGTCCAACGGCGAGAAGATACTTTTTAAGAATCTTTTGTCAGATGAGGAAGAATATGCAGAAATTGATTCTTTCCACACCCCAAAGGAAATGCTTCGTCTTATTAAGCGTTCTTCTGAGTACGGTGCGCTGCCTAAGTTGGAGAAACAGACCCTCAGAGATTGCCAATATAACGCTGAACTTAACTTTGAAAAGTCCATAAAGAGTGGACAGAAAAAGAATCTTGCAGTTCTTGCTACGGGCAGCGGCAAAACCTTCCTCGCCTGTCTTGCAAGCTATCGTCTGCTTAATTATACATCTACCAAGCGAATACTTTTCCTTGTAGACAGAAATAACCTTGCACGTCAAACAGAGAGCGAGTTCAGCCAGTTCAGTATGACTGAAAACAAAAAGGAAATGAATGCTCTTTATGATATAAAAAGACTCAGACGTGAAGATGATCTAAAGGGTGACATTGTTATTTCCACAATACAGAAGCTGTTTGCAGTTATGACAGGACAGGCTTTAAACGATGATGACGAGGATGCAGAAGATGAACGTATTGCTGAATCAGAAGAAAAAGATAACGATACAATTATTAAGCTTGGCGGCAACCTCACTATTCCGCCTGATTATTTCCAGTTTATTATAGTTGATGAATGTCATCGTTCGATTTATGGAAAATGGAAAACCGTTCTTGATTACTTCAAGGGTGCTAATATTCTTGGACTTACAGCAACTCCAACCCCTGAAGCATACGCATATTTCAACAATAATATTGTAGAAAATTATACATATGAACGCTCCGTTGCTGACGGCGTAAATGTACTGGCTCGTATATATCGAATTGCTACAGAAGTTACTGAACACGGCGGATCTCTTGATAAGGGTACGACTGTTACAGAAACAGCAAGAAGAACTAACAAAGAAACTTCGTATACCGTTGACATAGACAAGGATTACGAAAAAAAGCTGCTTGACAGATCTATTGTTAACCGTCAGCAGATATGTAAAGTTCTTGAAGCATTTAAAAATTCAATATATACCGATCTTTATCCTGAACGCACGAAATCATGGGAATATATTCCTAAAACTCTGATTTTTGCCAAGAATGATAATCATGCTACTGAAATTGAAGAAGCAGTCAAAGAGGTTTTCAGCTGCGAGTTTGAGGGCGGAGAAGTTCCTGAGCATTTTGTTCAGAAAATAACATATTCTTCCGATGACTCAAATGGTCTTATCCGTGACCTCAGAAATGAAAAAGATTTCCGTATTGCTGTAACTGTTACCCTTGTTGCTACAGGTACAGATGTAAAGCCTCTGGAAATTGTTATGTTTATGAAAGATGTATTTTCAGAAGTTCTGTACACACAGATGAAAGGCAGAGGATGCAGAGTTATAACCGATGAAAAACTTCGTGAGGTTACTCCAAATGCTGACGGTAAGGACTGCTACTTCATCGTTGATGCTATAGGCGTAACTGAACATGAAAAGCATATACCCAAACCAGGCCCAGGACCCGGTCCGGTTGTACATCGTTTAACGCTGGAACAGCTATTGGAAAGACTTTCTCACAATGAACTCAGCGATGAAAATTTATCCCTGCTCAGTGATTATTGCTCGATTATTCAAAGACGTTACAAGGATAACCGTTTCTTCGGTCATCATCTTGATTATTTCATCAACAGCTTTGGATTTTTGCCAAAGGATATTGCGACTCCAATTGTGGATGCTTTCGAAAAAAATGAGCTTCCGCCATACAATAGCCCCTCCGATGCTAATACTATCCGTATGCAGCTTATCAACAGGCTTATCAGCAATATACCTGCAAGAAAGAAACTTCTTGAACTTCGTCAGGGATATATTCTGACAACTGAGGAAGATCCCGATACTCTTATCAATGCAAGCTTTAAGTTTGAGGATGCCAAGTCATATACTGAAAAATTCGAGCAGTATATAAAGGATAACAAGGACAGCATTGAGGCACTCCGTATCATTTACAATTCCGAAGATATACTGATTACACAGACAATGCTCACAGTTCTTCGTGACAGATTAGTGTCACAGAGCAGTCATTTCAAGGCTTCACATCTGTGGAAATTCTACAAGACGCTGAATCCTGAAAGTGTAGATGATTTTGACACAAGAGCAAAAGCAAAGGCTCTGACAAATCTTATTCAGCTTGTACGTTACGCATATAAGAAAAACAGCAAGCTTACAAGCCTTACAAACGGCTATTTACAGCGGTTCAATCTTTACTGCGGTCAGGCACAGCGTAACCTCTCCGACGATCAGATAGAAGTTATGCGGCAGATAACGGAATATATTGTCAATGACGGTGCTATCACTGCGGCAGAACTTAATGAAATTAATGCAGACCTTTGGAGAAAGGCAATCCGTGCATTCGGAAAGCCTGCAAACTTCGCCGAGGAAATAACTGCACTTTCAAAAATATTACTAAAGGCGGCTTAATATATGGCAAATCAGAAAACAGAATCTGCACTGCTTAAAAAGGTATGGGACATAGCAAATGTTATGTCCTCGGCCGGTGTCGGATTCACAGACTATATCACACAGCTCACATATATCCTGTTCCTTAAAATGGACAATGAAAAGGAAGAATTCGGTCTTGGCAGTTCTATTCCCGAGGACTGTAAGTGGAAGGCTCTTATCAAAGAAAACGGCGATGACCTCGTTAAGAAATATGAAGAAATACTAAGAACACTTTCAAAAGCAGACGGACTGATTGGAACGATATTTACAAAGGCTACGAACAAGATTGATAGTCCTCCGCATTTGGCAAAAATCATAAAAATGGTTAATGGGGAAAATTGGTATCTTAAAGATAGTGATTTCAAAGGAGCTTTATATGAAGGAATCCTTGAGAAAAATGGTCAGGATAAAAAAGTGCTGCAGGTCAGTACTTTACACCGAGAGCGCTTATTTCCACTATCGTGGATGTTGTTGATCCTAAAATTACTGAAACCGTTGCCGATAAAGCAGTTACGAGATTGATACAAGGAATACCGCAAAAAGGCTTGATTTCAGGGCTTTTCGCATACGGCAGACCGATGAGGTCTTATTTTTTTGCCCTGTTGCCGGGGGCGCAGAATGCGCTGGGTGCATAATTCAACGAACTGGGGCTGTTCGTTGAATTATAGGGTGTTCGTTAAAATGTAGAAAGCCGCCGAGTGGAATGTACCACTCAGCGGCTTTTGTTATACGCCCAGATGCTTTTCGATTTCAGACGTCTTTTTTCTCTTAGCAGTTCTGTTAAAGACCAAGTTGATTAAAGATGATATCCAGTTCGTCATCGGAAGACGGAAGCGTTTCAAGTAAATCAGCATCAATCGCTTGAAGCATAATTTGTTCCTTCAAGGAGAGCCGATGATAGATTTCCTCGTCCATAGAATAATAGCTTGAGTCATTTTTATACATGGTTTGCAGAAAATAAAACTGCGTATATTGAGTTGAAGGAAGGCCGAGACGATGTATTCTGTCTTTTGATTGTAGCAAATGGACTAAGTTGAAACTGTATTCGAAATAGATTGCATCATGGCAAACTGTATGTAAAGAAATTGATTCAGCAAGCGTATTGGGATTGGTAATTAGCACATCGAATTCTTGTTTCTTAAACGCAGCAAGGATGTTTTGTCGTTCTTCAAGAGGAATTTCTCCATATACACATTTTACTTTGATTCCTTGTTCTGCAAGAAGATTGCTCAGATTATCTATTGTCTTTACAAATATGCACCATACAACAATCTGTTTGACAAGTTCATTTTTACAACTCAAGTATCATTTTTTGAATCCAAAATACTTCTTTATTTCTTCAATCATATTTTTGGGGAAATAATCACCGTCATTGTCACAGTCAACCAATTCTTCAACGGCTAATCGCCCAAGCTCTACTGCCTTATCGCAATGCTCCTTTTCAATTGCATTTCTATCACGAGCAAATCTCACACGATCATATATTTCTAAACGTTTGAACCAACGATCTATATCACAGCAAAAATCCCCTTCATTTTCAAATGTCGCATTGCCTTTGTAACGCTTTATAATTAAAAATAACTCTTCATAAAGTGTACTATAACTCAGGTCAAGAGGCACATACACTCGAACATTATCATCAGGCGGATTTTTCATCTTTTCTTCAGATGATACATCGAGAACTTCAGTAAATAAATTTGCAAGTGATAAATCGTTAATATACAACACGTTTTCCGTGGGTTTGAGTTTGATATCTAAATTCATTTTCGGCTCCTTTAAAACTATCTAAACATATGTATACTATTCTAATTCCTGCACCGTTTTTGATCGTATCTCACCGACTATTTCAAACATCATTGTACATGCATTCATCTTTGAAGGCGGAATAACTTCGATATCTTCACAGTGCCTTATCCAATTCTTGTATTTTTTATCAGCAATTTTGATAGCGTTTTTCTCATCTCCACTGCTGATTAACTTTCTATAAATTCCATCATCATTCTTAGTGTAGCTTTCACCGGTAAATTTCTTGAAAACTCTCCCGAACTCCGCACAGCACTGTACGGAGTCCATACCGTCAGGCATTGTGCCATAGTATGCAAGAAACCATATTTCAATACAGGGATTTGACCATGCAACGTTTATCCCCCTACAATTTGCTTTCTGTATAAGCTTATCAAAATCCGGCACCCTATCTCTATCGAAAACTATCCATGTTTCTTTAAAGTTCTCAATAATATCAGCAGCTGTATCCACCAAATCCTTTGTTCTTACCTTTTTTGATACAACTATCTCGATTTTATCTCTTGTTTCAGGAGGCAACGACTTCTTGAGTCCCTCAAAGAAAAATTTTTCCGAATTATCAGTATCGGTGACTATGCGATAATTACCAAGCTCATATCGTTTCATCTGTCTTTGTGCTCTTGGTTTCTTTATACCTGTCCTTTCTTTTTTACTCATTTCCGTCATTCTCCTCGTATTCTCTCTGCAAACATATCTAAAGATTCAAGCACAGGAATAGCTCCATACTTGCCAAGAAGATAATTCTTCTCATAATCAGCATCCTTACGAATTTTGTAACCATCTTCATCAACAAAGTCTACAAGAGAATATAGGTTGGAAAGTCCACAATTATCTTTCTCTGTAAACCATATCTCATCTCTCCGAAGTATCCTTGCCTTCATCAGCCATGCGTCATGACAGGTAAATATGAGTTGGGCATGATTTGGATTCTTTGTCTTATCAATAAACATGGTAAGCAGATGTCGCACAAGTAGAGGATGAAGCTTGGCATTCAGCTCATCTATAACGATAACGCTTCCGGAAGACATTAGTGATTCCAGATAACCAAACAGGGAGAACATCTTCTTCGTTCCGTCAGATTCATCGTCTAGTGGCAACGGAACGGCTCCATTTCCGTCAACTGTACGGTGCAAAATATCAATTTTCAACTTGGTATTCCCATTTTCGTCTTTAATCTTTTCAGCAGAAACTCCAATAATACTGTTATCAAAAGAGGCGAGATATGCTGTAAGCCTGCTACGAAGTTTCTCATCCTCTGACAATCCCGCAGGTACCACTGCATTCACCTTCAACTGATTTAAGATATTACCGTAATCTATAAATCGCAATGACTTAAACCAACTGTACACACTTTCAAGTGGTTTGATACTAAGAACAGGACCAAGTGAAAGTACAAGACATTCCGGTCTAGGTCTGACTGCTATTTTAAGATTTTCTTCCATTTTCTTTGGTATACCTGAAAACTCAAGTATATTTTCATCTCGATTTCTTCGGATCATTTGTTTAGGCACAGAACCACGAGACTTTGATGTTATAAACAGCCATTCTTCTGACACGCCATCCTTATCAATAGAGAAACCATAATTAACCGTCTTTCCGTTGAAATCAGTAAAGTATACCTCAAATTCAGTAGGTTCATTGACACTTTTACTATCGAATCGAAAGGGAGAATAGAAATCCTCCATTTTTAATTTCATATGCGAATCAGTTGCTAATCCCCCGTCATTTATATCCTCCTTTACTAAAAGATGTGAATATTTCACGCAGAAGCACATCTCCTGTAAAGCACTCAATACATTAGATTTTCCGCTGGCATTTGCACCGTAAATTGCAATGACAGGCAGTATTTTTTCTCTGCCTTCTGTTACCACAGTATCCTCGAACTCTGTAATATTAGCTGCAGTAAGATCTAATGATGTATCATCTCTGAATGATCTGTAATTTGTAAAGTTAAATTGCTGAAGCATAAGCTATCATCCTCCTATGTTAATTCAATTATATCATATTCCCGCACAAAAGTCAACGCTTATATGAGGAAACATTTCATACAGATGTAGTTTTAAATGTATTATTTGAGAATAATAGTATTTTATTCATCATTACATTCTTTTATACCAGATGCATTGACTGAGGAATATTCTCATATTCTTTCAAAGAGAATTATCAATTTAAACATAGTTAAGATGTAATTAATATCTCTTTTCTATCCTAAATTTATAGAAAACATAATAATTATCGCATCTTTGTTGTACACAACGAAAAACGGCTGTATTCAGCCGTTTTATGTTATGTGGTATTCAATTATATCTGTATTTATTGTACAAGTCCATTTACCGATTCAGCAAGAAGTGAACGAAAATGTTTATCAGAACTTTTATTTCTTATACCAATCCCTAAAATGTTAGTAGACAAAGATGATGAGCAGAAATGATGTATGTCAAGGCGGACGACGAAAGCATACAGTCGTATGGTGAGGAAGTCCAACGATGATAGGCAGCATTTATGCCATTAGATTTGTCTACTGTTGTTTTAGGGATTGGTATTATAAATCTCAGCGATTATCTTTTCTGAATTTACGTCATTAAGAAATACCGGATTGATTTCTTTTTTTGCATATTGAAACGGAGTATTAACAGTATTCTCTATCTGGTATTGCTCAAAATAATTCTCCCAACTAAAATACCTTGAACTTTCAATATATTCAGAGGGATTTTCAAGCACCATATCAATATCTTCTGTTCGTATTAATCCTGACTTTAAAATGAGCCATTCAAACGATTCCGGCAGACATAATCTGAAATTCTGTCCAGGCAATTTCAATACTCTGTCAATTTCCGAACCAAAAGCAGCACCGTCTGCAACAACAAAAATCATTTTATCAGGGTTTTCTTTAATATATCTAAAAATAGCTGAATTTGATGCCGTTGATACGCACTCAATTTCACTGTTTTTAAAATAATGCTGATAAAACTGATAACCCAATTTTGAATCTTCCGTCAACAGTAATTTGAATTTAATCTTATTTCCAACCGCGTCCTTATAGTAAATATGTTTATTATTAGATTTATACATCTTTTTGAAAGAATGATATTTACCACTTGTCTTTATTTCATATATTTCATCTACGCTATATGGCAGCTCGTGCAGACTCTCTCTGTTAAAGATAACATAATAATTATCCGTATGACTGATAGCTTGAGCAAACTTTTTTGTTTTAAGATACTCAACACCCTCATCAATAAATACTATACTGTCAGTTACATTTTTCAACTGATTCTGCCAATCTGTATCAATTAAAGCTACACATGCCTTATCAGATGAAATATTAACTCCGCTTAATTCTTTTAATCGTGTATAATCAGCAATCATTTCAAAAAGTGTAGATTTACCTGTACCGCTGTTTCCACGAACTATAGTAATATTTCTGTATAAATCAAATTTGAAATTTGCATCTCTGTTTTTCACTTCAAGATGATGAATCCCTGTCATAATAACCTCACACAAATTCTCCCGCTTCGAGTACAAGCTCTCCCATATTCTTTACTATCTTGCCTGTATTTAAAACCTTGATTTTAAATTCTCCTTCGCCAAAATCCATAAGATGACGCAGATTAATCTCTACCTTTCGATTTTCTGCAATTTTCAGAATCCATTCAGCACAATTGTCACCGCAGGTTGAGGCATTAAAAATCTTTGTTTTGTCAAACGCAATCAACAAAAGAGTCTTGACTCCGCCGGAAAGCTTTTTAGGACTCATATTTCCAAAAATCGGACTTAATATAGTTTTCTCATCGATAACCTCGGAGTTATCAACTGCCTTAATCATCGCTTTGGCTAAAGGTTTAGTTATCCAGCTATCTTTATAAGTGTTATTGAAATATATATTTGTATTATAGATAACATCGGACATATCACCAAAATAAACACTCAGCACCGCTTATCACCTCTATGTTATTATTCCCGTATTCAATCTGAAATATTTTTGTTCTTTATAGCAAACGACAAAATCTTTTGGCGTTTGCTATTTGCCGATCCGCACGGAGCAAACTTTAGTTTGCGGATGTGCGAGGCACTTTAAATCATTAGGGCACCTCTAATAACCCCATAAAAAACAAAAATCAATGGGTACAGAAAAAACAAGAGCCGCTAAATCAGTAAAAATGCTGAAATAGCGGCATATATGTATAGTTATTCGCTGTATTTTTGCCGTATTATCGGCAAAAGGG
>JAFXDK010000024.1 GCA_017521805.1 Ruminococcus sp. | reverse complement strand
TGCCGCGATGATGATACTTGGCTGGCGACGGCCTGGGAAAGTAATGCGGTGCCGGTATTGATGTTCCTCCTTAGCTCAGTCGGTAGAGCACTCGGCTGTTAACCGAGTTGTCGCCCGTTCGAGCCGGGCAGGGGGAGCCAATATGTGATAATATCACAGCAGAAAGTCCGATTTATATCGGACTTTTTTGTATATAAATATAGTGGCAAGCTGAAATTGGATAAAGGGGATATGAGAGATGATAATTGGAGATCCTTATGTATTCTCTGTAATATATGATAGAGTGAAGTTGTGGAATTCAACTCAGGAGTGGAATAATGGCTTTTTTGCTTTGAGCATCTATGGCGAACTGTTCCCGAAGTGTATTATTAATGCTGTGGTTGATACATCTCTGCTTGAAGTATGGGAATCTTTGAATAATATACCTGTTGATGAAGAACTGTATTTAATGGATAAAGAAAAAGCATTGATTAGGCTTTGTGATTTGGTATATCCCTCTGATTTTGATATAGATAATGACTACAGATATGAATTATCTCCGACAGCTTTAACGGATGTAAATTGTTATGTTTTCGCAGTAAGTAATAATGACAAAATAAGAATTATTGCCGCTGAATTGAATTACGATATTGAAGAGTCCGCTTTGATTACGGAGGGTGCAGACATACAGGAAGTTTTTATTGATAAAAATGTGCTCAACAAGATTTCAGATGAAATAAAAAGTGCTATAGATGGATTTTAAAATCGGATTCATGAAGATTGATTAATGAAAAACTTTTGCGGTCAGCCAAAAACTGACCGCAATTTTTCTTAAAATACTTGCTTTCTTAAAACAAAAATGTTATAATAATTGTATAATTTTGATTGGCAATTAATGGTGAATAATAAATTTTTTTGCTTGGAGGAATAAAAAAAATGAAAATCAATTGGATTTTATCAACACCTACATCAAAAACAGATTTGGATTATGCTGAAAAACAATTTAATGTAACTTTTCCAAAAGAGTATTCGGAACTAGTTTTAAATTATAATTTTGCATATGCAGAGCCAAATTGTGTTTGCGTAAACGGAAGAGAAAGAGTATTTGAAAGATTGTTGTCTATTAATGAAAGCGACAGAACGAATATATTTAATTTTTCTGAAATTGTGAGCGAGAACTGTGGTAAAAATCTGATTGCTTTCGGCTCTGACCCTTTTGGAAATTACTGGTGCTTTGATTACAACAACGGAAACGACGAGCCTGTTATAGTTTACTATGACCACGAATCAGCATTCGAATATGAAGATTATGAGCCGCAATTTGTATGCAGTTCTTTCCGTGAATTATTGGACAATATAACAGAATCGCAGGAGGAATAAAAATGAAAATTAATTGGACTTTGTCAGAACCTACATCAAAAACAGATTTGGATTACGCTGAAAAACAACTTAAAGTAACTTTTCCAAAAGAGTATTCGGAATTAGTTTTAAAGTATAATGCGGCTTATCCAGAACCAAATTGCGTTTGTGTAAACGGAAAAGAAAGAGTATTTGAAAGTTTATTATCCATTAATGAAGCCGACAGCGAGAATATTTTTGAATATTCTGAAATTGTAAGCGAAAACTGCGGTAAAAATCTAATTGCTTTCGGCTCTGACCCTTTTGGAAATTTTTGGTGCTTTGATTACAACAACGAAAACGGTGAGCCTGTTATAGTTTACTATGACCACGAATCAGCCTTTGAATATGAAAATTATGAACCGCAATTTGTATGCAATACTTTCCATGAGTTATTAGACAGCATAACCGAATCGCAGGATGAGTAAAAATAATATGAATACAATAAAAAAAGAACTGTTGTCAAACGCAGATAAGCTGAATCTGACTATATTAATGTTAAGTGATGCTGAAACCAATGAGATTATTGATTCTGTTCATGGGAAATATATTGACATAAGCAAAGGCGGCAGCTTTATCTGGGAAAATATGTCTGACAGTGAACAAATTAACGACGCTCTTGGCTGGAGTTATACAGGGGATTTCGTTGGAAATAACCCTTGTATAATGTTGTTTTTCGACCTGAACAAATGGTTTGCAGTCAGACTGCATTCAGGTGAGGATTTGAAAGAGCTGCTGGGAGAATCATTCGCTTTTGAGTTCTATGTCGTTGATGATGCGCTTTCGTATATGTTGTGTTTTAATCACCATGACCAGCTTATAGGGGCTGGAAAGGCTAAGGATTGGATAAAGGAGTATTACAATGGACAGACTTGGCAGAGATGAGTTGTTCTATAAAATTGTAGACGGTCACGCGGAAGAAGCGCTGAAAATACTTGACGAGGTTGAAAACGTCGATATCAAGGACAAAAATGGATATTCTTATTTGCATATTGCTGTACAATGCGGTTCAGTTGAGATAATAAGAAAACTTTTGTCAAAGGGTGCGGATATTAACATTGCTGATAATTTCGGTAAAACTCCGCTGATGATTGCTATTTGGTATTATAAAGGCGACAGAACAATAATAGATTTACTGCTTGAAAATGGTGCAGATAAAGAAATGTCTGCCAATTCAGGAATGTCATGCAGGCAGCTGGCGGCTATAAAGGGCGTAGAACTGTAAAAAATCCCCGAAAGACCTGCGTCTCTCGGGGATTCTTCATACCAATCAAATATTCATTTTACGACAGCTCAAACATACCTGTATAAAGCTGATAGTATTTGCCCTTCTGAGCGATAAGCTGTTCGTGACTGCCGCGCTCAATGATTTTTCCGTATTCAAGAACCATAATTGCCTTGGAATTGCGGACAGTTGAAAGACGGTGTGCAATTACAAAGACTGTACGTCCCTCCATAAGAGAATCCATACCCTTTTCAATTAAAGCCTCTGTACGCGTGTCTATGGAGCTTGTGGCTTCGTCAAGGATAAGTACAGGTGGGTCTGCTATGGCGGCTCTGGCGATTGCTAAAAGCTGTCTCTGACCCTGCGAGAGATTTGCTCCGTCCGCTGTGAGCATTGTGTCATATCCCTTTTCAAGATGTGTTATGAATCCATGTGCATTTGCAAGCTTAGCTGCTGCGTAAACTTCCTCGTCTGTAGCGTCAAGCTTACCATAGCGGATATTGTCCATAACAGTTCCTGTGAAAAGGTGAGTATCTTGTAATACTATTGATTGAGAGCGTCTTAAATCGCTCTTTTTTATTTTGTTGATGTTGATACCGTCATATCTTATTTTGCCGTCGGGCACATCGTAAAAGCGGTTGATAAGATTTGTTATAGTCGTTTTGCCTGCGCCTGTAGAGCCTACAAAGGCTATTTTCTGCCCTGCGTCAGCATAGAGACTTATACCATTAAGAACTGTTTTCTCAGGCTCATAGCCGAACACAACGTCGTCAAATTCAACGTGGCCTCTTACTTCTGTATAAGTCACAGTGCCGTCAGCCTTATGGGGATGCTTCCACGCCCATAAGCCTGTTCTTTCTTCGCTTTCTGTCAGCTTTCCGTCTGCATCTCTTACAGCACTTACAAGGGTAACATATCCCTCATCTGCCTCGGCTTCTTCGTCGATTACAGCGAATATACGCTCAGCACCTGCAAGAGCAGTCAGTACCGCGTTAAGCTGCTGTGATACCTGAGTTATAGGCTGTGCAAACTGTCGTGTAAACTGGAGGTATGATATAAGTTTTCCTATATTCATTCCGCCAAAGCCGTTGACGGACATAATTCCGCCTACTACAGCAGTTGCGGCATAGTGGAGATAGGAGAGATTGTTCATAATCGGCATAAGAATATTTGCAAAGGTATTCGCTCTTGTAGCCGCCTCGCAGAGCTCATTATTCAGCTTGTCAAACTCCTCGTTGGCGATATCCTCGTGACAGAACACCTTAACGACTTTCTGACCGTCAATAAGCTCCTCAATATAGCCATTAGCCTTGCCAATAGCCTTTTGCTGTGCTATGAATCCCTTACTGCTCCGTGAGCCTATAGCGCCGATAACAGCAACGATAAGAACAAGCATAACAATAACTATAAGCGTCAGCACCCAGCTGTAAGCGACCATAAGTATAAATACGCCTATAATAGTTATGGCAGAGCTTATAAACTGAGCGATACTGTTGCTGAGCATTTCGCGGAGTGTGTCCGTATCATTTGTATAAAGGGACATGAGCTCTCCGTGAGTATGCTTATCAAAGAACTTGACAGGCAAGGATTCCATTTTATTGAAAAGATCGTTTCGTATACGCATAAGGGTTGTAGTGGAAACTTTCATCATCATGCGCTGGAATAAAAAGCTTGACAGCGCACCAATGAGATATACTGCTGCCATAAGAGCAAGTATGCTGAAAAATTTCGTCTTATCCCATGTGCCTGTGTTGCAGGCTTCCTCAATATTGTTTACAAGGGGAGCAAGTAAAGCGTTTCCTGCGATTCCTGCAACAGAGCTGAGAACAACTCCGATTATAACAAGGGCGAAATGTTTTTTGAATCCGTACATATAGCCTAAAATACGCTTGATTATTGCCTTTACATTCTTAGGCTTCTGTACGGGTGCCATATTCTTCTTAGGAGGCATCAGCGTCACCGCCTTTCTGCTGTGAATCATATACCTCGCGATAGATTTCACTTTTTTCAAGCAATTCTGCGTGAGTTCCTACATCGGTAATTTTTCCGTCGTCCATGACAATAATTCTGTCAGCGTCCTTTACAGAGGAAATTCGCTGTGCAATTATAAATGTTGTAACATCTCCGAGATTTTCGCGGAAAGCCTTGCGGATATTTGCGTCTGTAGCCGTGTCAACAGCGCTTGTGGAATCGTCAAGAATAAGAATCTTAGGCTTTTTCAGCAGAGCACGGGCAATACAAAGTCTCTGTTTTTGTCCGCCTGAGACGTTTACGCCGCCCTGTCCCAGATTCTGCTCGTAGCCGTCGGGGAATGATGTAATAAAATCGTGGGCACAAGCCTGTTTGCAGGCTTCGATGATTTCCTCGTCAGTAGCTTCTGCATTGCCCCATTTCAGATTTTCTTTTATAGTACCTGAGAACAGCACGTTTTTCTGCAGTACCATGGCAACCTGATTTCTAAGGGATTCAAGGTCGTATTCGCGGACATCTCTGCCGCCTACAAGAACCTGACCGTCAGTTGTATCATAAAGTCGGGGAATGAGCTGTACAAGGGTTGTTTTCGATGAGCCTGTTCCGCCGATGATACCTATAGTTTCACCAGATTTTATATCAATATTTACTTTTTCAAGGGCAAGATTATTCATATCCTTGAAATAGCTGAAAGAAACGTTTTTAAATCTTACAGAGCCGTCCTTTATATCCGTAACGGCATTTTCGGGAGATACTATATCCACTTCTTCCGTAAGAACGTCATATATACGCTGAATAGAGGCTCTTGAAATGACAAACATCATAAAGAGGAAAGAAAGCATCATAAGAGACATAAGTATCTGAGTAACGTATGTGACAAACTGTGTAAGCTCACCTGTAAGCATATCGCCGCCCACTATAATATTACCGCCAAAGTAGAGTATAGCGATGATACTTGCGTACATACAAAGCTGCATAAAGGGCATTGTCATTATGATAAGTTTTTCCGCATTTACCTGAGCGGCACGTACAGCCTCGGTGCTGTCGGTGAACTTCTTTTTTTCGTAATCCTCGCGGACAAAAGCCTTGACAGTGCGGATTCCGATGAGATTTTCCTGAACTCTGCCGTTCATGTTGTCGTATAGAGTCAGCATTGCCTTGAATCTTGGATGTGCCTTTGTCATAATCATGGCAATAGCAATGGCAAGAACGGGAATTGCGCAGAGAAATACAAGCGAGAGTCTTGCATTTGCGGTTATAGCCATAATAAGCGCAAAAATGAGCATCATAGGTGCTCTTACCGCAGTTCTGATAAACATCATAAATGACATTTGTACATTTGTCACATCTGTTGTCAGTCTTGTTGTAAGGGATGCAGATGAGAATTTATCCACATTTGAGAATGAGAAAGACTGCACCTTTTCGAAGAGAGCCTTTCTGAGATTTTTAGCAAATCCCACAGCGGCAACAGCAGAAAATCGACCTGCAATTGCGCCGAACAGCAATGAAACGAGAGCCATGACTATCATGAGAAAACCTATAATTGCAACGTGCCCTACATCGTCTTTTTTTATACCGTCGTTGATAATAGAAGCCATAACATAGGGGATAAGAACCTCCATGGCAACTTCGCCCAGAATACACACGGGTGAGAGAATGGCTTGTTTTTTGTACCTGCCCACATAGGACAAAAGCTTTTTAAGCATTGTATCACTACTCCTTTCTGATACGTTTTTATTATAAATTTATTCCACTATAAAAGTATAGCACCGTTTATTTTTAATGTCAAGCGAAAATTATGTGAAAGTTCGAAGCGAATGCAAATGAAATTTTCGTACAGTATTAATTGTATCATATAACCAAAAAAACTGAAATGATTTCCGCAATTTTTGTGTTGACAAATGCGCAATAATATGTTATACTATAATTAAAGAGATGCTTTAAGACATAAAAGCTTAAAAGTGTAAAAGCTTTAAAGCGCTGAAAGGATAGTGTATTGTAATGAAAGAAGTTTCTAAGTTAATGGACTACAGAGCCGATATAAAGGTTCTCGATGCAACCCTCCGCGACGGCGGACTTGTAAACGAGTTCCGCTTTTCCGATGAATTTGTAAAGGCTCTCTATCTTGCAAATATCCGCGCAGGTGTGGACTACATGGAATTTGGCTACAAGGGCGATAAGTCCATGTTTGACGTTGACAAATTCGGCCCACTCAAATTTTGCGATGATGACTATATCCGTTCAATCGTAGGCGAAAATAACACCGACCTTAAAATCGGAATTATGGCTGATGTAGGCAGATGCAACTACAAGGAGGATATTCACGACGCTTCAGAAAGTCCTGTTGACCTTGTCAGAGTTGCAACATATCTCCACCAGATTCCCACAGCGGTAAGCATGATTGAGGACGCAAAGAATAAGGGATATGAGGTATGCTGTAATATTATGGCAATTTCAAATGCCCGCGAATCTGACATTGAAGCCGCGCTTGATATTCTCGGCAGATCTCCCGTTGATGTTCTCTACATCGTTGACAGCTTCGGTTCGCTTTATCCCGAACAGGTAGTGCGTACTATAAATATATACAAGGAATACGCTGAAAAATACAATAAAAAGCTTGGAATCCACGCACACAACAACCAGCAGCTTGCATTTGCAAATACGATTGAGGCTGTAGGCGACGGTGTAGACTGGCTTGATGCGACATATGCCGCAATGGGCAGAGGTGCAGGAAATTGCGCAATGGAGCTGCTTTTAGGCTTCCTGAAAAACCCGAAATATAATGTATACCCAGCTATACAGTTTATCGAGAAGTATATGCCTGCTATCCGCGAGGCAGGTGCAGTATGGGGATATGATTTCCAGTACATGATGACAGGACTGCTTAATCAGCACCCGCGTACAGCAATTGAATTCACAAAGGAAAGAAGAACAGATTACTCCGAATTTTACAAGGAGATTCTAGCACAGGAATAATCAGAAAGGGCGCGATATCGCTCCCTCAGGCTGTCAAAAAACCGCGAAAGACAACAAAGGGTGGGATTCTAAAGGGCGAAGCCCTTTAGCAGAGTCCAGAGACAGCGTCTCTGGCAGGGTGTGGGACAGCGTCCCACATAGCGTTTAAGCGCTCTGCAAGGGGTGAATTTTCAAACAGTCCTGTGGACTGTTTGAAAAGAGGGGACGCTCTGCAAGTGAGAGCGTCCCCTAAAAAATATCTTATTGTAACTTTTTCGACACTCTCAGGGAGCAATTTTGCTCCCTTTTTAGATTATAAAAACGGCAGATATGAGGTCTGCCGTTTTATTATTATTGAATATTTACAGATTTATCGAGTTTTATTTTTTGGGATATTGCTTTTATTATTTCATTCCTGTTTTTTATCAGGTGAAATGTAACTTTTCCGATTGAAGTATACAAAGTAACGCCTTTTATTCCGCCCTCTGAAACTGAAAAAATATTTTCATACGGCAGAATAGTAGTACGACCTTTATCTCCCGTGGCAATTATATGCTCGTCAGTGATTTTCAGTTTGCTTTTTCTCATATTATTAAGTAAATGTTCTAAGACCGACGAAGTGACATAGATCATAACAATTCCTATTAAGAATGCTATATACATATATGTTATCCAATCATTGTATTGCGATAATATTTCTGCCTTTTTTTCAGCATAAAATTCGGAATCAATATCGAAAAGATACTCCATATCTTTAAACATTGATTCATTTATTTCTTTTTTATACATTTCCCTGTCAATTAATCCGACTAATATACTAATGGCAATAGTAGTTATTGAGAGTATAATATCAATAATTATAAGTACATGTTCTACTTCTTTTTTGGAATATGATATTGATTTTATATGAGGATTGTTTGAAATGTTTTTTGAATTTTTCAATTCTTGTTCTTGTTTTTCATTTGGTGCGGCAACTATAAAAACTAATAAATACCATATCCCTATAAGAGCACCTAAAATAACAATCATAATAAATACAGTCATAAATCCCAACCCTTTTTATGTAAATTATATCACAATTATTTAATATTTAGTACTTATTTGTACTATAATACTCATTATACCACTAAAATATGTTAAAGTCAATAGTACCGATGAGTACTATTGATGATATCGGCAAACTGAATAAAAAAGGGGAGCATATTTTGTGTATTTTCAAAGGTTAAGGGATTTGCGTGAGGATATGGATATGAATCAGACAGAAATTGCCAGACTGCTTCATACAAGCCAGACGGTATATTCACGATATGAAAGAGGCTTTCAGACAATACCCATTGAGCATTTGCTTATATTGGCTGATTTTTACAAAGTATCAACAGATTATATACTTGGCAGGACTAATAAAAAGGAAATGAATAAATAAGCATAGCTGAAATTTCGGGCGGATAATATCCGCCCCTACACGAAACGACGTAAAATAGCCAATCCGTAGGGACACGGCGTGCCGTGTCCGATATAAAAATGCCTTTTTTTTTATACTTTATAATTCTATTTCAATATGAGTATCAGTATAGCAGCCACAATCAGAACAAGTCCGAATCCGACAAGTATCGGCGACCTTTTTCGTGTGTTTTCCATTTCCTGTGTACACTCTATATCCTGTATCATAAACACATTCGGATGATTGGGATTTGCCTGAATAACAATATTATCACCGACGTTACATTTCACCAGATGTTTCTGAAGTATCGTATAATAATAGCCTTTAATAAGTACTCCATTCACCGAATATTCAGCATAAACCTGAAAAGCGTCGTAAGGAGTGCTTCTTTTTCCCTTTATGAGCTTTATTTTTGTTACAACAGCATCAAATTCCTCTGTTTCACGGAAAACAATCATGTTGTAATATACGTTCAGTGCGCCCATAGCTACGGTAATTATACCAACAAGAATCAGCGCAAGTCCGAAAGCAGTTGGATTCATAATTATACCACCTTTATTGTATAAATCAGGGCAAACGTTACGTTTGCCCTGTAGTTTTATTGAAATATTCAATATCGGGAATTAGCCCATTACAACTTCAACAGTATGAACTCCGCCCTCAGCAGCAGGGATAACATTTCCGTCAACAGCCTGTCCGTCAACAGTCATGCTTACAACGCCCTTGCAAACGTGGTTGGGATTCTTAACAGTGATATTATAAGTTGCACCGCGGAACTTTCTTGTAGCTGTAAAGCCGTCCCACTCGTGAGGAATAGAGGGGTCAACTTTAAGACCGTACCAGTCAGCAGCGATTCCGAGGATATACTGGGAAATAGCAACCATATTCCAAGCAGCAGTACCTGTAAGCCATGAGTTCTTACCCTCACCGAAGCGGCTTGCATCCTTACCTGCAACCATCTGACCGTATACATAAGGTTCAGTCTTGTGGAGGTCGGAAATATCCTCATTGAAAGCAGGGGCAATCTTGCTGTAGTACTCGAATGCCTTGTCGCCTCTGCCTGCATAAGCCTCAGCACAGATAATCCAAGCATTGTTGTGTGTGAAGATACCTGCGTTTTCCTTATATCCGCCTGGGTATGTGGAAATCTCACCGTACTGGATATAGTACTTGGAGAATGCAGGGTTATTAAGAACAAGACCGTACTGAGTATTGAGGTACTTGTCGATAGATTCGAGAGTCTTGATATCAGCTCCCTCATCCTTACCAATTTCGGACATTACAGCGAAGCCCTGAGGCTCGATGAATATCTTACCTTCCTCGCACTCCTTAGAGCCCATTTTAGCGCCTGTAGAATCATAAGCACGGAGGAACCAATCGCCGTCAAATGCGGATTCCATAACGTTCTTCTTCATCTTGTCAATTTCAGCCTGAGCAGCAGCAGCCTCGTCATCCTTGCCGAGATGCTTAAGAATAGCAACATAGTTAGGACCTGCATAAGTGAACAGAGTAGCAACCATTACAGACTCAGCAACCTTGGAGTAGCCGCCCTCAGCAGCAAACTTTGGATTTGTATAAGTCTGGAAGCTCTCACCGGGAGTATCGGAGTAGCATGAAAGGTTGATACAGTCGTTCCAGTCAGCACGCATAGCAAGAGGCAGACCGTGAGGACCGAGGTTATTTACAATCTTGTAGAAAGAAACTTTGAGGTGGTCGAGCATGGGCTTAGCCTTGGACATATCGTTGTCGTAAGGAACAAGCTCATCAAGGAGTGACCAGTCGCCTGTTTCTCTGATATAAGCGGAAACAGAGAGAATCATCCACAGCGGGTCGTCTGAGAAGTCGCCGCCGATATCTGAGTTACCCTTCTTTGTAAGAGGCTGATACTGGTGATAGCATCCGCCGTCTTCAAGCTGAGTAGAAGCGATGTCGATAATACGCTCTCTTGCGCGGTCGGGAATCTGGTGAACGAAACCGAGGATATCCTGGTTGGAATCACGGAAGCCCATACCACGACCGATACCGCTTTCGAAGTAGGAAGCAGAACGTGAAAGGTTGAAAGTAACCATACACT
Organism: Ruminococcus sp.; assembly: GCA_017521805.1. Lineage (GTDB taxonomy): Bacteria > Bacillota > Clostridia > Oscillospirales > Ruminococcaceae > Ruminococcus. The sequence continues at coordinate 5,463 of JAFXDK010000024.1, read as the reverse complement.
GATACTGATTCCAGATATTAACCATACGATTAACTTTATCGTCGGAAGTATTAACATTGAGGATACCGAGAAGCTCGTCCCATGCAGCCTTAAGCTCAGCAAGACCTGCAGCAACCTTTTCAGGTGTGTTGTACTGGTCAATCATAGCAAGAGCCTTTTCCTTGTTGATTGTTACGCCGTCAGCCTCAAACTTCTTGTCAGCAGGCATCTCAACATAACCGAGGATAAAGATAAGAGTCTTGGACTCGCCGGGAGCGAGAGTAATCTTCTTGTAGTGAGAAGCAATAGGAGACCAGCCGTCAGCAAATGAATTATTAGCAGCGTTAGCCATAACAGCCTGTGGGTCATTGAAGCCATTGTAAAGACCGATGAATGAATCTCTGTCTGTATCGTAGCCGTCGATTTCATCATTTACAGTATAGAAAGCGAAGTGGTCGCGTCTGTCTCTGTACTCAGTCTTGTGGTATATTGTAGAGCCTACAACTTCAACACGACCTGTAGAGAAGTTTCTCTGGAAGTTTGTGCAGTCGTCCTGCGCGTCCCAGAGACACCATTCAGCAAATGAGAAAAGTGAGAATGACTTTTCTTCTGTACCCTCGTTTGTGAGAACAACCTGCTGAACTTCGCCATTGTAGTTCTGAGGAACGAAGAAAGTAACCTGAGCTTTCAGGTCGTTCTTCTTACCTGTGATGATTGTATATCCCATACCGTGACGGCACTCATAAGAATCAAGCTCTGTCTTAACAGGTGACCAGCCGGGATTCCAAACTGTGCCGTTGTCGTTGATATAGAAATAACGTCCGCCCATATCGATTGGAACGTTGTTGTAGCGGTAACGTGTAATACGTCTGAGACGAGCGTCCTTATAGAAGCTGTAGCCTCCTGCTGTGTTTGAAATCAGTGAAAAGAAAGCCTGTGTTCCGAGGTAGTTAATCCACGGATAAGGTGTTCTGGGGGAATTAATGACATATTCCTTATTTGCGTCGTCAAAAAATCCGAACTTCATTGTAATCTACTCCTTACTTAATTATATTGATAGTTGATAAATCCACCGCAGCCCGTTGGTTAAATATCTCTGCGGCTTTCAGGATTATCAGCTAAATAATCCGATAACTCAAATATCACTTATTATTATAACATAAAATGAATAATAATACAAGTGTGTTGCTTGCCTTGTGCGATAGATTTTTTTGATTTTTTTTTGTGCATAACTAACAAATAATAATGGGGTTCTCTAAAAAACGGAACACGAGCAGAATTCCGTATATGGCATATATCAGTTACAAGGCGACAAACCGCAGTAATACTTTGTGTATTGCAAGGTTTGACAACGCAGTAAATGATATTTGTCATAGGAAGTCTGCCGTGAGGGAGGTTTTTAGAGGTTCCCTAGTCTTAAATTACATCATTAGCGTATTTGCCGTTCTTTTTTACGGCATATCTCACATTGACGATTTCGCCTACACGGCTTAATCTATGCTTGTCGTCACAATCCTCAAAGGTATGTTCAACGCCGTCAGTGTCTTGGTACAAAATTTTAGCAAAATAGAATTTCACATTGTTGTCACCGTCAATACGGACATCAATAATCCTGCCTTTTGTGAATTTTCCCTCTGCATCGAGAAGTTTCTTTTCTGAAACTTCTGCAAGGACGGATTTGATGATATACAAACCGCCAAGGCAGACAATACCTGAAAAAATTCCTGCAAACAGCATAAGCGACAAGGGAGATTTAACCTGTGCTTTATTGGGATTATCAGGGAGAATATAGGCATCAATAGTATCATTGACAGAAACACTCCCTGCATTTACGATTTCTACATCAACCTGATTTCCGTCTTTGTCGAGGTAATAGCCGTCAGCAAAGCGTCTTTTGCCTATTATTGTCACATCGGTAACTGTACATTCCACGGGGATTCCGTCAGCTGACTTTGCTTTTTCTTTTATGCAAACAAAGGAGAAAATGCCTATTCCGAAAATAATCAGCACAATACCGACAGCGATTGCTTTTTTAGCATTGTATTTCATTCTTTGCAGCTCCTATGTCAAGCCATTGTGAAGAATCTCTGATGTGCAGTAAATTCTTCGCCCGGTTTAACCTCACGATATCCTGTAACTTCGGGTGAAAGGCTAAGATTTGGAGCGTCAATCATAGCAGTCATAGGCTCGGGGCAGAAATAGTGGTTGAATCCGCGGTCATTCCAGATAATCCAGAATCCGTATTCGTCGGAAACCTCGTAGCACAGCTTCTTTCCGCTTGCGATATCTTCAGCGATAACGCCGTGGAATTCCATACCGTCCAGCTTTGTTGTCTCAGCGATGTACATATCGTTGTCAACTACCTGTAAAACAGGGCATTTTGTACCCTCTTTATACTCCAAATCCCACATTGTAAGGGATTTGAGCTGTTCTGTCGGGAGACATCTTTCATTGAGCTCGCACTTCTTGCCTACGGGTACAGTAAGGCGGATATCCTCCTCTTTTGCACCGTCAACAAACGGAGCGCTTATAGCTGTATGAGAAGCAAGGGACATGGGAAGAACCTTGTCGTCGTTGTTGATAAAGCAGATATCCTGTTCAAGACCGCTTGCAGACAGAGTGAAAGTATACTCAGCTGTAAAGCGGATTGGGAGATACTGGAAGAATTCGTCCCTTTCGTCGTAAACATAGCGTGTTTTTACCCATGCACAATTGCTGTCGGCATTGTGCTCAACGACTTCAAATGTGCGTTTGTGCAGAAATCCATGAATATGATTGTTATAGGGTGCTTTCTCGTTTACAGGGAGCTGATAAGTGCCGTCGGAGGTTTTAAGAATACCGTCAGCGAATCTGTTAGGGAGATAGAGGGTAGGCAGTCCCCATACCTCAGCTGATTCGAAGATATCATCAAAGGTATTGTCGGGATTCCAGCGGAAGAAATCCATTCCCTCGTTGTTATTGCGGAGACGGATAACATTGCAGCCGATTTCGTAAGCAATGAGTGCCTCGTAGCCTCCTGCGGACAGTTTCACGCAGGTCATGCCGTTGTGGTTCATAAGTTGAGTTGTGTTATTCATAAAAATCAAAACCTTTCTATTTGGAACATCTAAAAACCTCCCTCACGGCAGACTTTCTATGACAAATATTATTTATTGCGTTGTCAAACCTTGCAATACACAAAGTATTGCTGCGGCTTGCCGCCTTATAACTAATATTTGTCATGAACGAAATTCTGCTCGTGTTCCGGTTTTTAGAGAACCCCTATTAATACCAATCCCTGAAACAACAGTAGACAAATCTAATGGCATAAATGCCGTATGTCATCGTTGGACATCCTCACCATACGGCAGTATGCTTTCGTCGTCCGCCTTGACATACAGCATTTCTGCTCATCATCTTTGTCTACTAACATTTTAGGGATTGGTATAAATTAACAATAATATTATTTTCTATTATAACATAAATTTGTTTATTTGTAAAGCATTTTTTGTAAAATTTGCCGTCAGATATGCAATCTCACAAAATGAAAATATATGAAAAAGGACACGGCGCGCCGTGTCCGCAATTTCGAAATGAAAATCAGATTTTTTAAAATTTCTGTTTTTTCGCCCTTGAAATCAATCAATTCTGTTTTCCATATCTGTGTATGCTCTTACAGGAGATATTGCCTTGTAAGCAGGACGAATAATTTTGTTGGAGTTGATAAGTTCCTCGATTCGATGTGCAGACCAGCCTGCAATACGGGAAATTGCGAAAAGGGGAGTGAAAAGCTCATCGGGTATGCCGAGCATACGATAAACGAATCCGCTGTAGAAATCCACATTTGCGCATACGCCTTTGTATATGCGTCTTTCCTCAGCGATAACCTCGGGAGCGAGACGTTCAACCATAGCATAGAGATTGAATTCGTCGTGCAGCCCCTTTTCGGAGCTTAATTTCTCGACAAATCCCTTGAATACAGTTGCTCTTGGGTCGGAGTGGGAATATACAGCGTGTCCCATGCCGTAGATAAGTCCTGCATTGTCGAAAGCTTCCTTGTGGAGCAGTTTTTTCAGATACTCTCTTACCTCGCTTTCGTCAGTCCAGTCCTTGATATTCTGCTTCATATCATCAAACATGAGCGCAACCTTGATATTTGCGCCACCGTGTTTTGGTCCTTTAAGTGAACCTAAAGCTGCCGCAATAGCGGAATAGGTATCAGTTCCCGATGAAGATACAACATGAACTGTAAATGTGGAATTATTGCCGCCGCCGTGTTCCGCATGAAGAACGAGGGCAAGGTCGAGAATACGGGCTTCAAGTTCTGTGTATTTCTGGTCGGGACGGAGCATATAAAGCAGATTTTCTGCAATTGAAAGCTCAGGGTTGGGGTCGTGGATAAAGAAGCTGCCGCCATTGCGGGTATATTTATAAGTGTGGTAGCCGTAAACCGCAAGGAGTGGGAACAGGGTAATCAGGGATAGGCACTGTCTCAGTACGTTGGGTATGGAAATATCATTTGCGTTATTATCGTAGGAATAGAGGGATAATACCGATTTTGCAAGGGTATTCATCATATTATCGCTGGGGGATTTCATGATAATATCTCTTGTAAATGTAGGCGGAAGATTTCTTGCCTCAATAAGAATTTTTTTGAATTCCGCAAGTTCTGCCGCAGTGGGCATTTTGCCGAACAGGAGGAGATATATGGTTTCTTCAAATCCGAAACGTTTTTCTTTGATAAAGCCGTCAACGATATCCTCAACGTCAATTCCGCGGTACAAAAGCTTTCCGTGACCGTTTTCATCAACGTTTATAGTGCTGATATTGGTAAGTCCTGCAACAACGCCGTTTCCGTTGATATCCCGCAGACCGCGTTTAACGTCATACAGAGTATAGAGGTCAGGGTTTATACGATAACCCTCAATTGATTTGTCAGCGAGTTTCTGGATTTCGGGGGTAAGACCTATGATTTCGTGTTTTCTCATTATACGTCCTCCTTTGGGTAATACTGTCAGTAAATTATAAGTAGATATATACATTATAACATATATAAACAAATTTGTCAAGGTAAGTTCAAGGAATATGTATATTTTTCAAGAATTGCTAACAATTTTTGTCAGCTTCATTAATAATGCAAAAAACGGCTTTGCCCGAAGCAAAGCCGTTTATGTTATTTACTTATTTCTCTTTCTTGCAATTACTGCTGCGGCAGCTGCACCTGCAAGTACAGTGAAAGCGATTGTAAGTCCGTTGCTATCACCTGTTTTAGGTGAATCAGAGGGCTTGGCAGTAGTCTTTTTGGTAGTTGTAGCTTTTGTAGTAGTGGTAGTAGTTTTGGTGGAAGTACGTGATGTAGCTGCAGTTGTTGTGCGTGACGACGTTGTAGTTGTGACAGTTTCCTTCTCGGTGGTGGTTTCTGACGTATCGCCGCTGCCAGCATTCTCTTTCTGCGTGGTGACCGTTGTGGTTGTTTTATCTGATGTGGTCGTTGTACTTTCCTGA
>JAFXDK010000107.1 GCA_017521805.1 Ruminococcus sp. | reverse complement strand
AGGATTTTCAGCTGTTTCTTTTGAACCTCCTTATCAGCAATGTCTAAAACATCCATAACTACAGCTTCATCCATTGATACATTTTTGGTTTCTCTTTCTGATTTCATAAGTTCTATTATGGATACATTCAAAGCATCAGCTAAAGACTCTATAGTATTTATATCGGGAAATCCCAAACCTCTTTCCCATTTGCTAACGGCTTTGTCAGTTACCTGAATTTTTGCAGCCAGATCTTTTTGTGTCATTTTTAATTCTTTTCTTCGTTCTGCTACAAAGCAACCAAATTTAACTGCATCCATTATCATCACCTCCAATGGCAATCCTATATGCATCAACCGTTAAAATCAACCGACGCATCGTTTACCTCGCCTAAAACTGCTGTTAAAGGATATCTACGTATTGTTTCCCTTCATTCTACTCCCATTCCTGTCATGCGTCAAATGGAGAAGAAGAGAAAAGAGAATGCTAGGCATATCACATTTTAAACCTATCGAATTCGATAGGTTAATAACTAGAGCATGTGATAATACCTTGTATGAACACAAAAATATTTTAAAAAATCATTTACCAAAAGTCTTGCATAAATATCTAAAAATACATATAATATACTTGTAGATAGTAATATCTACTGCAAATTGCAGATGTTTGGGCTGGTCGTATGACCCAGGTCCAACCTATTCGGCGGGGAGACTCCCCGCCATTTTTTATAAGGAGTTTTGATGAAGGAGTTAAGTATTTTTGTAGATGAATCGGGAGATTTTGGAGAATATGAGAAGCATGCACCGTATTATATAGTTACCATGGTGTTTCATGATCAAAGAGTGGATATTTCAGAGCATCTTCACAAGTTAGATGGTTCGTAAAACAAATGGGCTACGGTGATGGACAGGCAATACATACAGAACCATTGATTAGGCGCGAAAAACCATACCAATATTTTCAGCCAAATGAAAGACGTGCCATTTTTTCAAAGCTATATTATTTTGCACTGAATTGCGACATTAAGTACAAGAGTTTTATTTTTCATAAAAGTGAGTATGAAAATAATTTCAAGCTGGAAGCAAGAATGGCAAGAGATATTTCCGCATTTATTCGAGATAATCTGGTATATTTCCAAGGCTATGAAAAAATGATTTTGTACTACGATAATGGGCAGCATGAACTAAATAGGATACTGAATACGGTGTTAGCAACACAGCTGACAGATTATGATGTAAGAAAGGTATTACCCAGTGATTATCGATTATTCCAAGTGGCAGATTTGATATGTACGCTGGAGTTGTTGAAGATAAAAGCAGAAAGCGGACAATTATCAAAGTCAGAGGAGAAGATGTTTCATTCTAAAAGAGAACTGAAGAAAGATTTCTTAAAAGGTATTGGAAAGAAAGAGTTTTAATTTGCTATTCGGGTTGCCCGAGATGAAGATACAATAAGAAAATTCGGAATTTCCGAATTTTCCGGTAAATCATTATAATCAGCCCTCCAACAACGAAAAAAGTGTTTCGCGGCTGATTATCTTTTTCTCACCTTGCCGTCAAATTTGCCGCCACGAGAGCAGTGAAGGCAGTATTTACATAAAAAAATACCGCCCACATTTATGCAAATGTGAACGGTATTGAAATTCAAGGTTTTCAAATCATTTCATCAATACACTGCATCATTTCAAATTCAACACGTCCTGCCGGATCATCAAGTGGCAATGCCTCTAAATTCTGACATATGGCAACGGTAATCATTTTCTCAAAGCACATGAATACAAAGGTCACATAACCCATGTCGCCACCATTGTGCTGATACCAAGGGCCTGTTTTATCCCATCCAAATCCATAATTTTCAAGCCAATTGTTTTTATCCGGATTGGGAACCATAGTTAAAATTTGTTCCCAGCTTTGTTTTGATAAGATTGCATTTTTCGTTAAAACTGCATTTAGCCATAATGATAAATCTGTAGCAGTGGTAACAATACATCCATCACCACTCATATCATTACCATATCCTAATCGCACAATCTTATCATCCAATCTTGCATAGCCTATACTCGTAGCCATCGACGGATTACCGATGGTTTCGTTCATATGAAGCGGTTTGAATATTCTCTCTTCCATGAATGTTCCTAACGACTGACCTGCCAAACGTTCTACAATAAATCCCAAAAAGGAGTAGTTCGTATTTGAATAGTTCATCAAGGTGCCAGGTTCAAAGTTCAGTTCCCTATTATTTACAAGTTCCAATACTTCACCCAAAGAAAAACATCTACTTTGTGTTTGATACTCGAAAATAAGCTGTTCTTCTTGTGTTCGTTCTGTTTTATCCTGTTCGATTTCTTCAAGGATTACTTCGTTAATCATATCAGGAATCCCGGACATCATATTCAGCATTTGACGGATTGTAATTTGGGACGCATATGTATATTCAGGTAAATAATCATCCAATGTATGTTGTAGACTAATTTTTCCTTCTTCTACCAGCATCATAATACAAGCCGCAGTAAATTGCTTTGTAACCGAAGCAATAAGGAAGCGTGTATCCAAATCATTCGGTTTTCTGGCTTCGTAATCTGCATATCCATGACGCCCTTGATATATCACTTCACTATCCTTACAGATACTGATACATCCACTAAAATTCCATTTTTGCATTATTGCATTTAGTTTTACACTTAAATCATTAGTTTTCATTATTTTACTCTCCTTTTCTTGGCTGGAGAGTTATTTAATAATCACTCTCCATAATCTATTTGTT
>JAFXDK010000023.1 GCA_017521805.1 Ruminococcus sp. | reverse complement strand
TGCCGATAATACGGCAAAAATACAGCGAATAACCATACATATATGCCGCTATTTCAGCATTTTTACTGATTTAGCGGCTCTTGTTTTTTCTGTACCCATTGATTTTTGTTTTTTATGGGGTTATTAGAGGTGCCCTTATTTAATAATTATGCAGAGGGAGATTTAATGTTCATAGGGAACCTCCAAATATAAGAATTGTGCGGTTTAGACATAATTCAACAGTATTATATAATGAATATCACTAAAACAGGTGAATCGTGCTGTCTTTTTTGGCAAAATTGTAAAAAGCAAATTTTGCTATTGACTTTTAATTTTTGTAGTGATATAATAAAGAGAGTATTGTGCTAAGTATAATTTCTTGTAAATTATGCAATTTTTAGAGATTTTGTTATCTTTTATTTTATTTTTAAGGAGAATTACTGTGGAGCTTAAACCTTTTGAAAGTAAAGTATGGCTTTCAACGCCTACTATGCATGGCGATGAAATTGTTTATATAACAGAAGCCTATGATTCTAACTGGATGTCAACAATCGGTACTAATATTGATACGGTTGAATCCCTGATTGCTGAAAAAATCGGATGTCAACATGCCGCTGCTCTTGCTTCCGGTACTTCCGCGCTTCATCTCAGTGTAAAGCTTGCAGGTGAAAAGCTTTACGGTATTACTAAGACAGGGAAGGGTGCGCTTTGCGGTCACAAGGTTTTCTGCTCTGATGTAACTTTCAGCGCTACTATAAATCCCGTTATTTATGAGGGCGGTGAGCCTGTTTTCATTGATACAGAATATGATACATGGAACATGGATCCTGCTGCTCTTGAAAAGGCTTTTGAAATGTATCCCGATGTACGTCTTGTTGTTCTCGTTCATCTCTACGGTATACCCGGAAAAATTGATGAAATTAAAGAAATATGCAAAAAGCATAATGCTCTTCTTATTGAAGACGCTGCTGAATCTCTTGGTGCTTCCTATAAAGGTGTACAGACAGGCAGATTCGGCGATTATAGCGCCATATCTTTCAATGGCAATAAGATTATTACAGGTTCCTCAGGCGGTATGTTCCTGACAGATTCCACAGAAGATGTTGAAAAGGTAAGAAAATGGTCTACTCAGAGCCGTGAAGCTGCTCCGTGGTATCAGCATGAGGAAATCGGCTATAATTACAGAATGTCCAACGTTATTGCAGGCGTTGTCCGCGGACAGATTCCATATCTTGATGAGCATATCGCTCAGAAAAAGGCTATATATGAACGCTACAAAGAGGGCTTCAAGGGACTTCCTGTAAGCATGAATCCCTATGATTCTGAAAACAGTGAGCCTAACTTCTGGCTCAGCTGTATAATTATCGATAAAGACGCTATGTGCCGTCAGGTTAGAAGCGGTTCTGATGCTCTTTACATAAGTGAGGACGGAAAAAGCTGTCCTACTGAAATCCTTGAAAAACTTGCGAAGTATAATGCTGAGGGTCGTCCTGTATGGAAGCCTATGCACGCACAGCCCATTTTCAGAAAAAATGATTTTATTACTGCAATGGGCAGCGGCAGAGCAAAAACAAATGCATATATCAAAGGTGATTTTGCAGATGTGGGCTCAGATATTTTCAACAGAGGTCTTTGTCTCCCCAGTGATAACAAAATGACTCCGGAAGAGCAGGATATTATTATCGAAATTATTAAAAGTTGTTTTTGAATTATTGTATAATATTTAATTTATATAGGTGTTCCCTATAGATGTTAAAGGAGAGGCATAATGGCTGAATCAAGCTCAATAAAAACTGTAGTTAATTTATTCTGGCGTTTTCTTGAAAGATGCGGTGCACAGGTTGTTTCATTTGTAGTTTCTATGATACTCGCTCGCATTTTAGGACCTGAGGAATACGGAACTCTTGGAATGATTATGATTTTCACAACACTTATGCAGGTATTTGTTGACAGCGGTATGGGAAATGCCCTGATACAGAAAAAAGATGCAGATGACCTTGACTTTTCAACTGTATTTTATTTTAATGTAGTACTCTGTGTTGCGATGTACGCAATCATGTTTTTTTCGGCTCCGCTTATTTCGGATTTTTATGAATTGCCTGAGCTTACACCTGTTGTCCGTGTACAGAGCCTTATGCTGATTATTTCCGGTGTAAGAAATGTTCAGCAGGCGTATGTTTCACGGCATATGCTGTTCAAGCGATTCTTTTTTGCTACCCTCGGAGGTACATTAGGTGCTGCTGTTGTTGGTATCGTTATGGCATATCTCGGTTTTGGCGTATGGGCTCTGGTTGCTCAGTATCTCTTTAATCTTGCGGCAAGTACAGCGTTTCTCTGGATAACTGTAAAATGGCGTCCAAAAAAAGCGTTTTCCTTTGAACGTCTGAAGTCATTGTTTGCATATGGCTGGAAGATACTTGTTTCAAAGCTTCTGGATACACTTTATAATGAGGCACGTCAGCTTGTTATCAGTAAAGTATATACAAAAAGCGACCTTGCATTTTATAATGAGGGAAAAAAACTGCCTCATCTTGCAGTAACAGATATAAATTCTTCTATAGACAGTGTGCTTCTGCCTACTATGTCTAATGCGCAGGACGACAAAAGCCGTGTATGCGCTATGACAAGACGTTCTATAAAAATAAGCACATATATCATGATGCCTGTTATGCTTGGACTGGCTGTATGTGCAGAACCGCTTATAGAACTTATGCTCACAGAAAAATGGCTGCCCTGCGTGCCTTATCTTCGTATATTCTGCATAACTTACGCCTTTTATCCTATACACACTGCGAATCTCAATGCAATTAAGGCTATGGGACGAAGCGATTTGTTCCTTATCCTTGAAATTATTAAAAAGGTTGTAGGAGTTATTCTGCTTCTTGCTACAATGTTCCAGGGAGTTATGGCAATGGCATATAGTCTCCTTATTTCGACATTGATTGCAAGTTTTGTAAACGCATTTCCGAATAAAAAATTACTCGGATATTCTTACTTTGAACAGTTTAAGGATATGCTTCCGCAGATTGGTCTTTCTCTTGTAATGGCTGCTATTGTATATTGCGTAGAATTCCTGAAGCTGCCTTCAATTGTTACACTGCTCATTCAGATTCCTCTTGGAGTACTGATTTATGTCGTAGCTTCAAAGATATTTAAAGTTGAAAGTTTTGAGTACATTCTTTCAATGATTAAAAATATGTTGGGTAAGAGAAAGAAGCAGGGGGAAACAAAATGAATGTAACAACAGCGCAGCTTGAAAGATTTCTCAGAAAAGTTGACAATTTATTCCCTGTTCCGTTATCGCAAAAATGTGACCTTCATTCTCTTGCAGAAAAATTTAACGAGAAAGCAACAGTATGCGCTCAACTGAACGGCGAAGAAATTGTTGCACTTGCAGCAGGCTATACTGATAATGTAGTTGAAAATCGCGGCTATCTTTCAGTTGTCGCAACATTACCCGAAGCACAGGGAAACGGTTACGCATCTCAGTTGATACGCCGTTTTCTCGATATCGCTGCACAAAAGAATCTCAAAGCCGTTCATCTTTATGCTGACAGACGTAATGAACCCGCATTGGCAATGTATCATCGTCTGGGGTTTGTGGAATGGGAAATGCCAGATGAACCGAGAGAATCGGATGTGCACTTTATTTTTGAGTTTTCAAAGGAGAATTAAGTATGAATGTATTACTGACTTCTGTCGGCAGACGTGCTTATATGGTGAAATATTTCAAGGAAGCTTTGCAGGGAAACGGACATGTTTTTGTCAGTAATTCCGACGACAAGACTATTGCTTTTCACTACGCTGACCACAGCGTAATTACTCCCTTGATATATGATGAGAACTATATCCCTTTTCTCCTTGATTATTGTAAGAAAAATAAGATAGATGTTCTTATCTCACTTTTCGATATTGATCTTATGGTGCTTGCAAAGCACAAGGCTGATTTTGCAGCAGTCGGCACAAGAGTTATTGTTTCCGACCCTGAGGTTATCGAAGTCTGCAACGATAAATGGAAAACATATCAGTATCTTAAAAATAAGGGCTTTAATGTGCCTAAAACATATCTTACGCTTTCAAAGGTAATGCTTGCCATTGAAAGTGGTGAACTTAGTTATCCCATTGTTGTAAAGCCTCGTTTCGGATGCGGTTCAATTGCGCTTTCCATTGCTGAGGATGAAATGGGACTTCTCTACTACTACAGCCGTAATACCCGAGCTGTAAACCGTACATATCTCAAATACGAATCCGCTGCGGAGGACGAGAAGATTATATATCAGGAATGCCTTGACGGACAGGAATACGGTGTGGATCTTATCAATAATCTTAATGGTGTGAACCAAAGTGTAATTGCAAAGAAGAAAATTGCAATGCGTGCCGGTGAAACTGATATTGCTGAAATTGTTGATGAGCCTGTTCTGGCGGCTGAGGCGAGAAAACTTGCTGAAATCACAGGGCATATCGCCAACATGGATACCGACTGGTTTATGGTAAATGGTGTTCCCTATGTACTTGAAATGAATGCACGATTCGGCGGCGGATATCCTTTCAGTCACATGGGCGGATGCAATCTGCCTCAGGCTATTGTGAACTGGTGCCGTGGTGAAGATGTTTCATTTGAATCTCTTTCAGCCGAAGCAGGAACGGTTGGATTTAAGGAATTGTATCTTACTAAAATATAAGGGGAAAGATTATGAATTTAAAAATTACAGAGAATCTTGCTGAAATGATAAGTATCGGCAAGGATATTGCAGCAGAGAAAAAAGATATCTATAATGAGCGTACATATGGTCTTATAATGGCAAAAATCAATAAGATGATGCCTGAGGCTTCGGAAGAAAGTAAAATGAACGTTTATTATCAGTCCATTTATGATTATTGGGCTTATGGATTCAATATAGATGAGGAATTTTGTTATGGTCTTGTAAATCGTGAGGGCGAGGGTACAGACGAATATAAGAAAACATATATCTCTTTCCGCAGCCGTTTTCTTTATACAAAAAAGCTGAATAACAGCAATGATACTCATTATCTTAAAAATAAGTATGATGCATATCAGTACTTCAAGCCATTTTATCAGCGCGATGTAATTGAAATTTCCGGTGAAAAGGATTTCGATATATTTGCTGACTTTGTAAAAAAACATCCTGTATTTGTTGCTAAGCCTGAGGATCTGGGCAGATGTGTGGGTGTACATAAGGTTGATTCAACAGGAAAAGATGTGCGTGAACTGTTTGATACGCTTCTTGCAGAGGGTTCAGCTAATAATGCAGAACACGCATGGGGAAATTCTGCATCTGTTGTATGTGAAGAAATTATTAAGCAGTCTGAGGCTATGTCAAAACTTCATCCTGCTTCTGCAAACTGTATGCGTTGCACAACTGTTCGCGTTGGCGATGAAGTTCTTTGCTTCTATCCTTGGTTAAAGGTGGGAATCGGCGGTGATTTCGTAACCGGTGCTACTTATGGAAGTCTTATGGTTGGTGTTGACTGGGAAAAGGGCGTTGCCAATACAGACGGTTTTAACGAGGTATGCGAGCGTTATGCAGAACATCCTGATACACATATTAAATTTATTGGCTATCCGATTCCTGATATGGACGACCTTAAAATGAAGCTTAAACAGCTTTCTGATATGCTCCCGACAGTTGGATATATTGGTTGGGATATGGTTCATACTGATAATGGCTGGGTTGTTATGGAAGGAAATGACAATGGCGAATTCGTGGCACAGATAATTATTGAAAGAGGTTTCCGTGAGGAACTGGAAAATATTCTTGGTTGGAAGCCTGAACAGAAATTCTGGTGGGAATAATTTATTGATCCTATGAGCTTTATTTGGAGGAGTATTATATGAAAAATCTTGCTGGCAAGAAATTATTGCTTATAGGCGGTGCATTTCAGCATCGCAAGGTTGTTGAGGCTGCAAAAGCGTTGGGAGTCACAGTATATGTAACTGATTATCTCCCCGTTGAAAAGGCTCCTGCAAAGGAGATTGCCGACAAGTATTATATGCACAACATTACTGATATTGACGAAATTGTGGAAATGTGTCGTGAAGAAAAAATTGACGGTGTTCTGGCAACTCATCTTGATGCGTGTCAGCTTCCATATCAGCAGGTTTGTGAGCGTCTTGGACTTCCCTGCTTCGGTAGTGCTGAACAGTTCCGCTATCTGACAGATAAGAAGTCATTCAAGAAAATTTGTATTGAAAATGGCGTTGATGTTATTCCCTCATACACTCCTGCTGATTTTGAGACTGAGGAAATCTGCTCTGAACGTGTTACATTCCCTGTTCTTATAAAACCGGGGATGAGCCGTGGCTCAAGAGGTCAGACAATATGCAGTGAATACAGCGAGGTTAAATCTGCTATTGAGTTTGCTCTTTCTGAAAGCGGAAACGGTGAAGTTGTAATTGAGCGCTATATGGGAAGAAATAACGATTTTTCCATTACTGCTCTTGTTATCAATGGAGAAATATACCTTGAACGTACATGTGACAGAGTTCTCGGCGCTGTTGAGGACCATATGGACAAGTCTGCTATTGCGTCTATTAATCCCTCTGTTTTTACTTCTATGTATGAGGAAAAGGTTCATGAAAAAGTTGTGAAGCTGATTAAGGCTATGGGTCTTAAAAATGCTCCCGTATTCATGCAGGGATTTGTGGACGGTGATACTGTCCGTTTCTATGATCCCGGACTTCGTTTCCCCGGTATTGACTATGAACGCAATGTTGTGGGTGTTTATGGCAAGAATCCCATTAACGCATACATTGAATACGCTCTGACAGGAGAGATAACTGATGACTATTCATGGTTATCTGACAGCGTTAGACTTGACGGGAAAGCTGCAATTGCTTTATTTATCCCGATCCGTCCCGGAAAAATTGCTTCTATAAGCGGAGTTGAGGAAATAAGCAAGCATCCTGCTGTAACAGCATATTTCCAGAAATATCATGTAGGTGACGAGATTGGCGCTTATTATAACGTCAACCAGCGTTTCTGCGAAATAGACCTGTTGTGTGAAAGTAAAAAGGCTATGGCAGATATTATTGACAATATGTATGAAACATTGAAGATTGATGATGAAAACGGAGAATCAATGATAATTTCAAAATTAAATACTGACTGTCTCAGACAGGCAGAGGAGGTATAAAATGTCACCTGCAATAATCAGTCTTATTATACTTGTTGTTTGTATTGTTTTATTTATTACAAGACCTTTCCCAAATGCAGTTACGGCTTGTCTTGGATGTCTGCTTTTCGCTCTCACAGGGGTATGCGATTTCAGTGCCGCCTTTTCAGGATTTTCAAATACAACTGTAATACTGATGTTTGGTATGATGATAGTCGGAATAGCCATGATGGACACAGGTGCGGCAAATCTTGTGGGACAGAAAGTTGCAAAGCTTTCGGGACACAAGGAAAAGATGTTTATACTGCTTGCCGGTCTTTCATCAGCTTTATTATCAACTTTTCTTTCCAATACTGCAGTAATTGCAATATTTCTCCCCATAATTGCAAGTATTTCCAGCAGTGATAAGAATATGAACCGTATGAACATAACTCTCCCTGTTACAATGGGTGCTATGTTCGGCGGCGTGTGTACACTTGTTGGGTCTACTCCTCAGCTTACAGCAAACGGTATTCTCTCAGAAATGAGCGGAACTGAAATCGGAATGTTCGATTATACGCTTCCCGGTGTATGTATAACAGCTGTATATATGATATTTGTTCTTACAATCGGTCATAAGATAGGTAATAAAATATGGGGAAATCGTGAAGCCGTTGAAATCAAAGAATCTGAGACCGTTGTCGAAGAAGTGAAAATAAACAAGAAGAAAATGATTATCATGCTTGTTATCTTTATTCTGACAATTATTTCATTTATCGGTGCTTGGATTCCTACACATACTACAGCTGTTATTGCGGCATTGCTTTGTATAATCACAGGTTGTACAACTCAGAAAAGTGTTATAAAAAATATGGACTGGTCTGTAGTATTTGTACTTGCAGGATGTCTCGGTATTGCTTCCGGTATTACTAAGGGCGGTTTAGGCGATATGATTGGCAATGCGCTTTCAGGCATTGTAGAATCAGGCATACCCGTAGTTGTGCTTTTTGCTATATTTGTGGTTGTTACAATGATTGTCAGCAACTTTATTACAAACTCTACAGCCGTTGTTATTTTGCTTCCTGTCGCACTTTCACTTTGTATGGCAAATCAGCTTAATCCTATTGCATTTACACTTGGTATTGTATTTGCGGCAAATCTTACATTCAGCACCCCCCTTGCAAATGCTCAGACAGCTATGACACTTGTTGCAGGATATAAATTTTCTGACTATATAAAGTATACATGGCTTCTTGATATTCTTGTTGTGCTGTCAATTATAGTTTTTGTACCGCTGTTTTATCCTTTGACTGTGTAATAATGGAGTGAATATAATGAAAAAAAATATTAATGTTACCCGTTCCTCCATGCCCTCATACGAGGAATACTGCGAGGAAATAAAAGAACTGTGGGAAAGCCGTTGGCTTACAAATATGGGAACGAAGCACCGTCAGTTACAGTCTGACCTTGAGAAGTATCTCAAAGTTCCTCATGTTTCGCTGTATACAAACGGTCACCTTGCCCTTGAGGGTATTCTTCAGGCAATGGATTTTCCAAAGGGAAGCGAGATTATAACAACTCCCTTTACATTTGCTTCAACTACTCATGCAATTGTACGCAGTGGACTTGTTCCTGTTTTCTGTGATGTAAACGATGTGGATTATACAATTGACGTTACAAAAATCGAGGCGCTTATTACGGACAAGACCGTTGCTATAGTTCCAGTTCACGTTTACGGAAATATCTGCGATACAGAGGCGATTGACGCAATTGCAAAGAAATATAACCTCAAAGTTATATACGATGCTGCTCATGCTTTCGGAGTTGTGAAAAATGGTGTAAGTGCGGCGAATTTCGGTGACGCTTCAATGTTCAGCTTCCATGCCACAAAGGTATTTAATACAATTGAGGGCGGTGCTGTGACATTTTCGGATGATTCTCTTGTTCAGCTTCTCAATGATATACGCAATTTCGGTATCTGCGGTCCTGAATCTGTCCGATATGTTGGCGGAAATGCCAAAATGAACGAATTTCAGGCAGCTATGGGTATATGCAATCTACGTCACCTTGTCGGCGAAATAGCAAAGCGTAAAGTTGCTGTAGAGCAGTACCGCAAGCGCCTTTCAGGAGTTGAGGGAATTAAAATCTGTCCCGAACAGGAGGGCGTTGTATCAAATTACGCCTATTTCCCTGTTGTTTTTGACGGTTATAAATATACAAGAGATGATGTATTTGCTAAGCTTGCAGAGGATAATATAATTGCAAGAAAATATTTCTTCCCACTGACAAACAGTTTTGAGTGCTATAAGGA
Source organism: Ruminococcus sp. (assembly GCA_017521805.1). Lineage (GTDB taxonomy): Bacteria > Bacillota > Clostridia > Oscillospirales > Ruminococcaceae > Ruminococcus. The sequence continues at coordinate 30,235 of JAFXDK010000023.1, read as the reverse complement.
TTATCCAACGGCTGGAACTGAAAAAACTCCCGTTGCCACATATATTGCAGACAGAGTGCTTACACTTCCTCTGTTTGCTGACCTTACAATTGAAGATGTTGACAGGATTTGTGATATTATTATAGGTAAATAATCATGAGCAGAAACGGCAATGAATTAAATAATACTGCATCTACAACAATAAAAAAAGTAAGAAGTTCAAATCTTGAACTTTTCAGAATCATTTCAATGCTTCTGATAATTGCACATCATTACGTTGTGAATTCAGGCCTTTCTTCAATTGGCGGCCCGTTGTATGATGATAACTTGTCTGTAAAGTCTATTATAATGTTTCTTTTTGGAGCTTGGGGCAAAACAGGCATTAACTGTTTTATGATGATTACAGGCTATTTTATGTGTACATCGCAGATTACAGCTAAAAAATATGCGAAACTTCTTTTTGAAGTGTTTTTCTACAGAGTTGTGATATATCTGATTTTTCTGTGTACAGGGCTTGAATCATTTTCTTTTATGTCTTTGGTGAATAATCTGCTGATAATTAGAAATATAAAACATAATTTTACAAGTTGTTTTCTTGTGTTCTACTTGTTTATTCCATTTTTAAATATTCTAATTAAAAACATAAACGAGAAACAACATATAAGATTACTTGCACTGCTTGGATTTACGTATATCTTTCTTGGTACAATGCCTAAATTCAGTGTAACTATGAATTATGTATCATGGTTTATGGTTCTGTATTTTATAGCTTCTTATATCCGTTTATATCCCAAGGAAATTTTTTTAAAAAAAGTTTTCTGGGGAGCTACAACAATTATAAGTTTGCTTTTGTCAGCTGTAAGTGTAATCGGCTGTGCATGGCTAAGTCTGAAAACAGGTACAAATAAGGCATACATTTTTGTTACAGATTCCAATACTGCGCTTGCAGTTATGACAGGTGTTTCTGCTTTCATGTTCTTCAGAAATTTGTCAATTCCATACAGTAAATTTATAAATACACTGGGTGCTTCTACTTTTGGAGTTCTTCTTATTCACGGCAATGAGAATGTTCGTTATTGGCTGTGGTACGATCTCCTGAACAATACAGGCGTATATAAGGAGAGTTATGTATTTATACATGCTGTTTTAAGTGTGATAGGGATATTTACTGTATGCACAATAATTGACGTTCTGCGTATTCGTTTTATTGAGTCGCCAACAATGAAATGCTGGGATAAGCATTATGATTCAATAAAACAATGGTATGAGCGTACTGAAAATAAAATATTCAAAAAATTAAATGTAAAGTAGGTGTTTCAGAATGAAAGGAATTATCCTTGCCGGAGGTTCCGGTACAAGACTTTATCCGCTTACAAAAGTGACATCAAAACAGCTTTTGCCTGTATACGACAAGCCAATGATTTTTTATCCGTTATCAACACTTATGCTGGCAGGAATACGTGATATTCTCATAATTTCCACACCTACGGATACACCACGTTTTGAGGAGCTTTTAGGCGACGGCAGCAGTATGGGAATCAATCTGTCATATGCAGTTCAGCCCAGTCCCGACGGACTTGCACAGGCATTCCTTATCGGTGAGGAATTTATCGGAGATGATTCTTGCGCTATGATTCTCGGTGACAATATCTTTTACGGCGGATGGTTCAGAAAAAATTTGAAAGAGGCTGTAACAAATGCTGAAAACGGCAAGGCTACAATTTTCGGTTACTATGTCCGTGACCCTGAACGTTTCGGTATTGTAGAATTTGACAAAGATAAAAATGTTGTGTCAGTGGAGGAAAAGCCCGAAAATCCCAAGTCAAATTACGCTATAACAGGACTTTATTTCTATCCAAAGGGAGTAAGTGCAATGGCTAAGGAGGTTAAGCCCTCTGCTCGTGGAGAACTTGAAATCACCGACCTTAACCGTATGTATCTCGAAAACGATGACCTTAAAGTGCAGATTCTCGGCAGAGGTTTTGCGTGGCTTGATACAGGAACTATGGAAAGTCTTATGGAAGCCGCTTCTTTTGTACAGACAGTGCAGAACCGTCAGGATGTTGTAATTTCAGCTCCTGAGGAAATTGCATATCACGAAAAATGGATAAATAAGGAACAGCTTCTTGAAACTGCGGCGGCTTATGGTAAATCCCCTTATGGAGAGCATCTGAAGCGTGTTGCAGAAGATAAATTTGTATTCTAAGGAGAAAAATATGACAATTATTGTAACAGGCGGTGCCGGATTTATCGGCTCAAATTTTGTATTTCATATGCTTGACAAGCACCCCGATTATAGAATCGTATGCCTTGACAAGCTGACATATGCAGGAAATCTTTCAACTCTGAAATCGGTTATGGACAACCCTAATTTTCGCTTTGTAAAGGCTGATATCTGCGACCGTGACGCTGTATTTGCTCTCTTTGAGGAAGAAAAGCCCGATATCGTGGTGAACTTTGCGGCTGAAAGCCATGTTGACCGTTCAATTGAAGACCCTGGCATCTTCCTTAAAACAAATATTCTCGGTACACAGACACTTATGGACGCTTGCAGAGAGTACGGTATACAGCGTTATCATCAGGTTTCAACTGATGAGGTTTACGGCGATCTTCCCCTTGACCGTCCCGACCTTTTCTTTACAGAGGAAACACCAATTCACACAAGCAGTCCTTACAGTTCATCAAAGGCAGGTGCAGATCTTCTTGTTCTTGCATATCACAGAACATTCGGTCTCCCTGTGACAATTTCAAGATGTTCCAACAACTACGGACCATACCACTTCCCTGAGAAGCTTATTCCTCTTATGATTGCAAATGCTCTTAATGATAAGCCCCTTCCTGTTTACGGCAAGGGCGAAAATGTCCGTGACTGGCTCTATGTTGAGGATCATTGTAAGGCAATCGACCTTATTATCCACAATGGTAAGGTCGGCGAGGTTTACAATATCGGCGGTCACAATGAAATGGCAAATATTGACATTGTAAAGATTATCTGCAAGGAGCTTGGCAAGCCCGAAAGCCTTATAACATATGTTGCAGACCGTAAGGGACATGATATGCGTTACGCTATTGATCCTACAAAAATTCACAATGAGCTTGGCTGGCTTCCCGAAACAAAATTCGCTGACGGTATCAAGAAAACTATTCAGTGGTATCTCGACAACAAGGACTGGTGGGAGGAAATCATTTCTGGCGAATACAGAAATTACTTCGAAAAGATGTACAGCGACAAGTGGAATATTTAATTTATACAAATTATTGATGTGAACAGGGACAATTTTATGTTGTCCCTGTAAAATTATATTGTTTACTTTTTTAAATAATGAAAATACGCTGTATTCAGCTTTACAAATCGATTGTATTATGGTATAATATAAGATAGTGCTGTAAGGAGATACCGTAAAAAATTCATTTTTGCTTTGCGGATGCCTTTTCTTTCGGTTGTGCTCTGTTCCGATGTATAAGTATTAATTTTTGTTCGGAATATGGGTACACAACGAGATTTTGTTGAGAAAAGTGAGGTTTTCAAGTTGTATCAAAAGTACATAAAGAGATTTCTTGATATTTTGGTTTCAGGCTCAATTTTATTGGTGGGATGTTTGCCGCTGCTGCTTATTGCGTTTCTTGTCAGGATTAAACTGGGCAGTCCTGTATTATTTACTCAGACACGTTCAGGTAAAGACGAGCGTTTATTTACAATGTATAAATTCCGCAGTATGACCAATGCAAAGGATACATACGGAAATCTGCTTCCTGATAAGGAGCGTCTTACAAAATTCGGAAAAATTATACGTTCTCTTAGTATTGATGAGCTTCCTGAGGTTATAAATATTTTCAAGGGTGATATGAGTTTTGTGGGTCCAAGACCGCTTTCACTGCTGTATTTACCTGATTATACTGCTGAAAGTCGTCGTCGTCATGAGGTTCGTCCCGGTCTGACAGGTTACGCTCAGGTAAACGGACGAAATAATCTTCCATGGAATGACCGTTTCAAGCTTGATGTTAAATACGTTGAAGATCATTCATTTATAATGGATCTGAAAATTCTCTTCATGACTGTAAAAAAAGTTTTGTGTCGCTCGGATATAACATTGCGCGGAACAAAGGATTATACGCTGTGCCGTATGTTAGAAGAAGAAGGTGAAAGTAAAATGCCAAGTAGTGAAATCGGAAGTCACTTCCACATGGGAACAGATAAAGTTCCTGAGGGGATGAATCCTGATAATCTTGATTTGAACTGGCTTCCAAAAGGTGACGATTATTGTCTGACACTGTCCGGACGTGCTGCAATCGGAATTGCCTTGAGAAATATCAAGGCAAAAAAAGAAGTTAAAACTGCATATCTGCCGTCATATTGCTGTCTCTCCATGATTCAGCCTTTCTATGATGCAGGTTTCCGCGTCGAATTTTATGATGTAAAGAACGAAAACGGAAATATTGTTTATGGAATTGATATAAATAAAAACTGTGACGTTTTCTTTGCAATGTCATATTTTGGTTTGTCTGCTGCTGTATCTGATGATATTCTTGCTTCATTCCGCAAAAAAGGAATTATTATTATTGAAGATGTTACACATCGTATAATGTCTGCACAGCCTGTAAGCTCTGAAGCTGATTACGCTGTAATGAGCCTGAGAAAATGGTTTGCAGTACCTGCTGGTGGATGTCTTATAAGCTTTTGCGGTAAACTTTCCTCAAGGGTAACAGAGGATTCCGCAGGGGCTATGGATAAGAAAATTGATGCAATGTGCGAAAAACGTGATTATCTCAATGGCAAGGAAGTATCCAAAGAGGATTTTCTGAATAACTTCTATGCCGGTGACCGTGTTCTCCAGAAGGCAAAATATGAGTTGAAGCTTGATACAGTCTCTGCTGCAATCCTTGATAATACTAATGTTGAGGCAGTTCGCAACCGCCGTATTGAGAACGCAAAAATTATATACAAAAGATTGCAGGACCTTCCTGTAAAGGCTCTTGTTGAGACTCCGGATTGGGAAAAGTGCTGTCCGCTGTTTGTGCCTGTACTTCTTCCAGCAGAAGAGCGTGATGCTCTTCGTAAATATCTGATTGATAATGGTATTTATTGCCCTGTTCATTGGCCTGAGGTTATGGGTACAACTGTAGGTCTCAGAGCAAATGAGATGTCGCTTATATGTGACCAGCGCTATACTGCTGAGGATATGGAATATATGATGGACTGTATTTCCAAATTTTATGTGGAAATTAAGTAAGTCGTTCATGAATATAAGAAAGGAATGAATTAAATCTTGCTTCCTGATATTTATTTTGATGAAAATTTCGGAAAATTGTATGAGGAGATTGAAAACGCCAAAGCAGAACGCTTTGTGTTTGAAAGTGAACTTGGTACAGTTATCCATCAGTTTATGATGAGAGAAATCCCTGACGCAGATGGCTATTACGATATTGTAACTCCATATGGATACGGCGGTCCTCTTATAACTGAATGTAATGGTGATAGAACTGCACTTGCTGAAGCTTTTGGAAATGCTTTTTGTGAATATTGCAAAGAAAAAAATATTGTAAGTGAATTTGTCCGTTTTCATCCTGTTGTGGATAATCAGGCTGATTTCCGCAATATATATGAAACAATTTATCTTCATCACACAGTTGGTACTAATATTTCAGATTATGAGAATCCTGTTCAAGAGGAATTTTCAAAATCATGTCGAAAAACAATTCGTCAAGCTCAGCGCAAAGGTGTAACCTGCCGTATTACATTGGCACCTGAAAATCTTGATTCCTTTATTCCAGTTTATTATGATACAATGGACAGGGATAAGGCAAATGATTACTACTACTTCCCAAAATCGTATTTTGATACATGTCTTAGATATTATCGTGACAATATTATCCTTATTGAAGCAATGCTAGAGGATAAAATTATTGCAGCAGGTTTCTATTTTGTTTATAACGGTATTCTTCAGGCGCATTTGTCTGGTACTTTCAATGAGTATCTGCCATATTCTCCTGCCTATATACTTAAATATGAAACAGCAGTATGGGCAAAGGAAAATGGTGTTTCTGTTATTCATTATGGCGGAGGAACAAGCGATAACGAAAATGATCCGTTGTTTTTATTCAAAAAGAAATTTACCAAAGATGCAATATTTGATTTTTATGTGGGTAAGAAAATCTGGAATGAACAGATTTATGCGGAGCTTTGCGAGAAAAAGCAGATAGATCGTTCAAATGTTGATTATTTTCCGCAGTATCGTGCAAAATAAGAGGTTTACCGAAAATCGTATTTAAGGCTTTATTACGCTTGTATTATGGTTTTCAGAGAATCCTGTAAGTTAAAGGAGCATTATGAAAATGGGTAGAGAATTTGAAGGAAAACGTCTGCTTATCCTTGGTGGTTCAAGAATAAGCTGTCAGGTAGTAAAAAAAGCACAGGAAATGGGGGCATATGTTCTTGTTACTGACTGGTATGCACTTGAAAGATCTCCTGCAAAGCAGATTGCAGATGAGGCTTGCTTTGTAAGTACTACTGACTTGGACGCTATGGAACAGCTTGTCCGTGAGAAGAAGATTGACGGTATTATTACTGGATTTACCGATTCCGTACTGCCTTATTATGCTGATATTTGTGAGAGAGTTGGACTTCCCTGCTATGGCACAAGAGAGCAGTTTGAAAAAATGACTGATAAGACACAGTATAAAGCCCTTTGCCGTCAGTTTGGCGTGCCTACAATTGATTCTTATGATGTAGACTTCCATAACCGCACTGAAAGCTGGGATTATATCCGTTATCCCGTACTTGTAAAGCCTGCTGATAGTAGCGGCGCAAGAGGTGTGGCTATCTGTGAAAATGAGGAGCAGATGATAGCCGCCTGTGAAGAGGCTGAAAGAGTTTCCGAATCAGGCAAGGTTCTCGTGGAGCGTTTTGTGGATTCCTGCAAGGAAGTTACTGTCTTCTATGTTTTTCAGGACGGCAATATCATTCTCAGTGGTATGGGCAACCGTCATGTAAAGAAAAATCAGGAAGATTCTATTGCTCTTCCTGTTGCATATTCTTATCCGTCAGCTCTGCTTCCTAATTATCAGAAAAATGTACTTCCGAATGTTGAAAAAATGCTTTCTTCTGTCGGCATAAAGAATGGTATGATGTTTATGCAGTGTATGGTTGAGGACGGCGAATGTCTGGTATACGATATAGGATATCGTCTTACAGGTTCACTGGAATACCTGAATATGAAGCGCATCGGAGGATATGACCCTCTTGAAATGCTTATACATTTTGCATTTACAGGTAAAATGGCTGATGAAGACCTTAGAAATGTCATTAATCCAAATTGGAAAGTATACGGAAGCAATGTTTCTTTCCTTATGAAACCCGGTACTATCGGAAAAATTACAGGTGTTGAGGATATACTTGCTACAGAGGGCGTTATCGACGCTGTTCTTGCTCGTCATGAGGGAGAAACTCTGCCTCCTGAGGGAAAAGGGCAGCTTCGTCAGATTATGCTCCGCGTTCTTGGAGAGGCTCCTACAAAAGAAGCATTGTGGAATCAGTTTAAAACTGTTTATAACTGTCTCAGTGTAACATCTCCTGAGGGTGAAAATCTTCTTTTACCAGGACTTGAAAAATCAGACCTTGAAGGTATGCTTGATTAAGGATATATATAATGAGTAAAACAATTTTTCTTACAGGTGCAGGCGGAATGTTGGGCAGAGAATTTCTGCGTCTTGCTGTTGATTCTAAACTGCGCATAATTGCCCTTTCTTCACAGAGCAGCTCTCTTGAACAGGAATTCGGAAATCGTTATGAATATCTGCAGAGTGAAGATTTTCTGAGAAACGGCTATGATTTCTCAGATATTGATGTGCTTCTTCATTGCGCATTCCCGAGAAACAATGACAGTGTAGGCTTTGCAAAGGGTCTTGATTTCCAGAAGTATGTTTTTGAAACTGCAATAAATGGCGGTGTAGGCGCTGTAGCCAATATTTCATCACAGAGCGTTTATGACAGCAAGCGAACTGCTCCTGCTGATGAGAATACTCAGGTTTCTCCTGAAAACAGATATGCTGTTTCAAAGTATATGAGTGAACAGCTCCTTGAAGTATTATGCCATGAAAAAAATGTACCTTTCACAAATTTGCGTATGGCAAGCCTTATCGGTCTTGATTTCCATGTGCGTATAATAAACCGCTTTGTTAAAAACGCTATAGAAAAAGGCGAGATATCTGTTAATGCAGGTTATCAGAGTTTTGGCTTTCTCGATGTGCGCGATGCTGCGGTAGCTTTGCTTTGTCTTGCTTCTGCTGACTGTGAAAAGTGGGAGAAAGTTTACAATATCGGTGCAGAACGTGAATGGGGTATAGTTGAACTTGCAGAACTTGCCAAAAGCACGGTTGAAACGTATACAGGGAACAAGCTTTCTGCATTTGAGATTAATCCCTCAGAAGACAGGCTTTGTTCTGCTCTGGATAGTACAAGATTTATGTCGCAGTTTTCGTGGAAGCCCGAAATTTCAATGGAAAAGTTTACACAGGAGCTTGTTGAAATGCTTTTGTCAGCACAGAAATAAAGGAGTAGTATATGCGAATCTGGGTTATAGGCCGTACAGTGCCTGAAGTAAAAACCGGAATGATGGGTATATTTGAATTTGAGCAGGCACAGGCTTTGCAGCGTTATGGCGAAGATGTGCAGGTAAGCTATCTTTTTGCTGATAACCGTTCTGTTAAAGTGCTCAGAACCTGCGGAAAGGACTGCCGTATTAAAGATGAAGTGGCTCTTTGCGGAAATTATCTTCCTGTAGGCGGTTTGCCTCAGTGCCTTTTCCAGCCGCTTAAATCATCTTGTATGCTCAATGCTATAAAGAAATGTGAAAAAAATGGTGCGCCTGATGCTATACACGTACATTTTCCGCTTCTAACCATGACTGAGAAAATATGGAAAAAACTGAAAAGCTATGGAGTGCCTGTTTTAGTTACTGAGCATTGGTCAAAGGTCCAGACAAAAAATCTTGAAACATTTCGAGTGAATTTACTTAAAAAGATTGTTTATGAGGCATCTGAATTTATCTGCGTAGGGCATCTTCTTCGTAAAAGTGTAATGGAACTAACAGGAACAAAGCGTGATATTTCGGTAATTCCAAATATGGTATCGCCTTTGTTTTTTCCTGCAAATGAAAATAGTAATGACGATAAATTTCGTTTTTTTGCTGTAGGAAGACTTGTGCCTGGAAAACGTTTTGATATTGTTATTGAGGCATTTGCAAAGTCGTTTAAGGATAATGAAAATGTACAGCTTATTGTTGCTGGCGGCGGTGAACTGGCTGATGTATTAAAAAATCAGATTAAAAATCTTGGAATTGAAAAACAAGTTACAATGACAGGTCCTATTGAACGTGAAAAGGTTGCTGAGCTTATGCGGCAGGTAGATTGTTTTGTATCCGCAAGTGTTCTGGAAACTTTTGGTGTGCCATTTATTGAAGCATGGTGCAGCGGAAAACCGGTTATCGGTGTTAAGCCAAGTTCTATTGAAGTTTATCTCCATGATGCAAACGGTATACTTGTTCCGCCTGACGATGTAGACAGCATGGCTCAGGCTATGATATTTATGAAAAATGAGAGAAATCGCTTTTCTTCTGATTCAATTGCTTCTGAGGCTGAGAAAAAGTTCAGCCAGTCTTCTGTTGCTATGGATTTGCTACAGAGGATGAAAAATGCTTTGGATATTAATTTTTCGAAAGGTGCGTCAGCGAAATGAAAATTTTGATTGTTGCAACCCATTTCCCACCATATGCAACTGTGGCGGTAGTGCGTGTTTCAAGTCTTGTGCGTTATTTGCTTAAACAGGGACATTCAATTTCTGTTCTTACGAATAAAATGGATGAACGTACAGAGGAAGCAAAAAATTTCGGAACAGGGAAGATAGATTCAATTACAGAAGTTGTACAGAATACGAAAGAAAGCTATCCACATCGCAGTGAAGCATATAAGGAAGAATTCCGCCGCTGTATGAAGGAACAGAAACCTGATTGTGTTTTTATAACCTGCGGCTCTTATGAAACTGTTCCGCTGTGTGAAATATGCAAAAATGAATTCAATACACGCTGCGTTCTTGATTATCGTGATTTGTGGATTTTTGATATGCGTAGCAAGAAAGAATTTTTTTCACCCAAAAAACTTAGCCGTAAATTAATGTTCTATCCTATTGAGCGCAACGCAATTGCATCAGCTGATGCGGTAATAACAGTTACTGACGGCTGGGCAGATATTCTGCGCCGTGCATACAGAAAATACCGTGATAAGATAAACGTTGTGTACAACGGATACGATGATACCCTTTTTGCTCAGATTACGGATGAAGAACGAAATAAGGCTGAGGAAATACTCAATACAATTCCAAATCGCCAGAATGCTGTTATTCTTGCTTCTTTTGGCAAGCTGATATATTATTCCTATGATTATGGAAAAATGCTTCTGACAGCCGCAGCATCATTGTTAAAAAAATATCCGAATCTTGTGATTTTTCACATCGGAGAAAGGGAAATGGAAATTGACAGAATGATGCAGGAAACTGGATTTCCGTCTGACCATTTTATTTGCACAGGCTTTTGTCCTTATCAGATAGGTATGGAAATGCTGAAAAATGCTGATGTGAATCTTCTTGTGGATATTCGCAAGCAGGCGATAGGAACAAAAATTTACGATTATATATATGCTAACCGACCTGTTCTTTACGTGGGAGCTCCTAATACATATTTGTCTGAGCTTGTTTCGGGATTTTCCGGCGGTTATGCATGCAGTCAGCTTGCAGATACGGAAAAGGCTATCGGTGAAATAATCGAAAAATCCATAACAAAATTAACTGATGAAGCTGATACCGTCACGTATTCAAGAAGTATTCAGAATAAAAAATTGGAAAAATTTATTACTGGATAATCAGAAACGATTTTGTGTATCAGGGAATGAGGTGATGCATTTTGGAACATGCGCTTGAAAGATTTATAAGAATATGGCAGGACTGTACAAAGCGTTACAGATATAAGGATATTGCTATTATTTTGTTCTTTTCTAAAGTTGCATTGACAAATTTGTTCGGACTTGTACCGATAAGCAAAAGTCTTATAGCTTTTGGACTGCTTGGGGTAATATATCTTTTTCTCGGTTTATCTATTTTAAACGAGCGTGGCTCACTTCGTATTGACGGCATCATTGTAATTGGTTTGACAGCAGGAATATTCTTTGGAACGTTAAAAATACATCCTGAGTACAGAGGAGTATTTTTTGATAATCCTCAATGGGCTATCTGGGGAAATGTGCTGAATTTTGTTTCTGCGCCTTTTGCATATTACTTTATAAGATGTCAGAAAAATCTGAAACAGCTTGAATATGATTTCAAAATCATAGCATGGATTAACTTTATAGGCAATTCATGGGGGTTTTTACGACCTGCACAACAGGAAACAGCAGAGGAATATAATATGCTGTTCGGTTATCAGATTGCATTTCCTGCAATTTTATTCCTGATGTTCTATTTAAATGACCGTAAAAAAACCGGATATCTTTATCTCAGTGGATTAAGTATTGCGTTGGGTGTTTTCTTTGGTTCAAGAGGATGCGTTCTCGGTTACCTATGTTTCCTTGTTATATATATGCTAATTGTTGAACCGGGAATGTCGAGATATAAGCTTGCTACAATTATTATTGGCTGCTTAGGCGCTCTTGTTATTACTTCCAAGGGAATACTGAGGTGGATATATAATACTGCGGTTATATTTGGCATTGAATCACGTACATTATTGAAGCTTGCAGAGGGAGAAATCGCTGATGCTACTGGACGTGACAGAATTTATGGCATATTGGAAAAAGCATTGTCCAGACACAGTATTTTTACAGGTCATGGCGCTTATGGTGATCGTTACTTGCTGAATGAACAATATTACAGTCATAATGTTGTTTATGAAATCCTTATTACATTCGGTCTATTGTTGGGCTCAGTGCTTTTGGCTGCATTAGCTGTTTTTATAGCGAGAGTGTTTGTGAAACATCGTAAGCATCCACAGTTCCCGATATTTCTTGCTCTGATTTCATTTAGTATCTGTCGTCTTATGTTTTCGTATTCTTTCTGGTATGAGCCTCTTCTTGGAGGTGCTATTGGCATAGGTGTCACAATGTTGCAAAGCAAAAAATCAAAATTAAAGGATTGCAGCTATCAGATAGAAATGTCAGATGAAGATGTTGATTTGCTTCTTGATTTGCTTGGAGAAAAAATAGTGGATGAACCTGTTGAATAAGGAGGATAAAATGAAGTCGGAAATTATGGTGAGTGTGTGTGTTATCACTTTTAACCATGAAAAGTATATCAGAAAAACTCTTGACGGAATTTTAATGCAGAAGATAGATTTTCCAATTGAGATTATTGTTCATGATGATGCCTCTACAGATAGAACCGCAGATATTGTACGTGAGTATTATGAAAAATATCCTGATATTATACGTCCTATATTACAGACTGAAAATCAATTTCAGAAGAAAATACCTGCCTTTCAGAACCATGTAATGCCGGTTATGCAGGGTAAATATATAGCTCACTGCGAAGGAGACGATTATTGGACTGATCCAAATAAGTTGCAAAGACAGGTAGATTATCTGGAATCTCATCCGGATTTCATAGCTGTTACACATAATGTTGAGTATATAGATGAAAACGATGAGCCGTATCAGGGTTATCAGGACCCTACATGGAGTAAAATGGAGGAAAGAGAAATGACTATTAATGATGCGGAGCACCGTGTTCTTATTGGTCAGCTTGCATCTTTTGTGTATCGTAATATATGGAAAAATCTCGATTCAGATTTTATGAATGAGTATCGCAAATCTACTTCTATGAATGGTGACCAGAAAATATCTCTTGTTTTGCTTCTTAATGGTAGAGTATGGCGTATGTCTGAGCAGATGTCTCGTTATCGCAAATCATTTTCCAATGGAAGTTATAACTCCCGTATGAAAGGAAAGAATCTGACCGGTAGGGTAAGTGACGGAATGTATCAGGCTATTTCACTTGCCAAGTATTTTGGTAAGGATTTGAAATATAATGACGCATTTGATGATAATCATCAGAAAGCACTGATGCTATACTTAAAAAACAGAACAAAGGAAAATCGTGAGATATTGAAATATGTTTACAACCAACATCCGAACCATAAACGTGCTGTTTTAAAATCTATAAAATATCTGGTTTCAATTCCGTTAAATAAATTAAAACGAAAAAAGTAAAGGAGTAAAGTGAAGTCATGAAAATTGCAGTAGCAGGTACAGGATATGTAGGTTTATCAATTGCAACTCTTCTTGCGCAGAAGAATACAGTTGTTGCAGTTGATATAATACCTGAAAAGGTTGAATTAATCAACAATAAAAAATCACCTATACAGGATGACTATATTGAGAAATATCTTGCTGAAAAGGAACTTGACCTTACAGCAACTCTTGATGCAGAAGCTGCATATAAGGACGCGGAATATATAATCATTGCGGCTCCTACAAACTATGACAGTCAGAAAAACTTTTTTGACTGCTCAGCTGTTGAAGCTGTAATTGAGCTTGTACTCAAGGTAAATCCCGATGCTATGATGGTTATTAAGTCTACAATTCCTGTTGGATATACTGAAAGTGTAAGAGCAAAATATGACACCAAGAATATTATATTCAGCCCTGAATTTCTGAGAGAATCAAAGGCTCTTTATGATAATCTCTATCCCTCACGAATCATTGTTTCATGTGATGATAATTCTGCTGATAAGGCTAAGGAGTTTGCACAGCTTCTTGTTGACGGTGCAATTAAGGAGGATATCCCCGTTCTTCATATGGGATTTACAGAGGCTGAGGCTGTAAAGCTTTTTGCTAATACTTATCTTGCTCTCCGTGTAAGCTATTTCAATGAGCTCGATACATATGCTGAGATGAAAAATCTTAATACACAGCAGATTATTGACGGTGTGTGTCTTGACCCTCGTATTGGTACACATTATAACAATCCAAGCTTTGGATATGGCGGATATTGTCTGCCTAAAGATACAAAACAGCTTCTTGCTAACTATGCTGATGTTCCTCAGAATATGATGTCTGCAATTGTTGAGTCTAACCGTACACGTAAGGATTTTATCGCTGACCGTGTGCTTGAAAAAGCCGGCTATTATAGCTACAGCGGCAATAACGACTGGAACTCGGATTCAGAGAAAAGTGTGGTTGTGGGCGTGTACCGACTTACAATGAAATCAAACAGCGATAACTTCCGTCAGTCGTCCATACAGGGTGTTATGAAGCGTATCAAGGCTAAAGGTGCAACTGTTGTAATATATGAGCCTACACTTAAAGACGGGGAAACTTTCTTCGGAAGTGTAGTTGTAAATAACCTTGAGAAATTCAAGGCTCAATCTGATGCTATCATTGCAAATCGCTATGATTCATGCCTTGACGATGTTCAGGACAAGGTTTATACAAGAGATATTTTCAGAAGAGATTAGTTCAATTAAATCTGCACACAGTACACAATGTACGGTGTGCAGATTTTTTGTACAACTTCTACACAACAACCGTCTATAAATTGTACAAAATTGAAAAAATACAGAAAAAATTAAAATACCTATTGACAAATATCAAAAATTGTGTATAATAATAAGTGTACTAAATCACACAGTACACATAACACAGCGAAATACGTACACTGAAAGGAATGATTTATATGAAAAAATTTCTCAGAAAGGCGAACAGGGGGGTGATTCTCGGCGGCGCACTGGTTATCGGCGTTACAGGATATATAGTAGCTGACCTCAATCGCTTCAAAGAAGATAAGCCGGATATAGAACAGGCAGTTACTGAATATGCAGACGCTGTTGAGAAGTTCAATATAACTCCTGAGCAGTACAGACAATATAATATAAAATACAATAAAGACGATTCACAGAAACAGATATCGGAATTCTATCAGTTTGCAGATGAATACTGGCTTGACATCGGTGAAGTAAATACGGATATATATACATATTACGTAGATAAGAATACTTTCAAAAACTCCATGAAAGATCTTGTTGAAAACAAGACAAGAGGCTATATAACAGAATTTTCTGTCGATATGACTGATTATAAGATAAATAAAAATGGTCCAAACGGTGCGGCAGTAGAATGTACTGCGAATATCTATTTTGTGGGAACTGAAAACAGTGCTGTAATTACTCCGTCAGGCTATGATATGTATTATTCATACTATGACCCCGAAAGTCCAGTTGAACCAAAGGTAATGCAGACTTCCTTTTCTCAGCAATGTACTTTCTATATGGAGAAAAAAACTGAGGGCTGGAAGATTACCAAATGTGAAACCTTTGATAATTATGATACTAGAGTTACCGCAGTAACGGATTCAGAATCCGGCAGTGAAGAATAAGAAAGGAGCAGCTTTATGGAAAAGAATATCAAAGTAAATGATGGTACGGTAAAAACAGCTGCCCTCAGAATAAAGAATCTCAATAAAACCCTTGGAAGACGACAGATTCTATTTGATATTAATTTTGAGGCATACAGAGGAGAGGTTTTCGGGTTCCTCGGCCCTAATGGCGCAGGTAAGACAACTACTATCAAGCTTATAACAGGGCTTTTAACAATCGACGAAGGAAGTATTGAAATCGGCGGATATAATCTGAAAAAGCACTACGAAAAAGCATTGGGAAGCATTGGCGGTATTGTTGAAAATCCTGAGATGTATAAGCATATGACCGGCATGGATAATCTGAAACAGTATGCCCGCATGAGAGACGGCGTTACACAAGAGAGAATTGAGGAAGTTGTAAAAATTGTTGGACTTTCAAACCGCATCAATGAAAAAATAAAGCGGTATTCTCTCGGTATGAGACAGCGTCTCGGTGTAGCGCAGGCACTTCTTCACCGTCCGAGCTTGCTCCTTCTTGACGAGCCTACAAACGGACTTGACCCTGCAGGTATTAAGGAACTGAGAGATATCCTCAAAAAGCTTGCCCACGAAGAAAATATATGCGTCCTTGTTTCCAGTCATCTTATGTCTGAAATGGAGCTTATGTGCGACAGAGTAGGAATCATCAACAACGGAAAAATGGTCGGAGTTTATACCGTTGAGGAAATGATGCGTGAGAGTGCAGGGGATACTTCCGAGTATATATACAACGTTGACAATGCTGAAAGAGCAGCGGCTTTATTTAGCGAAATGGAATACGCTGTTACAGACGATACGCATATTGACGTTGTATTCAGCGGTGATGACGTACAGGACAGGCTTGCTCAGCTTAACTGTAAGCTTATAGAAAGCGGCGTGAAGCTCTATACCGTATCTCCTAAGGAAAAAAAGAAGCTTGAAGATGTATTTATTGAGATTACACAGACAGGAGGTGTTCAGATTGGCTAAGATGCATAAGCTGATTAAGAACGAATATATAAAGACATGGAAAAAGGTTTCAACTAAGGTATTATTTATCCTCATAGCATTAAGCGTACTTGCTCTCATGGGACTTGGTAAAATTGTGCAGGGTGAAATGGAGGACAACTTCGATTACATATTTGACAGCAGTATGGATTATAATTATGAAATAAATCAAGCTGAGAAAATGAAATATGACGGTTATGAAGTTGATATTGAAATGTATAATTTCATTATGGATAACGAGTTTCTCCCTGGAAGCTGGCAAGTAAGTGCAACTCGTGATGCATTTTCATACGAAGTCGGTGATAAAAAGAAGATAGAATATAATTATTCTCAGGAAGACAGAATGAAGCTTCTCCAGTGCATAAAAAACGGCGATTGGAAAAAATACTGTGAATTCATGTTACAGAATAGTAAAAAGCAGGGACTTCCCGAAGCTTATACATGGGAGTATCAGTATCGCATAAGCAAAAATATCCCGTTGCCTGCAAATACAAGAGAAATGTTTGAATATCCAAATGATGTCATAGAAAGCGTTGCAGCAGCTAAAATCAATCTTGTTGACAGCAGTACAAGCGAAACGGAAGATTCAGCTTATACAAAAGAATGGAAAGACGCAATAACTCTTGGAATGTACAGGCTTGAAAATGATATCGAGCTGAATGTAGCTGAAAATACAAGTCTTTTGGAATCCATGACAGTGAATTTCTGGGTCGTATTCTGCCAGTCAGCATCACTTATAACAGTTATAGGCGTACTTATTATTATAATTGCAGGCAGTACTGTTGCGAATGAATTTTCCAACGGCACTATTAAATTCCTGCTTATAAATCCTGTAAAGCGTTGGAAGATACTTGTTTCAAAGTATGTAATGTGTGTTTCAATGGGATTTCTGATGATAATTTGCCTATACGTTTTATCGCTGTTGTTTTCAATAATTTTTTTCGGAACAGAACACCTCAACTGTACATATCTTGAAGTTGTAAACGGAGTTGTAGAGAGCAAAAACGGCTTTGTACATGTGTTTAAAAACTATATGTTCAGAAGCGTGCAGGTGCTTGTTATGTCAACTCTTGCCTTTGCAATTTCATCACTTGCAAAGAATTCCGCAATGTCAATTGGTATCTCACTTTTTGCAATGCTTTCGGGAAATTCTATTGTTTCCATATTCAAGAAAGAACTCAATCAGGACTGGGTAAGATATCTTGTTTTCGCAAATACAGATTTCAACGCAGTAATCAACGGAACATCAGGCTTTGCAAATCATTCGCTTTCATTTGCAATAGGAGTTGTAGCAATTCACATGTTTGTATTCTTCCTCATTGCGTGGGACGGATTCACCAAGCGAGAGATATAATTTTTTTAAATATGACAAGCTTATAATTTTTTGTGAGTTTTGACATAAAAATTGCGAAAAATTTGCACACTTTTGATATTGAAAAAATTTATGTTTTATTGTATAATTATATACGGAATAGCAGTGAAGCGAAATTTATCAGCACATTTTTCGTTGCTACTGCAAAAGCACTTTTGACAGCAAGTGCTTAAATGTTAAAGCTGTCTATTGCAAATAAGGGGGACTATGGGAAGTCCCGCAGGCTGTATCTATAGGCGGATACAGCCTTTTTATCTAAAGGGGAAAGGTTATTTCTGAACGTTATCTCTAAAATCATTGACATTTTACACAAAATGGTGTATAATATGTTTATCGAAATATTTAGGAGGTATTGCAAGATGCTTACATTATCAAAAAGAAAATTATCAATCAAAGCACAGACTATAGGGGCAATTGCAGCCATTGTATCAGCAGTTGCACTTCCACAGATGATTCACATGGTCGGTGCAGCCACAAGACACGGAACAGCTCTCGGTGAAATGCTGCTCCCCATGCACCTGCCTGTTATCTTCGCAGGACTTCTTGTAGGCCCTTATGCCGCAGGAATCGCAGGTCTGTTAAGTCCTCTTATAAGCTTTGGTATAACTGGTATGCCCACAGCCGCTATGCTCCCGTTTATGATGATTGAGCTTGCAATGTATGGTGTATGCGCAGGTGTGCTGAAAGACAGGGATATTTCCGATATTGCAAAGGTTCTGATAACACAGATAGTCGGCAGAACTGTACGTGCCGCCGCAATTCTTATTGGCTTCTACGGATTGGGGACAGTTGTTGCACCTGCTGTAATTCTGACAAGTATTAAAATCGGATTTGTCGGAATTGTAATTCAGCTTCTGGTAATTCCATTTATTGTCCGCAGTGCAAAGAGGGCTGACAATGAATAATCTTGAAAAAGCAAAGAAGATGCTTTCGGGATCGAAGTATACCTGCGTGCTATGCAGTGATGATGATATCATGATAAGCATAAAAAGGGGAGTTGCGCCTCTTCTGCAATGGCTTGACGAGTATGAAAATCTCAGCGGATATTCTGCTGCAGATAAAGTTATAGGAAAAGGTGCGGCATTTCTCTATGTATTGTTGGGCATAAAAGAGGTTTATGCCAATGTAATAAGCCGCAGAGCTTTGGAAACACTGGAAAGTAACAATATTTCCGTTAAATATAAAATTCTCGTGGAGGCTATACTAAACCGCGACAATACGGGATTTTGTCCCATTGAAACAGCTGTTTGCGGAATAAGTGAACCTGAAACGGCTTTAAAGGAAATAAGGAAAACAATAAAAAAATTGAAGGGTGAATAACTATGGATAAGCATAATATTTATGATGTTACAAAGCTGGGATTCGGGCTTATGAGACTTCCTACACAGGACGGAGAAGTAGACCACGAGCATGTTTGCCGAATGGTTGACAAATACATGGATGCAGGTATGAATTACTTTGATACAGCATATGTCTATCACAGCGGAAAATCTGAGGTTGCGGCAAGAGAGTGTCTTGTAAAGAGATATCCAAGAGAAAGCTTCATGCTTGCAACAAAACTTCCTGCATGGTGCATGAAAGACAAGGATGACAGAGACAGGATTTTCAATGAACAGCTTGAAAGAGCAGGAGTTGACTATTTTGACTATTACCTGCTCCACTCCCTTGAGGACGGCAATAACTACGATACATATGAGGAGCTTGACTGCTTTAACTGGGGAATGGAAAAAAAGCGTGAGGGAAAAATAATTCATTTCGGATTTTCATATCACGGTACACCTGAGCTTCTTGAAGAAGTTCTTGATAAGCACCCCGAGATTGAATTTGTCCAGATACAGCTTAATTATGCTGATTGGAAAAATCCTATTGTACATTCGGGCGAGCTTTATGAGATACTCCGCAAACGGAATATCCCTATGATAATAATGGAACCTGTAAAGGGCGGTACCCTTGCCACACTTATGCCTGAGCTTGAACAGAAGCTTAAAGCGGCAAGACCTGATTCTTCAATTGCTTCATGGGCGCTGAGATTTGTTGGCTCTCTCCCGGGAATAATTACAATCCTTTCAGGAATGTCAAATGACGAGCAGATGAATGACAACATCAGTACATTTAAAAATTTTGAGCCTCTTTCTGAGGAAGAGATGAAACTGATTGAGGAAATAAATGAAGTTATGTTCAACTCTCCGCTTATTGGCTGTACAGCCTGCAAATACTGCTGTGATGGCTGTCCGTCGGGAATAAATATTCCTGAGGTATTCCGTATACTCAATACTATCAGGCTTTATGGCGAGGAATGGCGTTCAGGCAATGTCTACAGAGGACTTACCGCGAATAGCGGCAAAGCAAAGGATTGCGTAAAATGCGGTCAATGCGAAAGCGTATGCCCTCAGCACCTCAATATTATTGAGTTGCTTGAAGAAGCTTCAGGACATCTTGATAAATAATGATAAACAGCCCTATCGGATTTTTCCGATAGGGCTGTATTTTATAGTATTACCAATAAGTGAAAACAAATCCTGCAAGGGGAGAGAGTACAATCATAATAACAGAAAAGCTGAAAGACTCAACGGAAGTCAGAGTTGCACGCTGCTCCGAGGGAAACATATCCTGCAAAATAGCGTTGGTACGTACCTGCAGCGCATCGTCTCCGACCGCCGCAATAAATCCGCCCAGAGCCATTAGTGAATAATATGGTGAATGTTCAGCAATGAAGCCAATTGTTACAAGGGATACAGCTATTGCATATATCCATTTATAGCTGATTTTAGGTAATTTTAGTATTAGCTTAGAACCGACAATTCCGCCCATTTCCATAAAGAGCAAAGCAAATCCAAGCGCCCACTGAGGAATATTTCTTTCAGGAAGTTTAGCCTGCAAAAAGAATAACAATAGAATATCCACTGCACCCACAAGAGAGTTGCAGAGCATTAATCCCATAGCCTTGCGGACTTCCTTCAGAAACTTGAAACTTTCTTTGAAGCAGTCAATAAGCTTTTTGCAAATATTTTCATTGCTTTTTTGCGGATTTTCGGCATAAATCTCATGTAGAGAGGAAAGCACCATAATCTGTATCACGCCTGTTATAAGGTCTGTACTGTAGGCGATTCTGTGCCCAATAGTCAGTGCAAAGCCAGCACAGAGTGTTGAAATGCCGCTGCAAAGACGGTATATAATAAGCTGATTTGATTCGTATTTTTCGAATCCGCTTTCCATGTTGCAGAGTTTTATGGAGTCGTAAGCCAGAGCATCACCCGAGCCGGAGGAAAAATTATAGCTTAAAGCGTGAAAGGCGATAGACAGGCAGACAGTTAAGAGATTAAAGGAAAAAATCATAATGATATTGCCAATCATTCGCATAATCGTGCTGACGATAAGCATTTTCTTTCTGCCGAAAACGTCCGCAAGAACTCCAGAGGGGATTTCAAAAATAAGGCTCGTAATGTGGAATACCGTTTCCGCAATGCCGATTTCAACAAGGCTGTAGCCCCTTGCTGCAAGTATGGCAACCCATGCTCCTGTCAGTGAGAGATTGCCTAAAATTGATGATGAATACAATCTTGAAAGCTGTTTTTTGATATTAAACATAAAAAATCTCCTTAACATTATTAATAAAAGTCAAGGAGATAATGTACATATTTGTAAGATAGTATAATAAAAAGGTCAATTATGAGCTGATGTATGACCGTTCAACTTACAAAAGGGTACACTATCCCCGTAAACGAGAAAAATGGATCCTTTTTGAAGCTGTACATTTGTCATTTTCCAGAACATAAATCTGACCTCTTTCATGTTATTTTTAGATTTATATATTTATTATATCACTTTAATTATGCTTTGTCAAGATTTTCTGCGCAAATTCTGATAAAGCAAACCGCATTTGTTGCAGTACCACACAAGTCTGCCTGAACGGAAAGGCGGCAGTGTGACTTGTAAATTCCATTCGGGATACTGCTTGAAAATCATAGCTGTGCTGTCAACGGTATATGCAACAAATGAAATATAATGCTCCTTAGTCATAGGGTGGGGGGAGGATATGTATAAATTGCCGTCGATATTCTCAACTGTCAGCTTTTCATTTTCCTCTGCGGCTCTTGGAGTGAGGGGCGAAAGCTTTTTTCCGCAGCAGGATATTGCCGCCTCTGAGGTAGATGTAATGATATTTCCGCAATCCTCACAGACATAAAATTTCAATCTTTTCATATTGCCTATTTCCTTTTCATTTTTATTTATATTTCCCATAAGCAGATTGCGGACATCAGCTCCGAAAACATCTGCAAGGGCTGAAAATAGGGATATATCGGGATATCCCTTGCCTGTCTCCCATTTTGAAACCGCCTTGTCGCTGACACCTATAAGATCCGCAAGTTGTTTTTGCGTGAGCTTTTTTTCTGTTCGCAGCTGCCGTATAATCTTTCCTGTTTTTGAATTATCCATAATATCACCTGTATTTCGTAGGGTATTTATATTATAACGCGAAATTGCCTGTTAGTCAACCTACGTTAAGTAGAATAAGTTACATATGTCACATCGGTAATGACTTATATCATCTTGTAAAATCAGTCAGTTGAAGTTATAATAATTACAGCAAAGAAAAATTTTACAAAATCTGACGATTAAACGAGGTGTTAAGTATGGTTGTAAATTATTATGAAGTCAAGAATTGCAGATACGAAATTTATGATAATTGTCCCGTGTTGTTTCCACCTGATGACACAGCGGAATCTCTTCTCCGCGAATATGGATTTGTAAAGCTGATTGACGGCAGGTGGTGCAAATTTTTAAGCGTCACTGAATATCAGCATATTCTACATGGCAATGTGAACTTTGATATAAGCTATAATCCTTTAAAATATACAGACAGCGAAAATACTGGGAATAACAGATTTTCAAATATCCTGTCAATTCTCTCTCTTATATGTTTTGCTGTGGGAATTGAGCCGTTTTTAGTAATGTCGTTTACGCCTGTATTTGTTTTCTGGGGATTTGCTATAGCCCTTGTTATAGCTGCAAGAGTAATTACACCGAAAAATATTTTTGCAAAGGTACTTTCGATATTATATATCATTGTTGGCATTATAATAACAATTCTTATCATAATTCTCATTATAGCTTGTCAACATATGTGTGATTCCTGCATAAACGCTTTTAATGATTGCCATATACCGGGGTGATTGCTATGAAATTACATATAAATACCGATTATACCGGAATTTCGCCATATCCCATAATGATTATTCTATCATTTATCGTGGGATTATTTGTCCAGTATTATTTCAATGTAAAACGCGGAATTAATAAAAATACTTCCTGTAAGCTTATTTTGATTTCGCCTGTAATGAGCGTTATCTGTGCTGTGTTGCTCACATATTATTCGTCAGGCAGGAAGTATTTCGGTTTTTCTTCTATAGGCGGGCTTGTGGGAATGTACATGGCAACACTGATTTCTGCAATTATAGAACGAAAAAACGGTGAAATTAAAATAATGCTTGAAAACTGTACCTTTGCATTGCCTTTGATGTATAGTATTTCAAAAATTGGCTGTTTATTTGCGGGATGCTGTCACGGAATAGAATACAGCGGATTTTTAAGCGTGCATTATATCAGTAATACATGCGCAGAAATGGCTCTATTTCCTGTTCAGCTTCTTGAAACAATAGCTTTTTTCATAATTTTTGTAGTGGGGATAGTTTTATATAAAATGCATAGTAGAAAATCCTTATATGTGACGTTTGGTTTATCGGTATCAGCTAAATTTATAATCGATTTTTTCAGAGAATCCCATAATGGAAAAGTTTTGTCATTTAACCAGCTTTTGTGCTTAATTTTATGGGCTGTTATGATAGCTGTAAGCTGGCTTTATAAAAGGAGAAAGTGCGGAAGATTTTGTCTGAAAAGGAATTAATTTTTGAAATTTTATTACAATTGAAAGTTGAATATGATATAATAAATTAAAGCAATAATCAAGGGTGATAAGTTGTGAATGATATGAAATGTTTTGGTTATTACATTGTAAAGCCATTACTTAAACAAATACGTTTATAGTAGATAATCAGACTGGCTTAATTCAAAATACATATGAAGAAACTAAATTATTTTGCAACCTGATTCAAGGACAAGGCGAATTTGTAATATGGACACCTTTTGAAATGTACAAATATCCGTATAATATATTGGAGTAGTGAGCAATAAATAAAAAGGAAACGATTTATGAAATTAAAAATAATAAAATTAATTCTGATTGTTGCAACTATAATAATACTATTGTTTGCATCATTTATAATCATTTTAAAATTCACATGGAAACCTGATATAATGGTGAAAGATATTTTTTCAGCTGCTGATATTTCTTTAATAACATCAGAACTTTCAATTGAGGGAAAAATTGAAATATCTAAAATGCAATATACTCACGCAAAGGATTCCGTATTTCATATATATGCTGATAGTGATTCGCTGTCTTTTTTGAAAATAGTTATAATTATAAAGGGAGCAATTATGACAATGCGGAAAAATATGTACATAAGGATAATATCAACATATACTGCAGTGCAATAAAAAATAATGGAAATTATGAGTTTGAATTTATAATCCATGATTATAATGAAAAATTACTTGATATAATGGATGGCGATATATAGCCAATTGGCATGCCAAAGGTTTCGGTATAAGATAAAAACAGGCGCTGTAAAAAAACTCGGTATAATAGAAATAGCCGCACAGGAGAACAACGTAGAATCGTTGTTTCTGTGCGGCTATTTTTGAAAGATATTGTGTTTTGGGGAGTTTTTTTACACCCCCTTGTTAATATTAATTCATATATTTCTACAATGTTCATGTGGCTGATATCCTGCCCCGTGCAGATAAATTGCATCAGGGCATATGCGTATTTTCAGCCTGTTATAAACAAGAGGGAATGCCAATAAAGAAATTATTCTCTTACAGGAAGCTGATTGAGGGTGTAGATACCTGCGTCAACTTTCTTAATTGTCACAGCGTCAGATGTAGTAATACCGTCGCCGTTATTGAATACATCGGCGTTGAGCTTGCCTTGCTCAGAAAGAGAATACTTATCTGAATTTCCAAGGCTCTGGAGGATAGCTGTAGCGTCTGATATACTTACTGTACCGTCGCAGTTAGCATCACCGTAAATTGTAATCTGTCCCTGAGGAGTCTGTGTAGGTGCCTGTGTATGAGTCTCAATTGGAGGCTGTGTTGCAGGTTGTTCCTGAGCATCCGTTGCAAATACAGTGTAGTTTACAACATTACCGGTCATATTGTTATTGCCAAGTGTAATCTTTTCACCCTGATTTACAGTTCTTACGTATACGGAGAATTTGACATCATTGCTTGTTTCAGCTGTCATATCTGTCTTTTCCCAGCTGCCGAGCCATGAGGGAACATTGTTTTCAGTTTCAACTCTTGTATCAAGGAAAACATAAACATCTGTCTTTGCACCTGCTGTAAATTCAGCGAGGTCGCCTGTTGCATTCTTGGAATCGCAAGCTGTAAGGAGTGATTCGGCACCATTGAGCTGTGTGGGGAACTGTGTATATGTATAGTCTCTGTCGCCGAATACAAGTCCGCCCTGTGAAGCAGTTGTAAGCTTCCAGTCGGCTGCATTGTCTGTATCCTTGACATTCATATTTGTAATGAATTTACTTTGCTGAACGGGAGGATTTGTGGGAGCTTGTGTGGGTGCCTCAGTAGGCTGCTCAACGGGTGGGTTTGTAGGATTCTGAGAGGGAGGAGTTGTAGAACCGTTGATTGTTACAGCAGGTCTCTCGGGAAGCTTTTCATCAGATCCGAGGTAGAAGCTGGGATGTGCAGGCTGGTTGTAGCAGTTTTGCTCACCTGCTGCCTGTGTACGATACTGTACATCGTGCATAAGAGTTGTAAGACGAACATCTGTAGTATACTTTGTGTTGTATACTCTGAGATACTTGCTGTCGCTTGTTCTTAATACGAGTTCTTCACGCCAGTCGCCCATGATATCAGCTGCAAGACCGGGGTTGTTCTTAGAACCATTGTTAGCAGCACAACCGTCAGCTGTAAGGATTCTGTTTACCTTGCCTGAGTCTGTGTAATCATCAATTTTTGTACCGTCAAGAATTTCACGCTCAAGGTCACCGTCCCAGTAAATCATAAAGTTCTGAGCAGGCTTATTTGTAGCGATTGTCTTACCAGTGCCATCGAAGATATCGTTGCCTGTGGCACCCCAGAATTCAGCACCGGGATTCTTGGAGTAAATATTGCCGCAGCAAGCACGACCTGTATCCTTTGTATGATTCTTGTGGAAAATATTTTTACCTGTCTTAGCGTCTATAAGAGATACGCCCCAAGGCTTTTCCTCGTGACACATCCAAAGCTCAAGACCGTCTCTGTTGGGGAGGAAATCGCCGAGATGCATTGCGTCACCGTGTCCCTGACCGTTACACCAGAGGAGCTTGCCATTGTCGTCGATGCAAGTAGAACCGAGTACAAGCTCCTGCTTGCCGTCATTGTCAACATCGGCAGGCATACAGTTATGGTTGCCGTTATGGTATCCTTTTTTAGCATCATTGCCTGAATCATATTTCCAACGCTCAACGAGTTTCTTGTCTACAACATCGTAGGCAACAACTGTCATACGTGTATAGTAACCTCTGTTTGATACAGCAGAGGGCTTCTGACCGTCGAGGTAAACTACAGCACCATTGAAACGGTCAACACGGTTACCGTAGTTATCGCCCCAATCGCTAACCTTGCCTCTGGGAAATGCGTAATTAACTGTATCAAGGGCTTTACCTGTAGCACCCTCAAAGAGTGTGTAGTACTCGGGACCGTCAAGAATATACCCCTTGCTGTTGCGGTAGTTTTTACTGCCGTCACCGATAACCTTGCCTGTGCCGTCAACAGTTCCGTCGGCAGTTTTACAGGTCATTTCAGCCTTACCGTCGCAGTCAAAGTCAGCAACGAGGAACTGTGTGTAGTGAGCGCCTGCACGGATATTTTTACCAAGGTCTACTCTCCATAAACGCTTACCTGCAAGAGTGTAGCAGTCGATGTATACGTTTCCTGTCGCACCCTCCTGTGAATTGTCTTTCTGGTTTGAGGGATCCCACTTAACGAAGATTTCGTATGTACCGTCACCGTCAACGTCGCCAAAGGAGCAGTCGTTTGCGCTGTATGTACAGCCTGAGCCTGTGGGAACACTGAGGGGGATATCGAAATAATCCTTGTTGGAGACGAGGCTGCAATTTTCAGAGCTTACAACCTTACTGTCGGAGATATAGTCAACTCTGTACTTTGAATTGCTGCTGCCGCCTTTGTCGAGATAGCAGGTAGCCTGTCCGGACTTGCTTGTGTAGATAAGTTCATCGCCGCGATAGAGCTTGAATTCAGCATCGTCAGCATCGTTAGCAAGGAATCTCCAGCTTACGAGCATACCATTTCCTGTGTTAATTGCGGAAATACCTCTGTTCAGGTTTTCCACAATGTTTTTGCCTGTACCATACTTAGCAGCAACAGACATTGTCTGAGATGCAGCAGGGATAATCAGGCTTGTTGTAGCTGTCAGAACTGACAGAGCTGTAGCGGCTGTGCGTTTGAATTTGCTGTTCATAAAAAAAGACCTCCCAAAATAAATTATTAATAACTGCTTAATGTTTTCTTCATGTTTTCTGTCTTAATTATAACTTGATTATATGAAAAAAACAATGATGTTTTTGAATCTTTTTATGATGAATTTCATTATATTTTTGTTGACAATTCTTGATGTTTAAGTTATAATTAAAGTAACATAAAATTAATAATTAACAAAGGAGGCTTATTATGTACATATCACTTGCTGGCTATCACTGGAAACACGATGAGAATTTTTGCATTGAGAGAAAAGACGGCTATAATGGTATGCAGCTTTTGCTTATACAAGCCCGTGCTAAAATATCCGTTGCAGGCATAAGCTATGATATACTACCGAATACTGCGGTTCTTATAGATACATCTGTACCCCATTGTCTATATGCGGCTGGTGAGGAGTATATGGATGACTGGATTCGTTTTCAGCTTTCCCGTGAAGAAAGGCAAGAATTGGAGGCGCTTGAAATACCCTTTAATGTGCCTGTATATCTCAATTTTGATGATACCCTTGAACTGCTTATAAAATCTGCATGTCAGATGTTTGACAATGAAAACCTTGATAAAAAGCGGATTCAGCATAATCTGCTTATGGCTATGCTTCTTTATCTCAGCGGAGTGGGCAAGAAAAGCCGTTCAGAAAGGAAAATTCCTTACGAAGCTGAATTAAGAAAACTCCGTAAGGAGATATATGACAATCCCGGTATCGAAAGAACATCTCCGCAGATTGCAAAGGAACTTAATTTATCTGTAGGGTACTTAAATAAAATATATAACGAACTATTCGGCACATCATATATGAAAGATGTGTTTTCGAGTCGTATGGAATATGCTCAGACACTGCTTTTAAAATCTGATAAAACAGTAAATGAAATCGCTGAGCTTTGCGGTTATAATTCCTCCGAGCATTTTTCACGTTCGTTCAAGAAATACAGCTGTATGTCTCCATTGCAGTATAGAAATAATGGCGGTAAGCAGAATTGATACTAATTCTCCCGAAGCAAAATAGAAGATTGAAGAGTTAAAGCAACACCGCACAAAGCCAATCTTACGGCTCTGTGCGGTGTTGCCTTGAATTTTCTATTCTTTTTATTCGTTAAGTCCGAGTTCATTACATATTTTTTCGTTTTAATATCTTCTGCGGTTGCTTTTTCTGACATTACTCATTGAAACACACCTTTTATTATTTAATCCCATGTAGGATTTTTGCCTGTGGAAATCATTGCATAGTAAGCGAGAATTTTTGAAGCGTCTGAAGCGTCAACGATGCCATCTTTGTTCACATCAGCGGAAATCGTCTCTATTTCTGTAAATGTAGGTTCATTACCTGTCTGAATCAAAGCATATTCTGCAAGCACAATTGAAGCGTCTGAAGCGTCAATTGTGCCGTCTACGTTTACATCACCGAGAGTAAAAGAGCCTAAACTTACGAATTCTCTTTCAAAGGATTGAGCGTAATTCTTTGCTGTTGAAGGGGTGTAACCGTGGATTGTTGCACCACTTGAAATAGTATAATCTTTGTTATATATATTACAGTAAGGATTATGGATTGTTATATCTTTAAGGGATGTACAGTTTTCAAAAGCAGAAATGCCGATAGTACGCACAGCGTAAGGAATGTCAATAGTTTCAAGTGCGCTGCATTTTTCAAACAAATAACCTGGAATTATAGCAGCATTATCGTCGATTGTTACCTCCTTAAGAGTTGTACTTTTATAAAAAGGTCCATGGTCGTCATATGAAGGCATATTAACAGCTGTAAGTGTAGAAGGAATATTAACAGAACTGATTTTCGTACCCTCAAAACAATTTGCACCAAGTGTTTTAAGTCCCTCATTAAGAGTAAGCTTTTCGAGATTTGAACAATAATAGAAAGCGTCACATCCGATATTTGTTACAGAAGAAGGTATTTCAATTTCAGTTAGATTAGTACAGGAACGGAAAGCAGATTTGCCAATAGTTTGAACAGCAGAAGGAATGTCAATAGTTTCAAGTCCACTGCAATTTTCAAACAAATAATCTGGAATTATAGCAGCATTATCGGCGATTGTTACCTTCTTAAGAGTTGTACTTTTATAAAAAGGTCCATGGTCGTCATAAGAAGGCATGTTTACAGATGTAAGTGTAGATGGAATATTAACAGAACTGATTTTCGTGCCCTGAAAGCTGTTTGCACCAATTGTTTTAAGTCCTTCATTAAGAGTAAGCTTTTCGAGATTTGAACAATAATAGAAAGCGTCACATCCAATATTTGTTACAGAAGAAGGAATCTCAATTTCAGTAAGATTTGTTTTCGAAAAGGCTGCTCTGTCGATACTTGTTACAGAAGAAGGTATTTCAACTTCTGTAAAATTAGTGCACTCTTCAAACGCAGATTCACCGATTACTGTTATAGTTTCAGGAATGGTGATTGTTTCAAGTCCACTGCAACCATCAAATAAGTAATTTATGATTTTAGTTACTTTATTATCAAATGTTACGTTTTTAAGTGACTTGCATCCTTTGAAAGGTCCTTCATCATCATATGAAGGCATATTAACAGCTGTAAGTGTAGAAGGGATATTAACAGAGCTGATTTTCGTACTCTGAAAACTGTTTGCACCAATTGTTTTAAGTCCCTCATTAAGAGTAAGCTTTTCGAGATTTGAACAATAATAGAATGCGTCACATCCAATATTTGTTACAGAAGAAGGAATTTCAATTTCTGTAAGAGCAGTGCACTCTTCAAACGCAGATTCACCGATTACTGTTATAGTTTCAGGAATGGTGATTGTTTCAAGTCCACTGCAACCATCAAATAAGTAATTTATGATTTTAGTTACTTTATTATCAAATGTTACGTTTTT
>JAFXDK010000022.1 GCA_017521805.1 Ruminococcus sp. | reverse complement strand
TTTGCCGATAATACGGCAAAAATACAGCGAATAACCATACATATATGCCGCTATTTCAGCATTTTTACTGATTTAGCGGCTCTTGTTTTTTCTGTACCCATTGATTTTTGTTTTTTATGGGGTTATTAGAGGTGCCCTTATATTACTTTTATCAGCTATATCTGTGCAGCTTTGGAACATCTTCTAAAGCAAAGAAAAACAGAGCAAATACTGCATCAATTGGCAAATGGAAATCAGCAGAATGTAGAAAATCCTCGTTTGTATTCTCAGCTTTCTCAAATCAGGGAGGAGATGCTTTGCAAGCCGGGATATGACTGGAGTGTTTCCGAAATCTGTCAGCTGGTGAATGTCAGCCGAAGCTACCTGCAAAGAATGTATAAAAAATATTTCGGCAGAAGTATTTTTGAAGAGTTGATTCATGCAAGGCTGAATGAAGCAAAGAAGCTACTGACGGAAACGAATACCTCTATTACAAAAATCGCAGAACTATGCGGTTATGCCTCTTATTCTCATTTTGCCAATCAATTCAAGGCGGAAGAAAATATGACACCGTCGCAATATCGTGAACAAAAACAGAAGCCAAAAGCGAAAAAGTAAATAAAGATGTATGAATTTATGTATTTCATTATTCACAAAAAAATATTGACATTCTTTTCGAAACATGATACAATTATCAAAAATACACAAATCGAATTTACGTTTGTGAAAACTGTTGGAAGTTTTAATAATTTGAATGCAGCTTACATGAGGAGGTATGTTTATGCAAAACAAAGTAAAGCGTCTTGTCACATTGGCTTGCACGGCAGCATTATGTCTTGGTGTATCGCCGAGTATACCGGCGGCAACTGCGGAATCAGCTGATTTTCTTACATCAGCAGTAGAAACATTGGACGGAATCCCAATCAACAGCGAAAAAATCAGCACGAACAACTATAAGAATACCAAATACAACAATCCTATCTCCTCTGAATTTTTCTGTGCCGATCCGACTGCAGTCGAATATGAAGGAAGACTCTATGTCATCGGCACAAACGACCATGAACAGTTTGAAGTGATTGGCCCCGATAAGGATAATTCCTATGAACAGATCAAATCTATGGTCATCCTTTCCACGGATGATATGGTAAACTGGATCTATCACGGAGAAATCAACATAGGTGAAATTGCACCGTGGATTATGAATTCATGGGCACCCTCTATCGTTTCCAGAGTGGAGGAGGACGGCAAAACGCATTTCTACCTCTACTTTTCCAACAATGGTCTTGGCGTGGGCGTCATCCATACCACCGACCTCCTCGGTGAATGGGACGATCCCCTCGGAAAACCTCTGATTTCCACCAGCACCCCAGGTCTGACCGACTGCCCAAATCCCTTTGACCCCGGTGCTGTGATTGATGACAACGGCGTGGGTTGGCTCTCCTTTGGTGCAGGTATGGCATCCGACGGCACGGACTATATGCCAGGTTCAAACAGAATTGTCCGTCTTGGCAAGGATATGGTTTCTATCGACAGCGAATTTGCAGAAATCCCTGCACCATATCACTTTGAGGCAAGTGAGCTGAACTACATCAACGACACTTATGTCTACACCTATAATAACGACTGGAGCGATCATTCTACCAAGTGGGATTATGATTGTCCTGTTCCATCGTCATGCAGTATGGTTTATATGACGACGAAAACACCGCTTGATCCGACAAGCTGGGAAATGAAGGGCGAATATTTTATCAATCCAGGTACAGCAGGATTTGATTATTCCAACAACCACACCCACCTTCACAAGTACAAAGGCGAATACTATATCTTCTATCATACTCTCATGCTCAAGCGTGGCATGGGCATCACAGGCAGCTACAGAAGTATGAATGTAGACAAGATCAATGTGGATGAAGAAACGGTCACTATCGAAAAGATCGGCGGAACTAAAAAGGGCCCCGATGCAATTCAGCCAGTCAATCCTTTCACAGAACAGCTTGCAGCCAATCTGAATGGCACAGCGGATATTTCCTTTAATACGGACAACATGAGCCGTCCGGAGGTCATCAGTGACGGCGTAGGTGCATGGTTCAGTGTTCGTTCTGCGATGTTCACAGAAACAGAGGGCGGCAAGGAAGAATCACCCGTCGAGCTTTCTCTGACCGATGTGGATACCATTGATTACAATATCACTGTCACAAGTGTTGATAAGGCAACGACTGTTTCAATGTATCCTGCGTCAAGTGACGGTGCGAACCATCCTGCCTCGGTTGATGTAACAGGCACAGGGAAACACACCATTTCCTGTGATATCGGCGGTGCGTCGGGCATGATGAATATGGGATACTTTGAAGTAGATAATGACGCACAGATCACATTCACGGTGGATACCATTCTGGTGAATGGCAAGTACGAATTTGATATATCCTCAGAGCTGACCAACACAAGAGAATGGGCAAGCGGTCTGCGTAATATCTGGAATGGCTTTGCGGACGGTGATAAGGTCTATATCTCTGATTATGCAGAATTTCGCTACAGCGATGCGGCTGGTGCAATTCAATTCTATGCTGATGCAGATATCAAAGATGTGAATCTCGGCAATGCTCCGCTTCTGGATACTAAGGTGGCGTTCTATGCGAAGGTGAAAGGCACAGGACGTATTGAAGTGCATCTCGACAGCCCGACGGGTGATCTACTCACAAGCATTGATTTCGATACGCCAAATACTTTCAGGAATATTTACAACAAGGAGATTTCCGATGTAGGCGGAACACGAGACCTGTACTTCGTTTTCTCAAATGAAGGCATTGTATTTGATTCCTGGGCATTTCTTCCGATCAATGATAATGGTAATAGTATTCGAGGTGATGTAAATGCCGACGGAGAATTTTCTGTTGCAGATGCGGTAACACTTCAGAAATGGCTTCTTGCTGTACCTAATACACACCTTGCTGATTGGCAGGCTGCTGATCTTTGTGAGGATAACAGACTTGATGTGTTTGATCTATGTCTTATGAGGAGTGAATTGCTGAAGAAAAGTTAAATGAGCCTATCATAGATCAACCAATTTACATATATTTAGAGTTCAACTATAAAAAGCAAATCCTCGGAAACAACAAATTTCCGAGGATTTTTTGGAGCTGGTGACCCGGATCGAACGGGCAACCTGCGGTTTACGATACCGCTGCACTACCATTGTGCTACACCAGCATTTGATATTCAGTTTTATTTTTGCAAGGCTTGTGGTGTCCGTTGTGATGTCGTTTTACCGACAACCCACGACCATAGGTTGTATTCATGAGGCACACTAAAACAAAAAGCCATGCAGTCAATGAAACTGCATGGCTTTTGTTTGCTCAATCGGTTTGGAGTGGATGTTTCCTATCACAAACACGATTTTGCGTGTTTTTTTGCTACGTATGACGGGCATATCAATGCTCTGTGGTGAAAGTCCACCGAGGCGTAGTTACCGACGAACTTTAGAGCGACTTGCAAGTTTCACATCGTGAGGTGTGGGAGAGAAGAAGCAATAGCGAAATCGTAGCCTGACGAACAGAAACCTGATACTAAGGCGTATTAAGCGGATGAGTTGGCTTAGAGCAATGAAGTCCAAAAGGTAACCGTAACCTTAATGCGTAAATCAGGCAGGTAGACGAGGAAAGAGTATTGGTTTATCCCGTGAGGTCTCATAGACAGAGAAATCTGTAGTAACAACGAACTATGAGAAGTCAGCAGAGGTCATAGTACCGAAAAAAAATTTTTTCGGGAAGGACCGAACAATTCAAAGCGTCAAATTGAAATGTATGTTCCGAATATTCGTCCGACGAAGTGTGAAAACGAAGCGTAATTGAGTGGAAGCACAAATAACATAGGGAGAAGTAAAAGTATTCGGAAGCGGAAAGGAAAGGAGACGGAATATGTCAGAAATGCTTGAAAAGATACTGAGTGATGAAAATATCCGACTTGCCCAAAAGAGAGTATACTCAAATAAGGGTGCAGGCGGAGTAGATGGAGTCACAACCGATGAACTTGAAGAATATATGAAAGAGAACCGGAGCAGTATCAAGGAGCAAATCCGAAACAGAACCTACAAGCCACAGCCGGTATTGAGGGTAGAAATACCCAAAGCAAACGGCGGAGTAAGGAAATTGGGTATTCCCACAGTAATAGACAGAGTAATAGAACAAGGAATAACCCAAGTACTCACTCCCATATTCGACCCAATGTTTCACGATAGCAGTTATGGTTTCAGACCAAATCGCTGTTGTGAACAGGCGATAGTAAAGCTGCTTGACTTATTTAACAGCGGATACATATGGGTAGTGGATATAGACCTTGAAAAATTCTTTGATAATGTGCCGCAAGATAAGTTGATGAGTTATGTCGGAAGAGTAATACACGACGGAGATACAGAAAGTTTAATACGAAAGTATCTGAAAGCGGGAGTAATGGACAAAGGCAGATACGAAGCAACAGAAGTTGGCACGCCACAAGGAGGAAATTTATCACCATTATTGAGCAATATTATGCTTAACGAACTTGATTACGAACTTGAAAGCAGACGACTGAATTTTACAAGGTATGCAGATGATGTAATAATAACCTTGAAAAGTGAAGCGGCGGCAAAAAGGGTAATGTATTCCATAACAAACTGGATAGAAAGAAAGCTTGGATTAAAGGTGAATGCAGAAAAGACAAAGATAACACCGCCAAGTAAACTAAAATATCTGGGATTTGGCTTCTGGAAAAGTAAAGAGGGTTGGAAAGCAATACCCCATAAAGATTCAGTAGCAAGATTCAAAAGAAAAATCAAAGCAATATGCAAACGAAAGTTGAGTATTGACCTAACATACCGAATTAGTAAACTTAATGCAGTAATAAGAGGTTGGATAAACTATTTTCGTATAGCTTCGATGAAAACAAAGCTTGAACGCATAGATGAGCATATGAGAACAATGATAAGAGTGATAATATGGAAACAGTGGAAAACAGGAAAGAAAAGGTTATGGGGTTTGCTAAAACTCGGAGTACCGAAATGGATAGCCAATAAGGTGGCACAATGGGGAAATCACTACCAGTTTGTAGCTACAAAATCTGTTTTGAAAAATGCAGTATCAAAAGAAATACTGACAAAGCGTGGCTTAGTCAGTATTTCAGATTACTATTCATTAGTACATATTTAATTTTGAATTGAACCGCCGTATGCCGAACGGCACGTACGGTGGTGTGAGAGGGCGGTTTATTCCGCCCTACTCGATT
>JAFXDK010000106.1 GCA_017521805.1 Ruminococcus sp. | reverse complement strand
TTCATTTTTACCACGTCTCATAAATTAAACCTCCCTGGTATTTTTTTCAAGCCATTGAATAAAACGGTCACGAGAAACAAGAACACGTTTACCGATTTTAATGGTTGGGAAATTATCCCTCTTAAACATAGAATAACAGCTGCCTTTAGAAATACCCAGAAATTTGCTGAGATCATCAGCAGTTAGTGTGAGCGGAAGCTCATCATAATTTTTGTAGTTGTTCATAGGGAAACCTCCTTAAATTTATTTTACTAAATAGTTGTAATAAATTTAATAAATAAAATGAGAGTATTGCAGCTGAAAAAAATAACCGTCCCGAATAAATGGGACGGTTATAAACATCAGACTTCGCAAAGACCGTAGTTTCTGACGCAATCAACAGTTTCACGGAGTAGAGCTGTATCAACAAGCATATCCTCAACCTCATCGGGAGTATAGCCGTAGTCAAGGAGAAGTTCCACATCAGACGAATCTACCCCATAGCAACCGCAATAAGCAAGGAGCAATTCTTCGTGAATAGGATAATAGTCAGCGGAATTGTACCAACCAAAACGGCTTGAAGCTGTGATATATTTAAACTCCGCTCTTGACACAGTTCCCGTTTCGTCGATTTTGAGGATATCCCCCTCAACGACTTCAACCTTTTCAGCGTCGAATTTATGAAGACCTGTTTTCTTCAAAGCGTTCTTCATGATGTTCTCGGTGGAGGCATAAATGTAAATTCCCAATGCTTCAAAATGGAGCAGGCACATGGGATTGCTACCTTTGATGATATATAGGGAGTTATGCTGATCGAGAGCCGTGAATGTGAAATTGCCTTCAACGGTCTCTGCCATATACTTTAAGCTGTTGAAATCAAGCTTGCCCTGCTGTTCAATCAGCTGACAGGCAACGTAGCTGTCGGTTTCAATGTGACTTTCAGGCACTAAACCTTTCTTGCGTAAATCCTTGTCGTTCCAGAGTACTCCGTTATGGGCAAATGCAAAACTTGTATCTCCTGCAACGCAGGAGAACGGATGATTGTTATAGTTATGTCTTTTATCGCCTTGGGTAGCCATGCGGGTGTGACCCATGATAGCTTTTGTATCATCGGGAGCATTAAATCTGATAAGATGTGCTGCCCTCGGACGCTTATAAACAGTAACCTTGCCGTCTTTGATGTAGGAGATACCGGCTGCATCGGTTCCACGTTCCTCGGCAGCATTAGCCAATGCCTGTGTAAGTTTTTTCAGTATTTTTTTCGGGATAATTCCCTTATAATCAAGCCAACCAAATAATGCACACATATTAAAATTCCTCCGTTTCTTCAACCATTTCGTTGATGTATAAATTTCGTTCTTTCAGATACTGAATAAGTTCGGTATCTGTAATGTTTGATACGAATTCCGACCAAGACAGCTTCTGCAAACCCTCATCAGACATAGAAACAGCCACATTGCAAATCTCGTTGACGAGCTGTAATGTGGCTATAAATGTATTCAGTTTAAGCGTTCCTCTGAATAAGCGGAACTCAATTGTACTATAGTTGCAAAGATTAACAGCGGCGTATCTTCCGAAGTTGCCTTTCTTCGCTTTATCCATAATTGCTTT
Organism: Ruminococcus sp.; assembly: GCA_017521805.1. GTDB lineage: Bacteria > Bacillota > Clostridia > Oscillospirales > Ruminococcaceae > Ruminococcus. The sequence goes on along the minus strand of JAFXDK010000106.1, from coordinate 1,202 downwards.
AGGCGAATTTTCGTAGCCATAACGTGCCGCCAGCGATTGATTGTATATTCAGAACGACGGCTGAATTTCAGCAGCTCATTCCAATGATGCTCCACGAAGTAGAGAACACGGCTTATTACCTCATCCTGCTCCTCTCTGGATTCACCAAAACAAATTCTGTTTACATGGATATGAAGTCCGCAAGTTGAGGTCTGATGTGACCTGTATCCCAGAGATACAGCCTTTTTCATAATCTCCGCCCAGCAATAATTTTTATGATAATCCAGCGTCATGGGATGACTTACAATCTCCATGCCGTCATCAAGTGAACCGTCTGATTTAATGTAGATGTGTTCACCGTCCTCATTGCCAATATCAAGGATTTCTCTTGCGTTGTCGCTGTCCTTGCCTGCTCCGTCAATTTCAAGTTCAACACCGAAATATCGCTGACTTTCTCCATAGAATATGGGTTCAGGTTTGTAACCATATTCCTTAATTGCACTGTTTTCGTTAGCTATGTCGTGATAACATTCGGAACAGTAATCTGAATTATTGTAGTGGTACGCATCATCTACGTGAACGAGTGCGTCACAGGTTTCACAGCGGGTGTAATAATTATCATAACAGTAGCGGCAAAGATTCGTATATTCGTCACCATAAGCATCGGAGTCGAATATAGTCGCTCCGCATCTGTCACAAGTGCAGCAATATCTCTCTACACAGTCAGAACAGACAATCTGTCCGTTTACCATACTATAGTCATCATCTGTGATTTCTGCTCCGCAATGGGAACAAATTAATTTTTCTTCCATTTTGATTTCCTCCCAAATAACGTAAAATAGCCGCTCCCGAAGGAGCGGCTAAAGTTTTAATATTCTTCTGCAAGCAGCATTGTTGAGTGGTCGCCGTCGTCGATTATATAAATCTTTTCGGTAATCGGCTTTTCTGACGGAATTAGATATTCCATTTTATGTTCGGGATTTTCTGATGTGTGAGTGATTCTCTGCATTTCTCCAAATGGCTCAAGGTTGAATACCTGCAAATAATCCCTTTCGGTTGGCAGTTCATCAACACAGTTCCACAGGAATAACTGCAATTCAAGGGGTATCGATGAATCTACGCCACAGGTCAGATAGCGGTTGTTATTGAACATTTTTGTTCGCTCCTTTCTCAGTTTGTTATGTTCCTATGTTCCTATCGTTGCACACGATAGTGCATACCAT
>JAFXDK010000105.1 GCA_017521805.1 Ruminococcus sp. | reverse complement strand
CAGCATCTCTAAAGGATCGCCTATTTTACTTATCTTTTCCATTCTATTTTCTTCATCAAAGAAGCTTTTCTGTCTTACTTTCATATCTATATTATATCATATTTCCCCGTTTTTGTACAGGGGTTTTTAGAGATGCCCTTAACAGCAGGCGGAAATCCTCCATTTGCTGTACAAATCCTTCTGTTGGCCCAATAACTCATGTAATATCGCCAGATTTTCGTCTTTAACTCCTCTATTGTATAGTTTTCAGGCTTATCATTGCGGCTATAGAACAGTTCTTCCTTCATTCTTGCCCACATACTTTCACAGCGGGCATTGTCGTGACATCTTCCGCCTGCACTATTCATACTCTGGATTATACCATATTTTTTCAATTTTTCACGATATTCTGCACTTGTATATTGGCTGCCTCTGTCTGAATGGATTATACATCCAGCTATATCAGGGTAAGATATTTTTGCATTCTCAAGAGTATGGCAACAAAGTGAAGCTTTCATATTATCTTCAATGGCAAGACCTAATGGCATAAGGTCAAAACAGTCAAATATTGCCGAAACATAGACTTTTCCATCTTTCGCTTTCAGTTCACTTATATCTGTTATTGCTTTTTCCAACGGCTTATCTGCCTTGAAATTACGTTTCAGAAGTTCATCAGATTTACGTGCTGTATATGCCGATGCAGCAGAGCCATCTGCACGGGCTTTGAGAGCCACTTTCACGGAGTATAGAGCCACCTGTTGTGATATTAGGCGTTTTCACGTTTCATCTGTTCGCATTTATTCCACAGTCCACTTGACAGCAAGCCTCTATGAGCGCAGTAGTCCGGCAGCACGAGCATGCAGCCATGAAGGCTACTGCCCGGCCACCAGCCTACCACACTCATACTCACTGTAAAGTGGCTTTTGCGGCATAAAAGCTCACTTATTCTCAAAAGAACCAGAATTACTTTCAGACAAGTGCGGTTCAACAGCGGCAAGTGTGCGGTTTTGCGGTTGATATATACAAGTGGCTCTCATGTCTGGCAAGGAGGCTCTCAAACAGCGGCAGACTGGCTCTGAAATACCGTATAGGCGGCTTTCATGCATCGGCGTATACACGTGCTTCACGGTCTGCTTTGGTTATTCCATTTGCTTTTCTGCGTGGCTTATGTATAATTCCGATTTTTTCCATAATCTTTCGTACAGTACCTTCACTTGGCACAGGAATATCTGATTTTCCTTCTTCGTATCTCTGTTGCAGAGCCAGATACATACGTTCCCTGCCATAGGTATCATTATAAATATCTTCATTATGGATTATCATCATTTCATCCACAAGCGGCTGATATTTCCATGGCTTGTTCTTACGTTCAATATAATTGTAAAAAGCTTGCCTTGTTACATCTAATGCCTTGCAATAGAAACTTATCTTTCCCTTATTTTCGCCATCTTCGGTCTTTAGTGCAATGAATTTTAATCGTTCTTCTTTCCTGACTTCCGACGGATCGCTGCGAAAAAAGCTGATGCTTCCTCTAAAAATTCATTCAGTTCTTCCAGCTTACGATTTGCTTTTTCAAGTTCCTTGATTCGCTTATTTGCAGCTTGTAACTGCTGGGCAAGATTTAGAGATTCTTCTGGTGAACGAGTGCCTGTACCTATATCTATCTCTCCTGCTTTCGCTTTTCCTACCCATGTGCTCAACGTTCCTTTCGGTATTCCAAGTTCTTCACACGCTCCTTTGTTTCCTATTTCTTTTGCCAGCTTAATCGCCTGTTTCTTAAATTCCTCATCGTATTTTTTGGGTGTTCTCATTTTTGACACTCTCCTTTTGTTTTATTATACTTTGTTCGTATGGTTTGTGTCAAGTTTTATTATACAGGATCAGAACGCGTAAAGAACTTCGTTTTGTTCCAGACAGATATCTTCTTCTTTCTACAGAGCTTGATGAAGATTTAGCTGAAGTTCTTCAGTATTTTTACGAATTTTATATTACAGGAATAAATAATTTTAAGAGCCGTCTTGTCGAAATGATTAACAAGGCATTTACAAAGTAATAGGAGGGATTTATTATGCCAGCTAAAAATATTTACACTAATGTCGCAAATATCACAGCTCTCCTTGAATATCATGGAGAGATAACACCCAAGACAACTATATTTTCATCGATTCCAGGCGAGAATGTAATATTTGATGTGGAAGGTATTTTAAAATACCCGATTAACATCAATTCTCTTACAGCACAGCCTCTTAATGAACTTGCACGTCATGTGCTTGGTATAATCGGTAGTTATGAATGTGTTACAACCAAGATGATTACAGATTGCTTAAATCTTCTTGGTATTCCAGCAGATTCAAAACATATATTAAGTGCTTGTGAACAATTGAGAAAAACCGGCTTGATTCACGCATTCAGATTTAAATGCGAGGACGATTGTAAGCCAGCGGGATATATCGTTTACACAATCTCTAAACTTGCTGGTGAAAATGCGCTCCACTCTTTAGGAGTCGCAATTAATCAGGTTGATAACTACAATGTCGTGATGGATCCTGCAAACATCAAAAAGAAACTTGCAACAAATCAGATTTTGTTTGCTCATCTTAAACTTAATAATGAAGTTGCAGGATTTGAAAAGTCCAAGCGTTACACTGCTGTAAACAAGACAACGGATGAACATGTTGCAATAAAGCCATCTCTCTTTATTTCATTCAATGATGAAAGCAGCCTTTTCTATGAAGTAGTACGTAAGTCGCCGTTTTGGAAAACAGAACTTGAAAATAAGCTTTACAGATATAAAATATTGCAGGACAACTGGGAATCTTCTAAAGAAATTCCACAACTTGTAATCTGCTGTGAGAATGCAGAACATGCAAAGGAAGTCTATAAGATGGTTCAGACTATCCGCCTCAAAGCACTTTTTACACATGATCTGCTGTTCTTTGGTGAAAACTTCAATCATCATCTTTTTAGAATAAATAATATGAAGGAAATTCTTTATTTCAGGATTTCATTTGATGAGAAAGAAGCCAAGGAGGCTGTATAAACTATATGACAGCTCTAATAACCCCATGAAAATTAAAAAATGAATGCACACAGACAAAACAAAAGCTGCTAAATCAGTTGAATGCATACTATTGTAAAAAAGTTAAAGTGATGAATTTACTTTTTGGGATAGAATAGTATAATAAAAAAGAAACCAGTAAGATGGAATATATAGTAATTGAAATGAAAATAAAAACAAGAATAACTGTAAAAAAATACTGTTATAGCGACCATCTCAGCTCGTTCATTAACAAGGTCTTGTATTTCATCGACGATTAAATACTTCATATCTTTAAAATCTTCCGCTGATATGTATTAATTAGCTCAAAGCTATTCTTGATAAGAATGACATCGATTATCCAGAAATCTGATTAAGCTCAACTATTACTCCATACAGTAAGAGTAATAGCTGATATGAGCCTGTTTGATTCCATTTCAGGCAGGCTCTTTTTATCGGGCACTTTCCATGGGCAGTCAGCGGTAAGGTGTGGATATTCCCTGCGATTCAACAGCGGCAAGTGTGCGGTTTTGTAACCGTTACCGTTCGGTTTTAAGTCCGTGCAGTTGCGGTTTTGCGGTCGGTATATACACCTGATTTACGCATTAAGGTTACGGTCACCTTTTGGACTTCATTGCTCTGTGCCAATTTATCCGCTTAATACGCCTTAGTATCAGGTTTCTGTTCGTCAGACTACGATTTCGCTATTGCTTCTTCTCTCCCACATCTCACAATGTGAAACTTGCAAGTCGCTCTAAAGTTCGTCGGTAACTACGCCTCGGTGGACTTTCACCACAGAGCATTGATATGCTCGTCATACTATAAAAAAGGAGCAGGCTCAATCGCCTGCTCCACATCAATGCTATTTTAAGTTAAGGGGTCAAAACCAATTTCATAGAAAATAATAAATCCTCGAAATGGCTATATTTCGAGGATTTTCTGGTTGCGGCGGCAGGATTTGAACCTACGACCTTCGGGTTATGAGTGTTCATCATAGTAAGTTGCAATCCATCAGAAAAGTCATCAAGCCGCTATAAATCGGCATTATTCAGATTATATCATTCTATATTTAGTGTAGTGTTATCATAGGTTTTCACTATGATAACGGAAATATAACGGAAACGTAACGGAAATGGAATTTTAAAAATTCCTATCAAAACTTTGATCGGCGCTGTAAAAAAAGTGAAACCAAAAGTCCGAGTGAGCCATGTAAATGGTCTACTCGGACTTTTTTAAAATTTAAAAAGTGAAAAAGTGCAAAACTGTTGAAAACAGGGTATAACGAACACACCGGCAGAAAAATAATTT
>JAFXDK010000021.1 GCA_017521805.1 Ruminococcus sp. | reverse complement strand
TACAAGAGTTGAACCCTTGTGTCCGCCGGACTGTACTGTAAAGTCGATATATGCATCTGTGTATGCATCACCAAGGTTGTATTCAAGTTTAGAACCTGTAACAACAAAGTCGCTCATTACATCTGATGAGTCGTTATTGTCGTCGTTGTTATCATCAGAAGGAGGATTTGTGTCATCACTTGTTCCATCGCCCTTGATAATAACCTTACCGGGAACTACCTTAGCGTCGAACTCGACAATCTTACCAGCTTTTTCGCTTCCCTGTTCAACAACATGGAATCTGCTGAGATTGATATCATACTCGCCTGCTGAGATATTGCTTGGAATATCAAGTGTAAGTGTGCAGACAATTTCTCCGTCAGTAAAGTTCTGAGGATCCTGATTGGAATCTCTGCACTCACAGTTGTATGTCTTGTTGTTAAGTGACCATGTGGGCTTTCCGGGAATTGCAAGGTTCTTCTTCTCAGTCATTGAAGCCTTGATACCTGCGGGAAGATCGTCAACTTCAAATACGAGAGTTGAACCCTTATGTCCACCTGACTGTACCTTAAAATCAATGTATGCATCTGTGTATGCATCACCGAGGTTGTATTCAAGTGTAGTACCTGTAACAACAAAATCACTCATTACATCTGATGAGTTATTATTATTGTTATTATTATTGTTGTTATTGTTGTCGTTATTGTCGTTATTGTTATTATTGTCAGATCCGTCGCCCTTGATAATAACCTTACCGGGAACTACCTTAGCATCGAACTCAACAATTTTACCAGCCTTTTCGCTTCCCTGCTCAACAACATGGAATCTGCTGAGGTTGATATCATACTCACCTGCTGAGATATTGCTTGGAATATCAAGTGTAAGTGTGCAGACAATTCCACCATCCTCAAAGTTCTGAGGATCCTGATTTGAGTCTCTGCACTCGCAGTTGTATGTCTTGTTGTTAAGTGACCATGTAGGCTTTCCGGGAATTGCAAGATTCTTCTTCTCAGTCATCGAATATGTGATGCCTGCAGGAAGATTGTCAACTTCAAATACGATAGTTGAACCCTTGTGTCCGCCTGACTCCACCTTAAAGTCAATGTATGCATCTGTGTATGCATCACCGAGATTGTATTCAAGTGTAGTACCTGTTACAACGAAGTCATTCTGAACAGCATTTTTATCTGCAGCTCCGTCTATTACTTCCCCCATACTAACGTTAGGCTGCACAGCGGATACTCCGCCGGCAGCACTAACATTAAAGGAAGAAGCAAATGCACTCGTTACAAATGAAGTACTCATAACGATAGACGTAACTGCTGCTAGCAGTTTCTTCATTTGTGCATTTCCTTTCCGAGCATTTCGCTCTATTTAATTTCTAAAGGAGCGTATGTCTTAATTACTTAAGATCAGCAGCTTTGCAAGGAAGGTTTACGAGGTGTACGAGGCTCTGGATGATAGCCTTAGAGTCATTCTCATCAGGTGTACCAGCCTTAGCGTCGCAGCAGTCAGCGTTAATCTTGCCCTGTGCCTTGAGGTCATAAGCAGAATTGTCGTTGAGCCACTTGTTGAGAACAACAACGTCTGCAATATTTACCTTACCGTCGCAGTTTGTATCACCGTAAAGAACGTCACCAACAGGTGCTGTAGTTGTTGTTGTCTTATCTTCATCGTCATCCTTTGTAGTTGTTGTAACCTTAGGCTCCTCACCAGAACCCTTGATAATAACCTTACCAGGCTCTACTGTAGCGTCGAATTCAACGATTTCGCCGCCCTTCTGGCTTCCCTGCTCAACAACGTGGAATCTCTTAAGGTTGATGTCATACTCGCCTGCAGCGATGTCAGAAGGAATGTCGAGTGTAAGTGTGCAAACGATTTCGCCGTCTACAAAGCTCTGAGGATCCTGGTTAGCATCTCTACACTCACAGTTGTATGTCTGACCGTTAAGTCCCCATGTGGGCTTGCCGGGAATTGCAAGGTTCTTCTTCTCTGTCATAGAGTACTTGATACCTGCAGGAAGAGCGTCAACCTCAAATACGAGAGTTGAACCCTTGTGTCCGCCGGACTGTACTGTGAAGTCGATGTATGCGTCCTTGTACTCGTCGCCGAGGTTGTACTCAAGTTTAGAACCGGAAACAACGAAATCCTTCATTACATCTTCGCTGCCGCTGTCACCGGGCTTAGTAGGATCTGTACTGCCATCGCCTTCGATAATAACCTTACCGGGAACAACCTTAGCGTCGAATTCAACGATTTCGCCGCCCTTCTGGCTTCCCTGCTCAACAACGTGGAATCTGCTGAGATTGATGTCGTACTCGCCTGCAGCGATGTCAGAAGGAATATCAAGTGTAAGTGTGCAAACGATTTCGCCGTCTACAAAGCTCTGAGGATCCTGGTTAGCATCTCTACACTCACAGTTGTATGTCTGACCGTTAAGACCCCATGTGGGCTTGCCGGGAATTGCAAGGTTCTTCTTCTCTGTCATAGAGTACTTGATACCTGCAGGAAGAGCGTCAACCTCAAATACGAGAGTTGAACCCTTGTGTCCGCCGGACTGTACCTTGAAGTCGATGTATGCATCCTTGTACTCGTCGCCCTTCTTGTACTTGAGCTCAGAACCTGTAACTACAAAATCACCCTGAACGTCTGTGCTGCCGTCATCAACAGGCTTTGTTGTTGTGGGCTTTGTTGTATTGGGCTTTGTTGTTGTAACAGAAGGTGTTGTTGAACCGCCCTCGCCCTCGATTGTGATTGTAAGGCTCTTGCAAACAAGGTTATCCTTAGCAGCTGCATATACAAGACCAGCCTGATTGCTTTCAATCATTGTGGAGTATACGTTAGGATACTTCTCATCGGGAACCATGTTGATGAAATCAATTGTGTATGTACCAGCAGGTGTACCCTTAGCAAAGTTTACATCGAATACATAGCAGGGGAAATCATCTGAAGCTGCACCTGTCCACTCATAAGCGCCGCCGCCTTCTGTAGGCTGAGCCCATACGAATGAACCCCAAGCGTTCTTGAAGTTCTGTGAATCCTGCTTAGTGTCGAGCATACATGTGTAGCTGCCTAAAGGATAGAAGTTTACTTCTGTTCTGCCCTTTTCAAGAGCACCTTCCCAACCTGGAATAAGAGCGAAATCAAAATCGCCGTCAGGAGTTGTTACCTTCTGCTCTGATGTGAAATACTCAGTAGAACCGGGGATATAAGGATTAGGACCGAAAGTAACATACTTATTGGAAGCATCTCCGTCCTTAGAGGAGATACCAAAACTTGTACGGATTGACTTAGTGTCGTTTGTCTTTTCTACATAGTAAAGACCTACGGGGATTGTAACGTCACCAGCTGCGATATCAGCAGCAGAAATTGTAGTGCTTACTGCACTACCGTCCTTATTAACATAAGGTCTGAGCTCAACAGTCTTTGATGCCTCAGCAGCAACTGCAGCAAAAGGAATAGCTGAGCCTACTAATGATGCAACCATCGCCATAGCGGAAGCTGCAGAAATAAATTTCTTCATTTGTAATAATTCCTTTCTTTTAGGTTTTTAACCTATTAATAACTTATAGATTGGGTTTGTATTGCTTGTAAGGGGGACAAATCAGATAATCTCTGGAATGATCAGCAATTAAAGCTTATCAATAAGACCTGCGTCAAGAAGCTTAATCTGTACAGCGTCTGCTGCTGTGATACCAGCGGGCTCGATAACGTCGCCGTTAGCCGCGCCTTCAGCTGAGAGACCGTACTTATCACTGTTTCCTACAGCCTGAAGAATTGCAGTTGCATCAGCAATTGTAACCTTACCGTCGCAGTTTGCGTCGCCCTTAAGGGTTACATCTGCTGGTGGACCAACAACGCTTGAATCGTCGCCGACAGTTACAAGACCTGAAACAGTCTCAACGTCATAGGAAACCTTTTCGCCGTCCTTGTTGAGATAACCACAGTCAATTGTTTCATTCATAACGTTTGACTCAGTATTGGTGTATCTCTTTACAGGAACAATCTTGATTTCAGATTTAGCTCCGTCCTTTGCAGTTGAAGCTACCTTACCTTTAACAGTACACAGAACGCCCTCGCCTTTAAGCCAGTATGATGCATCATCAAGGGATGTTGACCACATAATGCTGGCAGAGCCCTCATCATTCTCTAAATAGCTGCTAAATGTAGGAATAAGTGATGCTGACGGATCGGTTGTACCTGCACCGTTTTCTGTGAGAGAACCAGCTATAATCTCATCAACTGTGATTATAGAATTGTCGAACTCAATAGAAAAGTTACAACCTCTTATACCTGTTTCAGGTATATCCGAGAGCTTCACCTCCACTTCAAATGTACCTCCTGCTTCGGCTGATGCCTTGCCGGCACTAATCAGCACTGTTTCGCCAGCTGCAGAAGCCGGAATCAGTGAGCATACAGAAAGTGAAAGCATTGCTGCCGCCATTGTTCCGATGACTATCTTTTTTGTCTTCATTTTTTTTCCTCCTTTTTCATTAATGTTATATAACAAAGGAACATATGTCCTTTAATTATATCTTGTCTTACACCGGCATTTCAAAAATGCCACAGATACAGGACTTTGTACAGTCCTCCGTATCATGAACAAACATTATTTCCACTAACGCAGTTTCAGCATAAGACGCATCACACTGCCGTGATGAGAATTTAATCCCAGTTTCTATATTTATTCATGATTTTATTATATATCAAGTCTTTAAAAAAGTAAATAGGTTTATATTCTTTTTGGTATTTTAAATAAACGGACAGTTTGGTTTTTGCACAGTTTGCACAATCAATTTAAGCTAATTATTTTTTCTTCACAAACGTAATATGAATGTTTTGTGAATTTGTTCATCTACTTGTCGAGTTTCTGAAATTCCTTCGGAATAGCATTATCAATTATCTCGTTAAGGATATCATAACTGAAATAATTATATGTTCCCGCAGGTATTGCAGAAGATATACCATGAGCCGCAGCCATTTCGGGAGTATACATACTATAAGGATATACACGGAGATTTGCAAACTCCCCTGCTTCATAGTGAATAATGTTCGGGATAACTCCCACATTTTCCAGACTGACCGCCCCTGTAGCACCGTCCACTACAATATCAAAATCGGGCATTTCGCCCACAAGATTGAAATTATCTGTCTGACAGCATATAAAATTACCCATGGAGTAAAACACAAATCCCTTTGTGCCGTCCTCGCGTTCTATCCATTCCATAGTCTGAGCTGTATGTGTATGAGCACCAAGTATAACATCAGCACCCCAGTTGACCATTTGATTTGCAAGGGCGATTCTGTCCTCAGATACAAAAGTTGTATCCTCTCCGCCCCAGTGTGCCGCTACAATAACAGCGTCGGCGATTTCATTTGCCTCTTTAATCTGACGTTCAATAACGTCTGTTTCGTGGTTCATTACAACGCGGAGGGGCGAATCATATGGGATTTCGAAGCCATTAAGGTGCTCCGCGTAAGAAAGAAAAGCAATTTTAACGCCGTTTACCTCGCGGATACGAATATTATTTGAATCTTCCTCATTTAAATAAGCGCCGAGAACTGTCAAATCATGAACAGCTGCCTTATCATTCCAGAAATTTATGGATTCAATGGTAGCTGACGCGCCAAAATCAAGCAGATGATTATTCGCCATAGTGAAAACGTCAAATCCTAAGTCGATTACAGCATCTGCAACCTCAGGAGGAGAATTGAACAGCAATGCGCCGCCGTTTGCACCTCGTATCTCGTTGCTCTGACTGATGATAGTTTCCTGATTGAGAATAGCTAAATCAGCATCCTCAATAAGATATTTTACATTTTCATAAAGGGGCTTGAAGTTGAAGTTTTCCCCTGGTCCTGCAAGTTTTTCGGCATTTTTGTATACAGAATAGTGTATGAGATTATCACCTGCCGCAATTACATGGACACGCTTATCCTCAGATACAGGCTCCGTGGGCGGTTCAGTAGCAACAGGTTCTATGGGAGTTTCTGTTACTGTCTGTGAAAGCTCCTCATCTGTATTTTCTCCGAATTTGCCCACCACTCTTGTTGAACAAGCGGTACATGAGAAAAACAAAGCAGCTAATGCCGTCATAGAGGCGGCAATTTTTTTTCCTAAACTCATTAAAGTCTCCTCTTTCACTTTAACAAAACGCACATATTTTTCTTCGTTCCACTTTTATTATAGCATATTTATATTATTTTTGCAATTGTCAAATTGCGTTTTCTGCTGATTTTTTATGCTTTATTTTTGATATATTGCCTCATTTCGCAATATATCGTTATTTTCGGTGCTTCGTTATATTTAACGAAGTTTTTTATCCATTTTTATGCAATCTGCTCAATTGCAGCTGTATGAACTCATCAGCAAGACTTTCAGCCTCTGCATAGGAGGATAGAGTATAGCATCGACCACGGAATTTCGCTGAGCCGTAGTATCCGTTCATATACCATGCGGCGTGTTTTCTCGCCTCGTGTATCGCAAATTCCTCTGGTTTCACGCTGTTTTCAAGCATTAGTCGGATATGCCTCAGCATAACAAGCATTTTTTCTTCAACTGTAGGACGGGTATATTCTCTTTTCTCCATTGCCGCCCTTATTTCCTCGAAAATAAAGGGATTTCCGTAACTTCCTCTGCCCACCATGACCAAATCACAGCCTGTTTCCCGATACATACGCAGACAGCTTTCACCGTCGGTTATATCGCCGTTGCCGATTACGGGAATTTTCACAGCTTCTTTTACCGCCTTTATCACGCTGATATCAGCTGTTCCGCTGTAGAACATATCCCGCGTCCGCCCGTGAACTGCAACAGCCGCCGCACCTGCAGCTTCCACAGCTTTTGCCATTTCCACCGCGTTAATTGTATCAGCAGACCAGCCGCTTCGTATCTTCACAGTAACAGGGACAGCTCCTGCGGCTTTTACCGCCGCTTCTGTTATCTCTGCCGCAAGCTTCGGATTTTTCATCAGTGCCGAACCTGCTCCTGTATTTACCACCTTAGGCACGGGACATCCCATATTTATATCAATGATATCGGGTCTGTACTCTAAAACTATCTTTACAGCCTCTTCCATGAAATCCGCTTCATAGCCAAAAAGCTGTATGCCCATGGGACGTTCACCCTCGGTTATGGTGCAAAGCTCCGCAGTTTTTCTGTCGCTGTAGCATATCCCTTTGGCAGATACCATTTCGCTTACTGTGTATGCCGCACCGTACTCCCTACACATCAGGCGGTATGACTTGTCCGCCACTCCAGCCATTGGTGCTAAAGCCGCCGATTTTTCCAGCGTTACATTTCCTATTTTTATATTATCCATTTGACTTGGCATCGTCTTTCTTTTTGAATACAAATAGTTTGCTGATTACATAGTTTAATATCAATACAACTACATTGGCAAATATTTTTGCAACCCAATAATTTATACCAATCCACGAAAACAAAACTCTCATCATTATAATTTCGGTAAAGAAAGTCGCAATTCGACCGCCATAAAAAGATAAAAATTCCTTAAAAAGCTCTTTTTTTCCTGAAGCCTTTGAATCAAAAACCCACACTCTGTTTGTCAGATACGCAAAGGTTACTGCACAAACCCACGATATTGCAGTACTTATATCGCTTACTGCATCACTGTCCAATCCGCCCTGTTCAAGAAAATGCTTTGCAATTCCAGCTGTTATAAAGCTGACAACAGTTGTAAGTCCGCCAAAAAAGAGATAAAGCCATTTTTCCTCATATTTATAATAAATATCCTGCAATTTTTTAGGGAGTATTCCTACACAGAGTCTTATAAACTTTTTCATTTTAATATTCCTTTCAAAAGTGGTCTATATAGTTACATAAGGGATTCTCTAAAACTTGATATTTATCATAGAAACTTTGCCGTGAGGGAGGTTTTTAGAGGTTCCCATAATTATTATACCAATTATCCGATGATTTTTCAAGTATATTTTCCCAAAAACCGAAAATCCCGCTATTTATTGTTTACTTTAACCAAAAATAAGAAAACTGCCGCAGATATTTCCACGGCAGTCCCTTATTAAAGTATGTGCTTATTGTTTATTTCTTTTTCCAATTATTATTCGTTTCCCTTATGATGTTATTATACTCCATTTGACCGTATATTGCAATAACAGGATTATTTCAGCTAAAATACAAATCGGTTACAAAAATGACAAAAACAGTTTGAATATCAAAAAAATAAATTCCTTTGTCATTTTTTTGTTTAGTTCGCCTGCTGTCAAAATTTTCTATGACGTTTTTGCGGCTATCTGCATAGAATATATTATACGGTAATATCTCAGAACAGCGGCAGATGTCATTAAGGCACCGGTGCCGCCCGTGAGCAGCTGTTTGGAAATACTGCCGTTTTATATAGATATGGGACAGCTGACTGATACGCTATAGTATTCAGTTGTGCTGTCCCTGTTTTTTTCTTCTTTCGGCAATCTCGCTATATTTCCGCTTCGTTGCAAGACCTCCTCTGATATGACGCTCCTGCTTGTTTATTTCCAATATATCCTTGACCTGCCCGTATAGTGCGGGATTTTCTTTTTTCAGCCGTTCACTTACATCCTTGTGCACAGTGCTTTTTGATATGCCGAACTTTTTCGCTGCTGACCGTACTGTTGCTTTATTCTCAATTATGTATTGCCCCAGCGTTACTGCCCTCTGTGCAGGTTGTTCTTTCAATCCAATCACTCCCTTTTCTGCTTATACCAATTCCGCATCAACCTGTTGAACAATATAGCAAAACGATATGGAATTGGTATTATTCTGCGGACAGTAAATGTATATGCAGAATAAAAAGGGATAATTCGGAAATTGTGGATTTATAAATACCCTTTATATAAACATAGTGCAATCGCAATGGCTTTGTGATAAAATAAAAATAATGTTCCTATAAAAAATTTCAAAAATTATCAAATTCACTGCGAAAAATCACTTCTTGCTGTGTCTAATAAGTGAAAAGCAAATTTGCGTAAAACGAAAGGAGGAAATCAAATGGGCAACGATGCGGATCGCTACCGCCGTTTCCTGAATGGTGATGATAATGAACTTGTTATGATTATTGATGCCTATTATCAAGGCTTATCACTTTATCTCAACAGCATTGTTAAAAACATCTGCGAAGCGGAAGAAATTATGCAGGAGACTTTCGTTAAGCTTGCTGTCAAAAAGCCGAAATTCAATGGAAAAAGCAGTTTTAAGACATGGCTTTATGCAATAGCAAGAAATACGGCTTTGAATTATCTCCGTGAGCGTTCTCGTTATGCGGAAAATTCCATTGATGAAGCATTTCAGCTTTCCGACGAAACAGACATTGAACAGCAATATCTGATAGAAGAACGAAAAATCCAGCTGCATACGGCAATGAAAAAGCTTAATCCCGAATATGCACAGGTTTTATATCTGAAATATTTCGAGGATTTTGATACAGATTCCATTGCAAAGATTATGAAAAAATCAAAGCGTCAGGTCGGAGATTTGACATACCGAGCCAAAAACGCATTGAAAAACGAACTTGAAAGGACGGGTTTTATTTATGAAAAACTCTAAGGAAATTGCAAATGCCGTATTACAGGCACGTGATGAACATATGGAACAGCAGGAAATCAGAAACAGAAAAATCAGAAAAATCTCAGCAATCAGCGGCACAGCCTGTGCTCTTTGTCTGACTGCTGTCGGCGTAGGACACTTGAATTCTGTTCATAAAAATGTTCCTGTAGCAGATACAAGGGAAACATATATCGACAATATCGTTGAACCGCCTGTTATTGAAGAAATGGCTGAAACTCCCGTCATCGCAGAAAATAACGAAGATGTTACAAATATTATTCCCTCTGAGGCTGAATCTGATACTACAGAAAAATCCTATGTTTTTATCTCAGATTCTGTAGTATCCGATGCTGACATAGTTGAAACTCCGCAGGCAGAAGTTCCGGAGGAAGCTGTAATTCCCGAAACACCCCAGACGAATATTGAAGCGGATAATTCAGATACAAATATTGAAAAGCCTGTTGATGATAAAACTGATACAGTTATACAGCCTACTACAGAAAACTATACTGTTTCAACTGATATTACATCATCGTCAGGCAAAGTTGATGAAAACGACATATGCCATTTTATGAAACACGTAATCGTTAATGGCGAAGCTTACATCGAATATAATGCAGGTACTGAAACGTATACCCCCAATATCTGCCTTGGTTCTCCCAGCGATTACGACGGAAATTACAGAGCATTTTTCAGCGATATCCCTGCAACACTTTACACCTCAAAAGAAAACCCCGATATTCTGATTGTTGACGAAAGCGGTACAATCGTTTATCTGATAAAAACACGATAAAACCATACTTATGCGACATCAGCATTTACTCCAACAAAAAAGACTGCCGTTATCATTGGCAGTCTTTTTGCTGTATACTAAGGACATCTCTAAAAACCCCTTTTGAGAAAAAGCAGCTACGCACGACACCTACTGCGTCAACCTCCCTTGGAGTGCGGCAGCACGCCTTCAGAAGGTTTCCTTGTAGCTGTCATACCTATCTGCTTTTCCTTTAATCAAACGGGTTTTTAGATATGCCCTTAATTCTGATGCCTTACAACTCCATACTCGTCATCAAGACGGAAATAGGGGCAGGCGTAATTCGTACCCGATAAAAATCGGCACATTTCGTCCTCGTCAAGATTTATCATGCATACATAGCAGTCGTAATCCTCGTCATAGACGTAGTTTGTACACATTTCGCAGTTGGTTGATTTGTTCATTTTTTTCATTCCTTATGTAAATTTGCGGTATTTTCACACCGCATTATAATTATAAACGATTTTTCTGAATATTGCAATACCTGTCGAATAAAATCATTCTATTGCTCCCTCTACTGTCAGCATCGGCAAATCACTGTTTTTTCCGTTGAGTATCTTACCAAGCACTGTGACAATATCACACTTTTCCGTCAAGCCCTTTTCCTCTGCTGTTTCTATAACTCCCACGATTTCCTCTGCTTTGCGATTTTTCAATATCTCGCCTGCATTTTCGGCATTGGCAACTCTGCACGAGGGCGGCACTTTCCATTCACGAAGCATATATTCAAGGATTTCCCTTTTGTCACATTCATTGAGTATCACCAACTCTGTGTGCCCTGTGAATATTTCTTTTCCCAGAGTAAGCTCTGCCGCGGATTCAGCAGTTTCCATGCTGTCCGCAGAAACGGACACAACCTGCTCGTCGAGATAAAAGGAAAAAGAGCAGTTATTCCCGTCAATCGCCGCCGCCCTGACGTATGCCATTTCATTTACGTCTATTCCCGTACTGCACCCTGTAAGCGCCGTCATACACAAGATAGCAAACAATATTTTCTTCATACGCTGATTTTCCTCTTTATAAAATATATCGTTGGAACGACTATCATTCCGATTACTGCCAATACCGATGCGATAACTCCGAAATACAGCCACTTATCTGATAAAAAACCAAGAATCGCCATAACACCCAGCATTATACTGCATCTGTAACGCTTTATAAAGGGGAATATTTCACCTACAAGATATTCCGCCGCCGATGCCTGCACCGCTATGGAATATACCGAAAATACGGTGAAAACTATAAGAAACAGCGAATCTATACGCTGTACGGAAAATGGCTGTGTAAGCTGTGCCGCTGATACTATGGGAAAATCAATTATTTCCATTATGCCGCCGCAGACAAGAACTCCCGTTATAAGCACAGCCGCTGATATTACCGCTTTAGACGCAAAATAGCCAATTGCGGTACGTGTTATATTATCCTTTACAAATCCAAGCATAACAGTAAAACCTGCAATTCCGCCGCTTAACGCAAATCCTTTTAAAAGCTGACGGAAAAATCCCGTAGAATCAACCGCTTTTATATTTCCCATATCAGAACGAAATACCGACGATACAACAACTACACCAAGACAAAGTGCGCCAAGAGCCGCCGCAATAACAGCTGACCGTGCCATAGCTTTTATGCCTGATGAGGCTATATATAGGCATACAACGGCGATAAGAATGGTTGTTATAATGCTGCCCCATTTTCCAAAGCTTTCAAAGGGAATGAATACAAGTTCTCCTGCTTCCATAAGCATGGAAAAAAGCAGTCCACCCCATAATATCACTCCTGCAAGGAGTATGATTTCTGCGATTTTTCCGCAGTCGTTAAGTGTTCCCCTCTTTTTGTACATACATATCAGGGGTATTGCAAAAATCAGCTGAATCAGACTGCCGATTCCAAAGCCTGCCGCAGTTGCCGCAGATATCCCTCCTCCAAGACAGAAAAGAACGAAAACATCATTTATCAGCATAAGGGAACACAACTGAAAAAGACTTATTTTATTACTCATGATATTCCTCCACGGTGAAATTCCTGTTCTGCATTTTTCTGAATCCCATACGAAACAGGGTATCCCCCATTCCCTTTGAAGAAAAGGGCGAAATCGGCGCAGTAAAGGGGAATCCGTAATCCTCTGTGCCGCATATATTCGTCAGAACGGCACAGGCAAGTACGCTTATGCCGAAAAAGCCAAGTATTCCTCCTGCGGCAAGAAATGCAAATCTCAACAGGGTAATCTGCGGGTTTAAATCGGGAACAACAAGACCGCCCAACACCGATAATGCTGTAATTGTCAGCAAGGGAGTGCTTACAAGTCCTGATTTTACTGCCGCATCTCCGATAATCAGACCACTTATAATACTCACCGCACCGCCTACAGGCTTCGGCAGGCGCACTCCTGCCTCACGTATGACCTCGTACATAATGAGGACAATAAAGGATTCCGTAAGCAGTGAAAGTGGTGCATTTTCCTCCTCAGCCGCAAGGAGCATAAGCAGCGTGCTGTTGAGCAGCTCGGGGTGATACATAACTATCGCCGTATACACCGCAGGGAGAAGAAATGACAGTATAAACGCGCCATAGCGAATCCACCGCAGGAATATGGCATAAAATGGCTTATGTGCGTAATCGTCAATTGTGTGGAAGCTTTCGCATAACAGCCGAGGAATTATTATTCCATAAGGCACACCGTCCACAAGAATAATTGCCCTTCCCTCGATAAGCTTGGAGCATACCACATCGGGACGCTCTGTCAAGCCTGTACTGCTGAATAGTTCAAAGCTCTTTTTTTCCACAAAGGGACGCATATAACCTGTTGAAAGTATGGTTTCCAAATCTATTTCATCAAGGGATTTCATTATGCGTTCAAGAAGCCGTGGTGGTACACGGTCTTTCATATAGCAAAGGCATATTTCCGTGTTGGATTTGCTCCCCTTGGTCATCATCTTTGTTACAAGTTCGGGAGTTTTCAATCTACGGCGAATAAGCGACATATTCGTGCGTATTGTCTCGGAAAATCCCTCGTGACTGCCTAAAATATTTCCCTCTCCCGACGGTTCCTGCACTCCCCTTGTGGAAAATCCCTGTACACCGAATGCAAGGGCGGTATTCGCTCCCTCGGCAACAAATACCGCAAATCCCGAATGTATAAGCCGCAGTAAATCGCCGTAATTGTCGGGATTGCTCCTGTCGGCTGAAAGGAGCATATGTGCCTGTATATAGTCAAAAAGTCCCTGTGCATTGGCTTGCTTTGGCAAATCTGTAATTGGCGAAAGCACCATATCAGCCGCCGCCCGTGAGGACAGCATACCGTCACAGCAAAGAAATGCACATTTTATTCCCCCTGTGACAAATTCATTTACAAGTATATCCGTTGAATGTCCCGTTATTTTTTTGATGTAATTGAGATTTTGCTCTAAATCCGCATAAATACGCTGTTTTTTGTAGTCGTTCCCTTTCATACTCTCACCTCTACCATAGTATTACCATATTTCAAGGGGATATGCAGAACCCCCGACTTCATAAGAAATCGGGGGTTTTATCATAAGGAGGATGATATTATTGTAATTCTATGATTTCTGCATTTATTACTTTCTGTTCCTTTATGTCTATTTCAGCTGTGAGTTCAATTATATCTACATAGTCATAATCTGTAAGTATTACCCTTGCAGTACAATTATTTTCACCATTGTAGCCTACTATTTCAAAGCCGAAATCAAATACATCAGGATTTTCATAAATGTTTCCATATTTATCTGTATCACTGCGTATTAATGTGTCTACATAAGATGCAATCGCATTTCCTATAGCTTCTTCATCGCTTACAACTCTCTCTACATTGTCAATCTTCCATTCGCCATTTTCAAAAACAAAATCAAAATTATAACTTTCAATTCTTTCTGTTTCATCTTCATAAGAAATAATATGTTTTCTTGTTACTGAAAATCTGTTCTCTTCAACATTTTGTAAATTGACATGAACATCCGGCATATCACTGTAACCCATATCACCGATTATATAAAGATTACCATTATACTCAACATAATGGGAACTGAAAGCACTTAATGCAGCTTCCCAGTTGTCGCTGTCCTGCATATCAAATTTCCTGTTTTCAAAATCAGAGAAATAGCTATTGTAAATGTTGCTTCCACTTTCGTACATACTTACATCAGTTCCAAGAATAGCTATAGGTGTTGTTACCCACTCATTGCCATATATTGGCAAATCAGCATTTTCATAATTTTCTTCGGGTAAAAGTGAAGATGAAGTAAGCTCTCTTAATGCGTTATAAATATCCTGACAGCTTTTAAAACGGTCATCAGTTACTTTATAAAGCTTTCTTGTGTATAAGAAATCTGTTTTTTCCTCCGCACCTGACAAATCTACACCATATTTCTCTGAAAAAGCTGCAGGATTTGAAACTGAATAACAGTTATATGTTATAAAATCATTTTTATCATAACTTACATTATATGCTCCAAGTACATCTATCATGTAGAAAAATCTATCTGTTAAATCTCCTGCAATATCAAGGTATTCATATTCGTCATCTGATTCAGTTACATCTTCTGATTCTTCCTCAGAAATATATACTTTGTCAATCTTCCATTCGCCATTTTCAAGAACAACTTCCAAAATACAATATTCCTCAACACTATAACCGGGAGATTTATATTTTCTTGTAGTTGTAAAACAATTTTCACCAGTTTCTTTTATGATAACATCAGAAGTAAATTCAGGTGTTTCATTATATCTGCGATTGACGTAAAGCTCTCCGTTGTATTCAACAAATACACTCCTATTAATACTGTATCCGGGCCATCTCCAGTCAGATATTTCATGGTTAATGTCAATTTTTTCACCAACCTCAAACATACTGACATCGCCGCCAAGAAAACTACTTAAATTAAATTGGTCAAACCAATCTGCATTCATAAAATTTTCTTTTGGCTCACACTCTGTCGTTGTAATTGCCCTGAGCATTTCGTAAATATCCTGACAACTGCTGAATCTCTCGTCTGTCACCTTGTAGAATGTCCTCTCGCCGACATTATTATCCGACCACTTAGCATCATTAGAATTGTATGTGTAAAATGTTATGCTGTCGTTTTCATCGTATGAAACATCGCCCCACTTAATTACACTCTCAACTTCAAGATAATCGTCAAATAACTGCTGTGCAATTGCTGTGTAGTCGTAATCTGCCTGTTCAATTTCAGGCTCAGTTTCTTCAACCTCTGCTGCTTCTGTAACTTCCTCCTCCGCAGGCTCAGTTGCCTCAATGTCTGTCATAGGATCAACTCCTCCGCCCTTGCCAAGAAGAAGTACACCTCCGCCAACTCCGCCGACAACAACGACTGCGGCTGCAACAGCACTCATAACCTTGTGCCATACAGGCTTGCGATAGCGTTCAACTCCCGATACTTCTATAGCATTTGAGCTATTTTCAGTCTGCACTCTGTTGTATTTTTTCTTGCTCATAGCATATAACCTCTCTTTGTCATCGGAACTCAAAGGAGGATATTTTTCTGTAATTCTGTCAATAGTCTTTTCGTCGGCGTTATCGAAAAAATGTCGTATATTCATCATATATCCTCCCCTTTTATTCCTGCTTCGCAAAGTAGCTTTTCAAGCTTTTTCTTCGCTCTGCTGATTCGTTTCTGTACTGTCCAATCGCTCATATGTAAATGCTTTGCGATTTCCCGTGATGTCCTGCCATAAAAGAAGTAAAAGACTATGATTGACGAATCAGGCTCGCCCAGCCTGTCAATGCAATCCATAATTATTTCACGTAATGCAGCCTTTTCCGTTTCGTCATCAACTCGTATGTCAGAGGGAATTTTCGGAAAATCTTCATCGTCAATTGATACCATTCTGTCGCTTTTTCCCGATAATCTGCGGAAATAATCAATTGCATTCCTCTTTGCAATGGTTCCGATTATGCCTTTTAAATCTCCGTTTCTATTGCTCTCGTTGTCAAAATATGTGAATATATCGGCAAAAGAATCGCTTAAACATTCTTCAATGTCCTCCCTTGTACCACAACTTTTCAGCTTATTGGCACAAATTGTATAGACATAACCCGAATATTCGTCAAATATCCTGCGATGTACCGCTTCGGCGGACTTCTGCATAAGAGCTTTTAAATCGCTGTCAGTCAAGCCTTTCACTTCCTTTGAACATGTTCATATACTACACTCGTTTGAATTATTTCATTTCGGACATGTTTTGAATTATTTTTATATTTTAATTATATCGTTATACGCAAAAAAAACACCCCTCGTTCAAGGAGTGCCTCATTTAGTGCCGGCATTGAAATAGTTTCCCGGGCCGTCGCCAGCCAAGTATCGTCTTCGCGACAGAGCTTAACTTCCGTGTTCGGAAAGGGAACGGGTGTGACCTCTGTGCCATAAACACCGACTCTTAAAAACTGAATCAAGAAT
>JAFXDK010000020.1 GCA_017521805.1 Ruminococcus sp. | reverse complement strand
AATTAGAAAATGGCAATGGACAGGAAGATGTGCTGTATGTATTTTTCGACGAAAAACGAATCCCAAAAGATGTTGAAAATCTGGAAATCCACGAAATGAACGGTATTACAACAGGCAGATTAACAAACAAATGATATTTCAGCACATAAAAGCGGTATAACATAAAATTCATGTTATACTGCTTTTTTTGTTGACAAGCAACGAGTTATATGCTATAATATGTAAAGCAGAAAGACAGTTCACGGCATATACCTGTCTCAAAAGAAAACCGTGGTAAGTGTTCTGCGCGTCAGAACACTTTTTTATTTTGGAGGAATTTAAATGTATAAATTAACAGCAAGCGCCGCCTTTGATTCCGCACATTTTCTAAGCGGCTATAACGGCAAATGTGCAAACATTCACGGTCATCGCTGGACAGTGGAAGTGACTATAAACGGCGAAAAGCTTCAGGAATCAGGAGAAAAGCGCGGTATGCTCATAGATTTCGGCGATTTGAAAAGGGCTGTCCGTGACCTTGCAGAAAGCTTTGACCATACACTTATATATGAAAGAGACAGCCTGAAAGCGTCCACACTTGATGCCTTAAAGGGAGAAAATTTCAGCCTTACAGAAGTCTCTTTCCGTCCCACAGCTGAAAACTTTGCAAAGCATTTTTATGAACTGCTGGCTTTTCATGGACTTCCCGTATGCACAGTAACAGTATACGAAACTCCCGACAACTGCGCAACCTACGAAATATAAATAATGGAGGAAAGGTATGATTTATCCCGTAGCGGAAAGATTTGTAAGTATTAACGGCGAGGGCAGAAAAGCAGGCGAATTAGCTGTTTTCATCCGTTTTAGAAAATGCAACCTCAGTTGCTCCTACTGCGATACAAAATGGGCAAATACCGAGGATTGTCCTGCTGAAATGCTGTCCGCGGAACAAATAGCAGGCTATGTCTACGGCACAGGAGTGAAAAACGTCACTCTGACAGGCGGCGAGCCGCTTTTGCAAGAAAATCTGGACGAATTGATAGATATACTCATGGAACAGGGCAACAGTGTGGAAATTGAGACAAACGGAAGTATATCCATTGCGGAACTCAGCCGCAGGGAAAACCGCCCCTCATTTACCCTTGATTATAAACTCCCCGACAGCAATATGGAACGTGCCATGGATTTAGGCAACTACAACTATATCCGCCAAAACGATACTGTTAAATTTGTTGCCGGAAGCATATCCGACCTTGAAACAGCCGTAAAAATCATTGAAAAATATGAACTGCTGAAAAAATGCAGCGTTTACATCAGCCCCGTTTTCAACAGAATCAACCCTGCTGATATTGTGGACTTTATGAAGAAAAATAATCTCAACGGAGTAAAATTACAGCTCCAGCTTCATAAGTTTATCTGGAATCCCGAGGAAAGAGGTGTCTGAAATGGACAGAGAAAAAATTGAATACCATATACGCGGACTTCTCGAAGCTATCGGCGAAAATCCAGACCGTGAAGGACTTGTGGAAACTCCCTCACGAGTTGCAGGCATGCTTGCAGAAGTTCTGGAGGGTACGGCTTATACAAATCACGAAATAGCTGAAATGTTCAGTAAAACCTTTACTGCTGAGGAATCCGACGCAGAAGAAGCCGTAGTTATGAAAGATATAACCGTTTTCAGCTATTGCGAGCATCACCTTGCACTTATGTACGATATGACGGTAAATGTGGCATATATCCCACATGGACGAGTTCTCGGACTGAGCAAAATTGCCCGTATCTGCGATATGGCGGCAAAGCGCCTGCAATTGCAGGAACGTCTCGGCAGAGATATTGCGGAGATTATTTCCGAAGCCGCAGGAACTCCCGATGTAGCTGTAAAAATCCTCGGCTCACACAGCTGTATGACTGCAAGAGGCATACGCAACGCCTCTGCAAGAACTGAAACAAGAACATATACAGGCAAATTCAAGGGCAGCCGCGATTTGCAGAAATTAGTTGATTGAGGTGAAATATGAAAGCATTGGTTTTATTCAGCGGCGGAGTTGACAGCACAACCTGTCTCGGTATCGCTGTAAAGGAATACGGAGCAGAAAATGTTATTGCTCTTTCCATTTACTATGGACAGAAGCACGACAAGGAAATTCAGGCAGCGAAACAAATTGCGGAATACTACGGTGTAACGTGGAAAACCCTTGACCTTACGCTTATTTTTGCGGATTCCGACTGTTCACTTTTAAGCAGTTCAGACAAGGAAATTCCCACGGGAACATATGCGGAACAGCTTGAACAGGCAGAGGGCAAGCCAGTTTCCACATATGTGCCTTTCAGAAACGGACTTTTCCTTTCATCTGCCGCAAGTATCGCACTTTCCAATGACTGCGGAGTTATATATTACGGCGCGCACAGCGACGACGCGGCAGGCAATGCCTACCCCGATTGTTCATCGGATTTCAACAATGCCATAAATGAGGCTATTTATATAGGAAGCGGAAATCAGCTGAAAGTTATTGCTCCCTTTGTGGAAATGTCGAAAAAGGATATTGTAAAAATCGGCTTGGAAATCGGCGTACCTTATGAGCTCACATGGAGCTGTTACGAGGGCGGCGATAAGCCCTGCGGTATATGCGGAACATGTCGCGACAGAATTGCGGCATTTGAAGAAAACGGTGTTACAGACCCGATAATGTAAAGGAGAATTATTATGGCAGGTAGAACAGATAACGAACACGGCGATATCACACTTTTAGGAAATCAGCATACACAATATTCCTCGGATTACAACCCCGATGTGCTTGAAACTTTCCCAAATAAGCACCCCGACAGGGATTACTTTGTAAAATTCAATTGTCCCGAATTTACAAGTCTTTGCCCTATTACAGGACAACCCGACTTTGCTACAATTTACATTTCATACGTTCCTGCGGTGAAAATGGTTGAGAGCAAATCTTTGAAACTCTATCTCTTTAGTTTCCGCAATCACGGAGATTTCCACGAGGACTGCGTAAACATCATCATGAATGACCTCATTAAGCTTATGGAGCCGAAATATATTGAAGTATGGGGAAAATTCCTCCCTCGCGGCGGCATTTCAATAGACCCATACTGCAACTACGGTCAGCCCGGCACAAAATGGGAAAAAGTGGCATGGGACAGACTTACACAGCATGATATGTACCCAGAAAGTGTCAATAACCGATAAAAAATTACCGCATATAGCTGAATATCAGCTGTATGCGGTTTTGTATATTTTTCGGAATTCAGCATAGACTATAGCTATTACGTTCAGGAGGATTGTCTATGAATAATTTTGAAATGCCCGTGGGACTTGGTATGGCGCTTGCCATGAATCCCGAAGCTATGCAGAAATTCGCCTCTCTCCCCGAGGAAAAGAAATGGCAGATTGTAAGCGGCACTCATGCCGTTGAATCCCGCGAGGATATGCGGAGATATGTCGAAAATATCATAACAGCTTATTAATGCATTGCCGCACAGAGATTTTCAGCTTTGTGCGGTTTTATACTGTTACACTTTTTTAAAACTGTTTTTTCTTCAAACACTGATAAGATGCGCCCTATGGCAGTATCAACACACCCTAAAAACCGTCTTTCCAACGACGTATATTATTTTTGCTGAATCCGAAGCTGTCGATTACAAATTTCTGCTGTTCAAGCTGTTCCTGTGCAAACCAGGGTGTAGTAACATCGCCCTCAGAATTTGTAACTATATGAAAACAGACAGCCGGAATAGTGCTTTGCCCTATTAGATAGGATTTTTCACCATTTTCATTGACAGCCTCATCAACTATGAGAACAACGTGAGATTCATCACAGATGATATCGCCAATACGGATTTCATCTGGAGAAATCTGCTCAGATTCATTGAGCAGAGAAAGTGTTCCTGCATAATTCATAACCGTTTTGAGATAATTTCTGTAGCCCTGTTGGCTGTCATCAGGAAATGCCGCAGGAATTTCACAGGAGAAGTCGCCCAGTGCCAGCATTCTTTTACCCTTTCGCCAGCGGTTGTAGTCGCAGATATCGCCGTTTGAAAACTCAAAGGAAATCTTATCAAACTGCCCGTTTTCATAGAAGTAATCACTGTAGAGCCTTATAATGCTGTCAGCACATTGCTGATATCCTTCATCACCAAGACTTATATCAAAGATTGCAGGTGAATCTGTGTTCAAGGTTTTTCCATTGTATACAGGAAGCTTTATATTAATCGGGTGCAGGAGATATTTTCGCAGATATTCGGCAAAGCTTCCGCTTTCAACGTTAACACGACTATAACCGTCAGGGGGAATTATTCGGCTTTCAACAGTCATTCCCTCTGAATTTACACACTGAATGTCATAAACTGTCCTTGTTGTTTCAATTTTAAGGTCCGCGGCTTTCCATTTCGGATTCACACGAAAGTATAATGCAACTAAAACAGCCACAACAAAAACTATCAGGATAATAAGACGTTTTTTGCCATTTCCAAGGGAAGTAATACCTTTTCTATTCATATAAATCCTCTTTTCTGTTTATTTCAGTCCTACTCAACAAGCTCTCCGGTTATAGTCTCGGAAGCTGCACGCCAATCCTGCGCCGTTTCGTCCCATACAATCTCAAAATCAGTTGTAACATGAGCCATTTCATTTCCCACCACCGAGACAAATTTTCGTGAAGCCGTGAAGCTATTTTCGGTTATATCCGAAACAACAGGCTTATCAACCCATTTCATAGCGCTGATAGCCTTAATTCCGTCTACAATGGGATATTGCAGCATATAAAGCTCACCATTGATATTGATATACTCATAGAACACTCCGTCCTTATTGTACAGCTTATCCCCCACAGCTTCAGGAGATGCCATATCTTCCGCGGTAACGTCTCCACCGAAAAGCACATCTTCAAGCGCCATATCCTCAGCATACACGGTATACCCTGCCGTCCTGTAAGAATAATAATACTCTTTCAAAGCCTCCATATCGGGAAATCTTTCGTCAATAACGGGATAGTATACCTGCGAGCCGTTTTCCTCAATACCGCTGTCAGAATGTATATAGCTATAATTTAGTTCAATGCCGCTTTCCTTTGGCGGAAGCCCGTTAGTGTCCTTATATTCAAAGCCGCCTGCATAGATATATCTTCCCAGTGTAAGATATTCGTCAGTTATTCTGTAAGCAGCTTTTTCGTATACGGTCATATTTTCCTCAGATTCTGTGGGATTTTCAGTTACAATCTCCGTGGCAGGCTGTGTAGAATCGGGAGCAGAGGGATTTCCACCGTTTCTGCTGAGAAACATTCCCCCGATTCCCGCAACTGCTATGACAGCAGAGGCGGCAAATCCGATATATCTGCTTATGCGCGGCTTTTTGTATTTTTCAACTTGCATTACCTCAGCATTTTCAAAGCTGTCAATTAAGCTGACAGGCTTTGATTTTTCCAATGCAGAATTAAAAATTCTATCTCTGCTTTCCTCATTTACAGGGAATTCCTCAGTTTTTTTCATTGAAGCCCTGAACATTCTGTCTATATCCTTTTTTGTAAGTGCAGGAAATTCTTCGGCAATTTTTTCGGCTGTATTGAAATCCACATCATCAAATATATTTCTTCTCATTTCCCTTACCCCCTTACAAAGATATTCCGGCATCGGCAAGGAGAATTTTCAGCTTCTCTCTTGCTCTGATACTTCGTTTCTGCACAGACGCGGCTGTCATTGAAATTGCTTTTGCTATTTCGGACACTTTCATATTATAATAGAACTGCTCTATGATAATTGTTGAATCAGGCTCTCCCAATTCTTTTATTTTGCATAACAGTATACTGTTACGTTCACGTATTTCCGCCGATTCCTCTATATTTTCCCCTGATGCCGCCTCGGTTATATTTTCATCGTCAATAGACAGCATTGTCCCCTGATGTACGCTGAGACGTCTGTATGTATCTATAGCGCGCCGCTTGGCAATGGTCCCGATATAGCTTTTCAGATTGCTGACTTGTCCGCTGAGAATATCAGGATTTCTGAATATCTCAGCAAAAACATCACTGACACATTCTTCTATATCTTCTTTTGTTCCGCATCGTTTTATTTTACTCGCGGCGATTATATAAACATAATTACAGTATTCGTCGAATATTTCTCTTGCAAGTACTTCTATCTGCTTTTTTTGTAAACTATTGCTGTACATCAACACTCCCCCTTTTATATAATACAGTCGTAAACAATTTCCAAAATAGGACATAATTTCAAAAATTTTTCTAATGATGACATTGAAAAACCACCTGTGATGATTTACAGGCGGCTGTGTATCATATTCAGTTCAGCAAATTGGAATTTGTCTATCATACAAACTGATAGTTTGCGTGTAGCAGTAAGCACTAGCTTACGAGTCTGTCGGCATGGCGATACACCTACTAACCGAAAGTTTCATAAGACTCTGGCTCCCCCCATCTTATGTAAAAATTATAGCTGAAACAAGTTTTTCAACCCTATACCGAGGATAAAGCCGACTATTAAAAACGCAACATGTAGAAACGGTAAAAAAAACACCGTATACCACTTGACAAATTGGGGTTTCTCCTCCTCTTTTTTATCTGTATATTTAATCAAAGAATATATGAACAATATAAGCCACAAAGGAAAAGAGGCATAAAATGCACTTGCGCAAGAACACACGGGAAAAACAACAACATAAAAAATATCAATAAGCGCACTTACTATTGCTATAAGTGCAAGTCCAACCAGTAAAATCAAATCCAATTTATGTATTTTTTTCATTAATTAAATTCCTCCTTATCTCTCCGACATATTCTTATATCAGTCTGTCCGACCACATATATTATACCACACTTTATATAGAATTGCAACAAAAAACCTCCGATGCTTTCACATCGGAGGTTTGATGTCTGTCTTGCTCAAAATAGATGACATTTAAGAATATGTTCAGTTAGACAAATTGGAATTAGTCAAATTGAAATTATTGCTTCCACAAACTGTTTCGGTTTTTCAGAGTGAATGCCGTGACCGCAATCAAAATATTGGATTTTCATGTTTTGAATCAATGCACCGACCTTTTGTAAATCTTCATCAAACAATGCGCCTTGCAACAAACCATTTTCACCAATCGTTGTCTTTGCTTTCATAAACAGAGTTGTGCATTTGATTTTAGAAAGAAGGTCAATGTAATCAACCGTATCATTGAATGAATCGTTATAAAATGCTTCTCCAAAATGGGGGTCATAATCCTGTAGACCGTTAAAGCCTTCTAAAAACTTTTTAGGCCAAAACAGAACTTTCAGATTTTTGTCGGGATGTTTGGTTCGGTATTTCAATGCAAAACCACTCAGTTTTTCTCTGACAGTTTCTCTGGATTCATCGGGAAAGAAATTCCAGCAATACTGATTCTTGAAATAGTAATAGACGAAATCCTTTTCCACATCCTGTAAAAGGAAATTATGGCAGACAGAGGATAAATCTTTGTAATTGTATGTATTATATCTTCTTTCGCCCCAGCTTGAGAAGAACGGAGGGTCTTCCAATATTAGTTTGGAGCATCTGGGAGAGTGTGCTGCAATGTATGCTGCAATCAGTCCACCCGATGAATGACCCAACACGGCAACAGAATCACAAATCACATTTTCAATAAAGTCCATGATGTCGTTGCCGATACTGACCAGATTGTATTTTTCTGGATTGTGGGAACTCTTTCCGTGTCCGTAATAATCTACCAGATACACATGGTAGTGCTTTGCGAGCTTGGTAACAACCTTATCGAAGCTACAAGAGTTTGTCCCTTGGGCATGAAGCAGTAATAATTTGTTTTTTGCGGTTCCAACCTCATAGTAGTTCAAAATACTGCTATCATCAATTTTATACTGTGCATTATGAATCTTCATGCTGTATACTCACCTCGTCAAATTCAAATTTGTCGGTCTGTCCGACCACATATATTATACCACATTCCGCAGATAATTGCAACAAAAAACCTCCGATGCTTTCACATCGAAGGTTTGCTGTCTGTCTTGCTCAGAATAGATGACATTAAAATGGCTATGTAATAATATTCAATTCGACAAATTGGAATTTGTCTGCCTGCTGGGTATTGTCAACAGGTATACGGACTGGAGTATTGCTCACAATAAAGACCATAGTGTGTTGCAGTTTCTATAACACTATCGGTGGGAAGTGAAGAACCAATGTACATATAGTAGTCATAGCCAAAGTGGATAAAGAAATCTTTAGATGTAAGCTTTAACCAGCACTGTTCACGAAGGCAAGCTGTAATAACTTGACGAATTTCATGTGTGTTGGAAATGCTTGAGGAAAACCGAACATTCTCGGTATAATACTCTGCCTGTTTAATATAGAGCTTCGAGATTTTCGCTTTCTCAATCAATTCGATACAGCAATCTATGTATGCTTGCTCTGTTTTCAAATAATCATCCTGAGATAGTATTGTATCGCCAAACGTCTTTCCAATATCGCTGAAGCTTGTCCATTCGTCTGCCATATAAACACCATTGATACGATTGGTTGGATTATACTTTGTAATTCTGTATTCCGTCACGCATTTCACCTCTTTCGTTATTTTTAGATAAATTCTTATCGGTCAGTCCGACCACATATATTATACCACATTCCGCAGATAATTGCAACAAAAAACCTCCGATGCTTTCACATCGGAGGTTTGATGTCTGTCTTGCTCAAAATAGATGACATTAAAATGGCTATATAATATAGTCAGTTCGATATATTGGGATTAACTAATAGAACCAATTAAAACACATGAATTTGATTTATGTATATGCGTTTCATCTCTCTGCCATTGAATTCGGCTGTACAGTCCATTGATAAATCGCTTTCCTCGTCATCAAACCAGAAGTATGCCATAC
>JAFXDK010000019.1 GCA_017521805.1 Ruminococcus sp. | reverse complement strand
GCAAATAAGCCATTAAAATTATCAGGATATTCATAACCCTGACTGCCTTTATAGTTTGTCTGCATATTGTGAACAAGAATATATTCCAAATTATCCAGTCCGCTGAATGCTGTTCTATTAAGAACGGTCAGCGTTTCAGGCAACCATATTCCTTTCAAGTTCGGTAAGTTGCGAAACGCATATTCGCTTATCCAATAGCAACTTTTGGGGATGAATAAATAGTTCACATCTTTGTTGAGTTCAGGAAAGTCCTCAAGCGATACTTTCATTGTACCGTCAGGCAGCTCTATTATTTCATTTTTAGTTATTGTTGTCATATTTTTAATTTTCCCTTTCACCGCAAGACTTTTTGTCAAGTTCTTCAATTACTTCAAGTGCTGCTTCGAGTTCTCTTTCTTTTTTCTTGCCTATAGACGTATCAGAATAAAAGACATCTGTAATTTTCCATATAACTACAATTACAATCAAAGCAATTGCAACTATTACAAGTGTTAAAAACATTTCACAAAGGATACTTTCTATATTTTGTTTCATAAACATTGCTATAAACACACAAGAGGAAATAATTGCACCAATCCATAATACCCTTAAAACTTTCCACAGATTCATAGAATCATAGAATCGACTACTGGCTATATTAAAAGCAGTTTCTAATTCCTCATATTGTTTTACAGCTTGTGTAATCTCATTGTTTTCGTCAAGTACAGTAAATAAATCTTTGATATTTATTTCATTACCTTCTATAGCTATTTTGTTATCGTTATTTTCGGTAGTACTAAAATTTAACGATAAACAATAATCACTTGCATAGAAGTACATTGATAGTGTACATTTGGCATTTTCATTTTCGTCAATACCGTCAATAATTATGTCCCTTATAATTCCTATAGAACCCTTTTCAGCTCGGATAACACATCCGTCTTTAATAAAGTCATAGTCCTGATTCAATACAATTACGTTATCAACTATTAAACCGTTTTTCACCATTTTCGTCATTATGAGTTCTTCTTTTTCTTCCAGAAGCCTTGCTTCATAATCATATATAGCCATTTTATTTCCTTTCTGTGTCACCGTGACACATCGTTATTAAGTTGCTCCAAAGAAGTAAAACCATTCTTCTTTGGTATAAATTCCTAATGGTGGTAGAAAATCAAGCATTCCGCTTTCTCGTTCCTCCGATATGTAACTCTCACATTCTTCTCTTGTACCCTCTTTGTAGATACATCCGTCACTATCAGATACAAAGCAAGTTTTAGCAATTTCTTGTTTAATAATGTTTTGCTTTATTTCCAGTGGCTTTCCTATGTTTAATCCGTACTTTTTTGCCTTTTTCGGATTCCCGTAAATTTTTGATAACGGAGGTATGATAGATTTAATAATTTCATTCTTACTGGACATATTACTTTATAAACTCCTTTCTGTGCTATAATAGCACGATTTACATTTGGAAAAGAAAAAAGCTCCTGTTCTTTCAGAAGCATCTCTTATTTATCACACCAGAATATTTCATCAAGGGTTTTGTTCAGCGTTTTGCAGATTGAGATACATACATTAAGTGTTGGATTTTCTTTTCCTATCTCAATAGCGTTTATGTGCTGCCGTGAAACACCAACTTTTTCAGCCAACTCCTGCTGTGACATATCCATTGCTGCACGTGCAGATTTGAGCTTTAAATTTTTTTCCACACTATCACTCCTGAAATTATTTATTGGTGACTTACCGTTTTATAGTATTTCCTGTTTGCAATACTTTTTTGATATTATCATCATCTTTCTTTTCATAAGCAATATTATAAAGTGACTTATCATCAGAATTAGTAAAGTAAGCAAATGTTACTCCCGATGCGGTAAGAGTATCGAGTTGTTCTTTGGTAAGCTTCGTTCTGAACGACAGCTTTTCTCCATTAAGAGCTGCTTGTTTTTTCAACTGTGCGTAAATACGATTGTTTTTCTGCTGCGGAGTTTCTATAGATTTTTTCTTTTCCGCAGGATAAATAAGTTTCTTTATCAGTTCAGTCTTTTCTGGAAGAAAAGCTATGTTCAGCTTATCACCTTTTTCAAAATATGCAAACTGAATGTAATTCTCTTTAAGTATCTTCATCTGTTCAGCTGTGACGAGCAAATAGTTAAGCTTTGTATTGCTTTGTTCAGCAATTTCTTTAAGCTCATTATAGGTTTTCCTGTTCTCTATTTTCTCACTCTGCTCATCGAGTTGAGCTTGTTTGCTTTGCAGATTAAGAATTTCACCGAGAAAATTTTTATCCTTTGCTTTTACAGTAATCGTAACGCTGTTGTTGTTCTTGTCAATCCGTCCAGAAAAAAGTATCGGCTGATTTACAAGAAGCAGCAGTTTATCAAGTGTAACCTTAACGGAGTAATTTTGTCCTGCTGCTGTTGTCAGCTCATTGTATCTGATGTTACCAAAGTTGATGTATTCATATGTTTGCTGCTTCGGAACTGTCTGAACTTTTTTATAATAGACTTGCTTACGCTTTTTGTAGTTTCTATTATAATTTTTTCTTTTCCGAATGGATAAAAGAAGTATCAGGCATCGGATAACAAAATCGAAAATGTTTCTTGAATACAAAAGCGACTTTGCTGAAACACGACTGCATTTTACTGCACGTTGGTCACGAACTACACGAGCAGGAGCAGAGGGAAGATAATTATTACGCTTGAATATCTGTTGTTCGTAATACTCCCAATTGCTTTTTACTTCTGGAGAAGTCTTTTTCTTTTTCACAGGAGCTGATGTGTTAAGCTCTGATTGAGGTTTTATTTCAGCCTTTCTGAAATATCCCATTTTCTTTTCAAGGTTTTCTTTTGTAAACTTGTCACCGAAAGTTTTTGCAAGGGTATCAACTCTTATTCCTTTTTTCTCACCGTTCTTTGTCAGCGTTATGTGACTATCAGTATAGCGAACGGTATAGTCTTTTTTCTCCATAAAGGAAATAAATTCTTCTTTACTCTTGCAGCACTCTACAGCTTTTTCAAGGTCACGGACAAGATTTATTTTCCAGGACTTTCCTTTTAGTCCGAGCTGATAAGTCGTGCGGTCAATGCCCTTGAACTTTGATTCTTTTGTTATAACTCCAAGACCATTTGCAAGACAAAGCTTGTCACTTTCTTTTCGGATTTCCGCAAGTGATTTTTTATTGCTGTGCCACTTCTGCCCTGTAACAATATTGCAGGAATTAACAATAATGTGATTGTGAAGATGTTCACGGTCAATATGAGTTGATACAACCACTTGAAAATTTGGAAACATTTTCTTCGCAAGCTCCACACCAATCTTGTGTGCTTGTTCTGGAGTAACATTATCGTCCTTTTGAAACGATTGGTAATAATGATGTGCTATTACTCCTTTGTCCTGGTCAAATGCTCTACGCATATTTTCAAAATCTTTGTAAGTGTTTTTTGAACTGCAATTCAAGTAAGTTGCTTTTTCACCGACAGAGGAATTTACATCGCTTAAATGATTCAAGCGATTGTCGAGATGTTTTTTCATTTCTTCAAGTGAAAGTGCCTTTTCCTCTTTGGTGATATACTTAATTGCATTGTCCATATGCGTATCGCACATTATCGAAGTTTTTCCTACATATGCCATTATACTTCAATCTCATCTTTTGAATTTTTTATCACATCAATCAGATTCCCCAGAAGATTCTGAATATCGGAAAGCTGACTTTCAACTGTTTCAATCTGTTTCTGCGAAACTGATTTGTGAGTGTTTGCTACCATTGCAATCTGATTGACGTTTGTGCCAATTTTGATAATCTGTCTGACGAGTTCGGGAAGTTCATCAACGACAATTATCTTTTTTTGTTCCGACAGAGCAAGAAGATATTGTGACATACTCATTCTTGCTTCTGCCGCTTTCGATGATAGTTTTTCTTTCTCCGCAGGAGTTAATCGCATTGTTATATGCGTTGTCTTTGTTCTGCCCATTGGAAACCGCCTTTCAAATTTCCTGTGAAACTTTTTCTTTTTCCATAGGATTTTTGCCCTGTGGAATTTACTTAAAAATCACGTAGTGGCAAGCACAGAATAGGTACTGCCACGGCTGTACCTATTCGCTTGTTAGGGGAGTTCCCCTAATACCCCCTGAATGATGTTTTGGTCAACATCAATTTCAGAAATCGCTACGCTCACTTTGCCGTCAGAGGACGGAATATTTTTACAAATTCTGTGAAGCAGAATTTACATCTGGAGAAGAAACATTTTCTGTTTCCGCTGTGCTGTTATTGGCATTAAGCTGATTAAGTGTACTCATCAAGTCAGCCTGTGAAAGTCCTTTGGACTTCATAAGTTTAAGCAGCTCATTTGCAAAGGACTGTTCTTTTTCAGCTTTTGCAGTTTTAAGTTCAGCTTTATATTTTTTGATTTTCGCTTTGCTTTCCTCAATTATAAGTTCCTCTTTTGCAATAGCATCTTCAAGCTTTGCTATTTTCTGGTCGTGTGAAATTTTACTCATTTTGAATTAACCTCCAAATTTGCTTTTTAATAATTTTCGTTGACATATACATTGTCGGCATCGTTTTTATCAAGTTCTGATAAAGCAAATCTTACTCCGTTTAAAAGAAGTTTAATTTGCTCATTGCTGAAATCTGCCTTTTTAGCTGCTGAAATCAGATATCCTTTAATGGTGTTGTTGTACCAACCGCCATCACAAAGATATGCTATCTGTTCCTTACTGAGTGACATTGCCCAATTCATAAGTTCCATTTCATTTTTAGCAGATTCGGAAATGTATTTTTCTTCTTCGGCATCGTTCTTATTTAAACTATCCGATTCATCATCAGAAAAAATATCAGTATCGTTTTTTCCCTCTAAATAATCTTCATCGGCAATTTCCATAAGAAGAATATCATCGTCGGTAACAATCTTTTCTTCTGATTTTTTCTCTGTCTTTTTCTTGGCTTTCTCCTTGTGTTCCTTGACAGCTTTGGTTGTAATTTCCTCCACAGGAGTTTCAGCAATAATTTCCTCCTGTTCCTGTTCTGGAAGTTTAGCAATGCTGTCCGCAGTTGCTATTGTCATATCTCCGCTTTCAACAGCATCGATAATTTCGGGAACTGCATTGTGCTTTATATTCTCAATTTTTCCGACCTGTGCAGGAGAAACATTAAGCATTTCAGCAACTTTTTCTCTTAGCCGTCCTTTAATTTTTATTCCTTCGTGTTTGAGATTTTCAAGAGTTTCTTTCAGATTTTCATACTGTTTGAAAAGTTCTGAATCCGTCATAACTCTTGTCGTTGCATTAAGCATAATTAAATCAAGAACTGTTTCGCTCTTTGATTTTATTCCGTCCACAAAACAAGGAATGTATTTTGAGTTGTATCTATTTTCGCTTACTAAACGCTGAATAGCGGTGAATCTTCTGTGACCGCTTTTGATGAAATACGTTCCACGGTTTTCGCTGTCCTCAACAACAACAATGTTGTGCTTAAGTCCCTGTCTTTCAATATCATCTGCAAGAATTTCTATATCACTTAAAGAATAAAAATTATCCATACTCGGCTTGATTTTTTCAAGCTCTATCATTCGAATACTATCCTTAAAGCTATCAGAAGCGGCAGACTTTATATCTGCCGCAATTGATGTATCAATTGTAAACTTCTTCGCCATACTTAACCAACCTTTCTGATAATTTCTTCTGTGAGTTCCACAAATTTCTTTGCAGGATTCAACCAGTGCATATATTCATAAGCTGTAAGCTTATAGTTCATACTGTTGCGGATTATATTTGAATAAGGGATAGCAGTATTGAAAATTTTATCACCGAGATTATTTTCAAGAAGCTTTTTCAATTCTTCATCCGCTTTATTTTTCCTGTCATACTTTGTAATAACACAACCGATAAAAGCTGTGTTAAGTTTTGTTATTGTATCTGTAACTTTTGCAATTCCCTGGATAGCGAATGTGCCAAGTTCTACAGGAACTATAACACCGTCTGTAATGCTAATGATTGCTTCTGTAAGACTGTTCAAAGCAGGAGGTAAGTCGAGCAGAACGTAATCATATTTTTCTTCCCAGAAGCGTATAATCTTTGTGAGATTATTTATAATTTCCGTATCGTCAAGCTGTTGGAATTTTTCTGTACAGCGATTCATTTCGGGAGTAGATGTAAGTACGTTTATGTTATCGTATCTTGTTTCTGATAAAGCCGATTCGGGAGAAATAGTGTAATCAGTAAGTACACTTTCCAATCCGATTTCGCTTATATTATCAGCAAGAAAACGTGAAGCGTTCTGCTGTCCGTCACAATCAACTACAAGTACTTTTCGCTTGTAAACCTGACCGAGAATGTAAGCAACATTCAACGCTGTTGTTGTTTTAGAAACTCCGCCTTTGTTGTTGAAAAAAGCTATTGATTTCATTTTATTTGCCCTCTTTCTGCACTTTGATTTGTGCGTTTTTATTTCCACTTATTTGATATATGAGCATAGAAAAAGGACGGAAGTGGGCAACCGTCCTTGTATATGTTTGCAACCATATTCTATGCTGTTATTAATCCTCTGGAGGAAGAATAACCGAGATAATACTGCTCATTGCATTGGATTTTGTATCATCCAATACGTGAGCATAGCGATTCATCGTGACACTTATGTCCGAATGTCCAAGAAGAACGCTAAGTGTTTTAAAGTCAACTCCTGCTTCTAATGCTCTTGTAGCAAATGTGTGCCTTAATGCGTGAAAATTTGCTTCTTTAATTCCAATATCATCAATTGTTTTCTTGAAATATGTTTGCATTGTTTTAGGTTCAACAGAATGTCCTAAACGATGTGTTATAACATATTCTGATGAGCTTACAATGGCAGCACCATAATGCTTTATCATATTTTCCTTATGCTTTTTAATACGGGGCATAATATCGTGAATTGGTATATCACGTATTGATGAATTGCTTTTAGGTGTTCCAGTAACCAAACTTGTACTGTTTTTTTCTCCATCGTCATCAAGTTTCATTAATCTTTGAATAGTTTGACGTATTTTTAATTTTTCAGAATCAAAATCAATGTGTTCCCATTTTAATGCACAAAGTTCACCAATTCTGATTCCTGTAGTCAAACATAATAATATACCGAAGGCATATGGCTCATCGGTATTGGTAACAGCTATTATTAGTTTATCTTGTTCCGAACGAGTTAAAACACGCATTTCTTTTTTCACAACTGAAGGAGTAATAACGTATTCAATGTAATTAATCGGAATTAACCCCTCTAAAAAAGCATACTTGAATGCTGAATGTAACATCATTCTGATATTTCTGACCGTTTTCGGAGCAAGAGTTTCGCTTTTTTGATTAAAAAAACGCTGAATGATTTCTAAATTAATTTCATTCATAGGAATATCTCCAATTAATGGAGTTATGTGTTTTCTTATGTAACATTCATAACTTACAGCTGTTGAATGTTTAATGTTTGGTTTGGTATATAGTTTGTACCATTTAAGTAACCATTCTTCAAGTGTGATTTCTTGCATTTTTATTTACCGCCTTTCTTATGATAATTAATTGTATCATTTTTTTAAGGCTGTGTAAATTTCAAACAAGGCTCATAACCCGAAGGTCGTAGGTTCAAATCCTGCCGCCGCAACCAACGTAATATAGCCACTTTCCAATGATTTGGGAGGTGGTTGTTTTTATCTAAAATGAGTGAAATACAGCCACCGTACAGCTACGCATGAATTTTTTGATAAAAAGTAACCGTCAAATAAAGAACGTATTCCTCAAAAAAGAAATCTGATGTATAATAAAGACAAAGCAAGTCCATAGACAAAATTAAAGTGACTAAAATAGTCTATGGAGTGAACTGGACTAAATTAGACGCAGGAGGAATACGGAAATGAAAACAACGACAGCTATTACCACTGTCAAGCGAGATGTAAAGCTACAGGAATGGATGGAGCAGATAAAAGCACAGCAGGAAAGCGGAATGACCGTAACAGCGCGCTCAGAACGGGATCAATATTAAGACATATTACTATCACCTTCGTAAAGTTCGGGAGCAGTGTTTGGAATCAAAACCGGCAATAGTGCCAGTAGTTGTTCCAAGAGCGACCTCAGATATTTGCATCGAGAAAAATGGCTTGCAAATATCACTTCCGGCAGATATCTCAGCAGATACTTTGCTTGTATTAGTACACGAATTATGTTGAATGATCTGTCATTAGATAAACAGGTATACATCGTCACAGGGTATACTGATCTGCGTCGCTCAATAGACGGACTTGCAACAATAGTACAAGCACAATTACAACTTGATCCGTATAGCACATCATTGTTCTTGTTCTGTGGCAGACGTTGTGACCGCATTAAAGGACTTCTTTGGGAAGGTGACGGATTTCTTCTGTTGTATAAACGTCTTGACAATGGGAAATTTCAATGGCCGCGTAATGAAACAGAAGCATTACTGCTTACACCACAGCAGACACGCTGGCTGCTTGAAGGATTGAAAATAGAGCAGCCTAAAGCCATCCGTGAAGGGAAACCAAGCATATTGTATTAAGAAATTCTGCGATATTTCTTGATTTATTGGCGGTTTTATGGTATAATAATAGTATCATAAAACGAAGGTTGGTGTGTAGTATGTCAGAGCGTGATATTCAAAAATTAGTTGCAGATCATACTGCACTTCAAAATGAAAATGCAATATTAAAAGAACAGCTTGCTCTTGTGCAGGAACAGTATGAATGGCTGAAAAAACAGGTATTTGGAAGAAAAACCGAACAGACATCTGTTATCTTTGATACCGATGAAGGTACACAGCTTTCAATGTTTCTGAAAGAAGAACAGGCTGTTTCTGCTCCTATAGAGACTATAGCAGTCCCTGCACATCAGAGAAAGAAAAAGCGTACTCATGATGACTGGATGAGCAATTTACCGGTTGAAGAAATCATACATAACGAAAATGAGCCAATATGCGAAAAATGCGGCTCTGAAATGGAAGAAATCGGTGAAGAAAAGGTATACGACGAATTGGTTTACATACCGGGTAAATTCTATATCCGTCGTCATATTGCCAAAAAATATAAATGCAAAGAATGTGGTATGAATCCTGAAAAAAGTACCGAACCCTGTCATATCAGATTTGCAGATTATCCAAAGCCGATAATTCCTCACAGTTTTTGTTCTCCTAAACTCCTTGCACATATTGTTTATGAGAAGTTTTGTAAAGCTGTGCCTCTACATAGGCAGGAGAAGGACTTCAAATCAAAGGATACCATTACTGAAAGCAACTATGTCGAACTGGGTATGCTATGCAGCTGAGAAATGGTGTGCTCCCATAGTGCAGAATATGAAAGAAAAGCTGTTATCAGAAAAGATCATTCACGCTGATGAAACAGTATTTCAGGTACTGCACGAAGAAGGCAGAAAGGCAACGACCGATTCAAGAATGTGGGTATACTGCAACGGAAAGATCAATGACCGCAGTAATATCATTTTTGATTATCATCCTACAAGGAAAAGCGAAAACGCTGTCAGATTTCTTGGAGAATTTGATGGGTTCCTTGTATGTGACGGTTATGCAGCATACAACGCACTTCAAAATACAAGGAGATGCGGCTGCCTCACCCATGTAAGAAGATACTGGATAAACGCAATGCCTAAGGAAAAATCAGCATATGAAACATCATCAGCAGCCAAAGGCGTGGATTTCTGCAACAGGATATACCATGAAGAAAAATTGCTGACAGAACTTACTGCTGAGGAAAGATATAAGCAGCGTCTTGTAAAGATCAAGCCTTTACTTGATGCTTTCTTTGCGTGGGTGGAAACATTGCAGGTCAGCGGTAAGAACAAGCTTGTTGATGCAGTCAGATATACGCTCAATGAAAAGAAATATCTGTATACGTTCCTTGAAGACGGCGATGTTCCCATAGATAACAACCGTGCTGAAAATGCTATCAGACCATTTACAGTCGGCCGTAAGAACTGGCTCTTCAATAATACTGCAAGAGGTGCAAAATGCAGCGCCATTTTGTACTCGATAATTTCAACAGCACAGGCTAACGGTTTGGACGTTGAAAAGTATCTGACCGACCTATTTTCTAATTTGGCAGGCACGATACTGCTCCCGTGGAATGATTGATAAAGTTTACCCTCGCCACTGGCGAGGGTAGTTTTGTATCTTATAGGACGCGGTTTATTTGACGGTTACGTATCAAAGGCATTGGTGAGAAGCGGCTGGATGAGATTATGGCGGTGATTGAGAGGCATCTAGGTGTATAAATTAGGCAAAAATCAGTAATCACATGGTCAGAACTGTATCAAATTTATGGAGAATTAGCAAAATGTTATTAAAAAGAGATTTGATAAAAGAGTTCACTAATGATGCTGAATTAAAATCCTTTTGTGAGCAAACATGGGGAGACTATATTCGGAACTTAGATGAATCAATCATAAATAAGTTGATTTCAATTCAGAGTCACGGATTAAAAAGAGGCAACTGCTATGATGATGTACTAATAGATACCTATCAAAGAGAAATTTGGAAATTTCCACCTGTTCCTTTTGACATTATTGTTTATCGAGGTGGGGAAATGCGAGTTTCCGGAAGACCTTTTTTATCTACTTCTTTTTACAAAGAAACGGCTGCACATTTTGCCAATAAGAAAAATAAGATTCACACTATCATTATACGAAAAGGGGCTCATATAGTGCCCTCGCTCTATTTATGACATCCTGGTAGTTTTCCAGAGCAAGAGGTTGTCTTAGATGTATCATGCTTACATAGACGAATAGGGTATTATGAGTACTATAAGAAATAAAATGCCATATACCTTGTAAGCGTTGCAAGCAAATTCAATAGGAGTAGCAAAGTGCAAAGAGTAGATTGCAATAAATGATGGGATGGGGAGAATTCTGAATCTTCTCCCATGGCACTTGCAATAGTGCAGAATTTATGGTATAATACCAATAGTAAGAAAGGGGCGTGTGCCATATGGGAAAGTATGTGAATCCGGGGAATAAAGCGTTTGCGATTGTTGCGGGCGATGATACCTATGTTGACAAAACAGGATTAATTGAGTTTACGAATAACAGAATCGGAAGAATGCGTCCGCTCATCTGCTTCAGCAGACCACGCCGTTTCGGAAAATCCATTGCGGCACATATGCTGGCTGCGTATTACAGCAAGGGCTGTGATTCAAGAGAGATTTTCTCTGGTCTGAAAATTGCTGGACTGCCGACGTTTGAAGATGAGCTGAATAAGAATACAGTTATTTTTCTTGACATACAATGGTTGAAAAGCGTTGCAGCTGATCAAGGGCAAATGGAGCAGATTGTCTCTTTTATGCAGTTGCAGGTAATTGAAGAATTGCTTGAGATTTATCCCGATATTGTTGACAAGGATGAAAAATCTTTAGCGAATGCGTTATTCACCATTAATAACGCTACAGATGAACAGTTTATTGTTATCATTGATGAATGGGATTGTCTATTCCGTGAGGCGAAAGACAATAAGTCTCTGCAAGACGAATATGTAAGATTTCTGAGAGCCATGTTTAAGGGTGTGGCATCCGATGCTTTCATCAAGCTTGCCTACATCACAGGCATTCTGCCCATCAAGAAGTATGGCACACAGTCTGCACTGAATAATTTCAGAGAGTACACTATGGTTAGTCCTGGTAAGCTTGCAGAGTATGTGGGCTTCACCGAATCGGAAGTGCAGGATTTGTGCGAACTTTATGATATGGATTTTGAGGAATGCAAGCGTTGGTATGATGGTTATTCCTTCAACCATAAGCAGTCGGTGTATAGTCCGAATTCTGTCATGAATGCGATTGATAGCGGAGAATTCGGAAGTTACTGGACAACGACGGAAACCTATGAATCATTAAAATTTTACATCGATACAGACTTCGATGATGTGCGTAAAAAGATATTAGCAATGCTTTCGGGAGAAACGGTAGAAATTAATCCGAGAACCTTCCAAAATGATATGAAGAGCATGAAAAACAGTGATGATGTTCTAACTCTCTTGATTCATCTTGGATATTTGGCATTCAACAATGCAGAGGGGTTTGCCTATATTCCGAACGAAGAAGTGCGACGGGAATTCATTACTGCTACTATGAACAGCTCCCGTGAAGAACTCTCCAGAGTCATCCGAAACTCCGATGCCCTGCTGAAAGCCACCCTCCGCATGGACGGTGATGAAGTCGCACAGCGAATTGAAATGGCACATCAGTATTATGCCAATGCCAAATTCTACAACAACGAACAGGCATTGCGTATGGTGATCATGCTTGCCTATGTGAGTCGTGTGGATGATTATTGCGATTTTCAGGAGCTTCCAAGCGGCAAGGGATATGCAGATATCCTGTTTTTCCCGAAGAAAAATTCTCGCAAGCCTGCACTTCTGATTGAGCTGAAATGGAATCATTCCAGTGGTGGTGCGATTGAGCAGATTAAGGAGAACGGTTATTGCGATGCAATTTCGGGCTATGGCGGAGATATTCTTCTGGTCGGTATTAATTATGATGAGAAAGAGAAGAAGCATAGCTGTCAGATTGAGAAGTTTGAGTACAATCGCAGCTGACGGTTAAAAGAAATATAATCTGGCTTTCAATCAATAACAAAAATCGTAATTGGCATTACATGGAAAATCAACTGAAATCACGAACTAAGTCACTGAGTTTTGAATAAAATATAAAAAACACTGAAAACCTATTGACAAAGTAAAGCGATAGTGGTATAATGTAAAAAACTGAATATTCATAAACCGTTGAGACGGAGATAACGGCAATGATGCCTTTACAGAGAACCTGTGGTGCTGAGAGTCAGGTAAGAAACAAGTTGTCAAATGGACCGTTGAGGGCGCAGTCAAAAGCGTGGTTTTGCCATGCTGAGTATTCTGCGACGTGTTGGCATACGTCAGTTGTCGGGAGTGTGTTGGCACTCTGCTAAGCGCACAGGGTCGTTCCTGTGAATCAAGGTGGCACCGCGGATACGGGCAAGTTATATATATTTGCAGCTATTCGTCCTTGGCAGAATTCTATTTTTATGAAATTCTGTCAGGGGCGTTTTTGTTTGTGCACAGCGAAAGCTCTTCTGACAGAATCAGAGGAGCTTTTTGTTTTACACGGAGGTGCATTATGAAATTTTTACCCGATATTGAAGAAATAAAAAATATTGCGGCAAGCGGAAAATACAACATCATTCCCGTAAGCTGTGAAATACTTTCAGATATCTGTACGCCCATTGAAGCTATGCAGAAACTGAAAAATATATCATCCCATTGCTATATGCTTGAATCGGCAGCGGCAAATGAAAAGTGGGGACGCTACACGTTTCTTGGTTTCGACCCGAAGCTTGAAATCACCTGCAAGGGCGAGGATATGAAAATCGGTGATGTAAGGCTTAAATCTGATAATCCCGATGAACATATCAGACAGCTTATGTCGGAATATAAAAGTCCGAAATTCGATTATCTCCCTTCTTTTACAGGCGGACTTGTCGGCTATTTTTCATACGATTATCTCGGATATTCCGAGCCGACTGTACGAAACAGTGCAGAGGATACCGAGAATTTCAAGGACGTTGACCTTATGCTTTTTGATAAGGTTATTGCCTTTGACAATGTCAGTCAGAAAATTATTCTCATTGTGAATATGTCGCTTAATGATATTGAAACAAACTACAATAAAGCGGTTTATGAATTGAAAAAGCTTATTGAGCTTATCCGCACAGGCGATAAGAAAATCGAGTGCGGACATTTAACAGGAGAGATAAAATCGCTTTTTGATAAGGAACAGT
Organism: Ruminococcus sp.; assembly: GCA_017521805.1. Taxonomy (GTDB): domain Bacteria; phylum Bacillota; class Clostridia; order Oscillospirales; family Ruminococcaceae; genus Ruminococcus. Next base: position 2,683 of record JAFXDK010000019.1, on the reverse strand, counting down.
TCTGCAATATGGTTGAAAAGGCAAAGCATCACATCCATGAGGGCGATATCTTCCAGATTGTTCTGTCAAACCGTCTTTCTGCACCCTTTGAGGGAAGTCTGCTGAGTACCTATCGTGTTCTTAGAACACTTAACCCTTCGCCGTATATGTTCTATCTTTCAGGAACTGACGTGGAGGTTGCAGGTGCTTCTCCCGAAACACTTGTCAAGCTGGAAAACGGCGTACTCCACACCTTTCCCCTTGCAGGAACGCGTCCGAGAGGTAAAACCGAAGCTGAGGACAAAGCGCTTGAAGCGGAACTGCTTGCTGACGAAAAGGAACTTGCAGAGCATAATATGCTTGTGGATTTAGGCAGAAACGATTTGGGCAAAATCAGCAAATTCGGTACGGTTGAGGTTGAGAAGCTCCGCAATATAGAGCGTTATTCCCACGTTATGCACATCGGCTCAACCGTAAGAGGAGAAATCCGTGAGGACTGTGACGCACTTGACGCAGTAAGCGCCGTGCTTCCCGCAGGAACGCTTTCGGGTGCACCGAAAATAAGAGCTTGTCAGCTAATCGGAGAGCTTGAAAACAACAAGCGTGGAATTTACGGCGGAGCAATCGGATACATTGACTTTACGGGAAATCTCGACGTTTGTATTGCAATACGGATTGCCTACAGGAAAAATGGAAAGGTATTCATCAGAAGCGGTGCGGGAATTGTTGCTGACTCTGTTCCCGAAAATGAATATCAGGAATGCATAAACAAAGCGGCGGCAGTAGTGAATGCTCTAAAAATAGCAGAGGAGGCGGATTTATGATACTTCTCATTGATAATTATGACAGCTTTTCATATAACCTTTATCAGCTTATCGGAGAAATTACGCCAGATATAAAGGTGATAAGAAACGATGAGCTTCGTACAGATGAAATACGGGGACTTCACCCCGAAAAAGTAATTCTCTCTCCTGGCCCCGGCAGACCTGATAATGCAGGAGTAACTCTTACCATTGCGAAAACGCTTGCAAGAAGCGTGCCGACATTGGGTGTTTGTCTTGGACATCAGGCGATATGTGCGGCATACGGTGGCGAGGTAACTTACGCAAAACAGCTTATGCACGGCAAACAATCGGAAATAAAGCTTGATACGGAATGTATGTTGTTCGATGGCATTCCCGAAAGAATAAAGGTGGCAAGATACCATTCTCTTGCAGCAAATCCCAAAGCCCTGCCTGACTGCCTTAAAGTTACAGCCATAACTGATGATGGCGAAATTATGGCAGTACAGCACAAGGATTATCCCATTTTCGGCGTGCAGTTTCACCCCGAATCAATAATGACGGAATATGGCAGACAAATGCTTTTGAACTTCGTGAAAGGAGATTTCTGATATGATTAAGGAAGCAATAGTAAAAATTGTAGATAAGCAGGACTTGACATACGATGAGGCATACACGGTAATTACCGAAATTATGAGCGGCGAAACAACACCAACACAGAATGCAGCATTTCTTGCAGCACTTTCCACCAAAAGCACCAAAGCCGAAACTATCGAGGAGATAACGGGCTGTGCGGCGGCTATGCGTGACAAGGCGACAAAGCTCACGCACAACCTTGATGTTATGGAAATTGTAGGCACAGGCGGCGACAACGCACACAGCTTCAATATTTCCACCACAACAGCTATTGTCTGTGCGGCGGCAGGACTTAGAATTGCAAAGCATGGCAATCGTGCGGCTTCTTCCGACTGCGGAACGGCGGATTGCCTTGAAGCGCTTGGGGTCAACATAAACCTTGAGCCTGAAAAGTGTATTGAATTGCTTGAAAAGGTGGGTTTCTGCTTCTTCTTTGCACAGAAATACCACACCTCAATGAAGTATGTGGGCGGTATCAGAAAAGAACTTGGTATCCGTACTGTGTTCAACATTTTAGGTCCCCTTACAAACCCTGCAAGTCCTCAAAGACAGCTTCTTGGAGTTTATGACCCGTCGCTTGTTGAGCCGCTTGCACAGGTGCTTATGAAGCTTGGTGTGAAAAAAGGTATGGTTGTTTACGGTCAGGATAAGCTTGATGAAATTTCACTTTGTGCTCCAACAACTGTTTCTGAATTCAAGGACGGCTGGTTCAGGACTTATGAAATTGCTCCCGAGGACTTCGGCTTTGAACGCTGTACCCGTGAGGATTTACAGGGCGGCAAGCCTGCTGAAAATGCGGAAATCACACGCAGTATACTCAGTGGCGAAAAGGGGCACAGAAGAAATGCTGTTCTGCTGAATGCAGGTGCGGCACTTTGCATAGGCGAAAAGGCTGAAACGATTGCTGACGGAATAAAGCTTGCCGAAGAGATTATTGACAGCGGAAAGGCAATGGAAACTCTTGAAATGCTGATAGAGCTTTCAAATTCGTGAGGTGAATTATGACAATACTTGATAAGCTTGCCGAACACGCTTTTGAACGTGTAAAAGCGGCAAAAAAGAGCGTTTCGCTTGATGAAATAAAAAGCTGTGCATTTGCTCTCCCGAAAGGTGACTTTGAGTTTGAAAAAGCACTCCGCAAGCCTGATATTTCCTTTATCTGCGAGTGCAAAAAGTCTTCTCCCTCAAAGGGTATTATTGCAGAGGATTTTCCCTATCTTGAAATTGCAAAGGAATACGAAAAGGCAGGTGCAGACTGCATTTCCGTGTTAACCGAGCCGAAATGG
>JAFXDK010000018.1 GCA_017521805.1 Ruminococcus sp. | reverse complement strand
CGTCCACAGCACGCTGAAAATCATACACCGAGATATAGGTACCAAAGGTTCTCTCCGTGATGTTGTCATACTTGAACAGCGGAGTTCCTGTAAAACCGATACGGGAAGCAGTCGGAAGCATTTTACACATATTCTCCGCAAAGATACCATTCTGTGAGCGATGTGCTTCATCGGAAAGAATAATAATATCATGGTCGGGAATAATTGGCTTTGCATCAGGCTGATTGAATTTCTGAATAAGAGTGAAAATATAACTCGGATTTCCCTCCAACATTTCCACCAGTCTTGCACCGCTTGACGGGATACATTTACTTGCTTTGACCGAGCCAAGACATCCACAGGCTTCAAAAGTATCACTTATCTGCTTGTTCAACTCGTCACGGTCTGTAAGAATCAGAAATGTAGGACTTCCTGCAAATTTACGGCGGATTTTCTGTGCAAGAAATACCATTGAATAACTCTTGCCGCTGCCCTGAGTGTGCCAGAAAACACCCAGTTTGCCCTCTTTTAGCTTTCTTGCCTTGTAGGACTCCATAGCTTCATTAACACCGAGATACTGGTGGTTTCGTGCAAATATCTTCGCTGTTCTGCCACCTGAATGATCAAACAGAATGAAATTCTCAAACAGATCCATAAAATTCTGCTTATTACAGATACCAAGAAGCATTGTTTCCAGATCGACAGCACCTGTTTCATCTTCTTTCAGTCTCTTCCACTCGTGGAAAAATTCATATTTCGAGCCAAGCGTGCCTACCTTTGCTTCCAAACCATTGGAGAGCATAAGAAATGCGTTGAAATGGAACAACTGCGGAATCGTAGACAGATAATCCGTATAGTTGCAGGTGTAAGCGTCCTGTACATCCACAGTCTGCTTTTTCAACTCCACAAACAGCAGAGGAATTCCATTTACAAATCCCACTATATCCGTTCTTCTGCGATATAGGTCGCCATGAATTTTCATCTCCTTGACTGCAAGGAAATGGTTTTCTTCGGGATGCTCAAAATCAAAAATCTTCGCTGTTCTTGTTTCAAATGTACCGTCAGGCTTCTTGCACTGCACAGGGATACCGTCACGCAGAAGCTTGTACTTCTCCTCGTTAATCTGCATCAACGTTGCAGAAGCAGTATACGCACAGAGAGTTTTAATCGCTGTGGTACATTCATCCTCCGTCAACCAGTCGTTATTTTTAAGGAGTGCCTGTCGCAGATAGCGTTTCAGTACAATTTCATGGTAGGAGGTTCTGCCCAGCGTGCCGTTTTCGCCAAGCTTTTCGCTGTTATAGGCATAGACAACATCCCAGCCCAGTTTTTTCTCCAGTACATTGCCTGCACTGTTCTGAATCAATACGTTTTCGGAATATTCGTAGCTCATAATCACACCTCCGCTTTCATACTCATCAGCTTACCGCATATTATTCTGCTTAAAGCATTCTTCCAACAGCTTTTCAAATACACCTTTGCCTATCTTTGCAATTCCATGATTAATCAAACCTTGTTTATACTGAGGAAGCATACTGTATAATTCTCGCTCTGTAATGCTATCCCATGATTTCTCATAAACAAAACCACCACGTTGCTGTATATCCTGAGTAATTTCATTACGCGCAACACTTTGAGCGTCCTTTAAAGCATCTATCATTCCGTTACGATCCGGCTTATAAATTTGATTTTCCAGCTTAATAATTTTCTTGATTATATCCAATAATTCTTTATTGTCTTTTGTTTCCTTAATATTCTTTATATCTTTTTCAGTCATAATCATACCTCCAATTCCCCGCTCATCAGCTTGGGGAGTAAACGGTCACGGGCTTCTGTTGCATTTTTTATAATCTCTACAAGAGAAGTAATTTTATCATGAATGGGCTGTACAATGAATTGAAAATTCTTTATGAGTTCGTCGGTAGGGCATATAATTTCATAGCTTTCTATAACACGTTTTGGCAATTCAAGCTGATTTGTTGAACCCTGTCCTAAAGTCATCAATAACGGCTGTAAATTCTTGAGTGCCCAGAAAAGAAATTGAACATTAATTGCGTTTTTCGCTCTTATCAATGTAACGTGAGAATCAAAAGATGTATCAGGATAATCACCAAATACTTGACCGACTCTGCCAAGTGTTCCAGAACCTGTTGAACATATTACAATATCACTATCTTTCAAGTTCATGTCAGAAGCATACTCTTTCTCCTGTTTACGTGATTCTTTAATGTCCATGATTGTTTGTCTGATACATTTTTGATTTATTACAGTATATTTTCCACTTTCATTATACTTAGGAGAAATACCTCGCCTTAATACAGCTGACATATCAAGAATAGTTTTCTTATCCCACCCCTCCGGCACACCGTCCACAACAGGCGTATTTTCATAATTCGGGAAACGCAAATCCACAAACCATTCCTTATAAAGCCTTTGTGCCGCTTCTTCAAGGAGCTTTATCTGCTTCTGATTATTTTCGATAAGGTCGTCGTAGGCGGAGAGGATTGAGGCTATTTTATCCTGTATATCAATAGTCGGTAGTGCTACAGGAAGTTCACCTATTTGCTTAGCACTAATATTAGGTTGACCTGCACCATTTGCTTTATCAAATAGCACTTTTTCATTCTGCTTAGTTGCAATTTGATAATATACAAAACTTGGATTTGCGATATCTAAATTGGTTCTTACAATGGCAACTCGTTGATTAACATAGAATTTTCTGATGACTTTTTTCATTCGTCCAATTCGACCGACACTACCTTGACCAGTCATAGCAACAAGGAAATCTCCCTGTTGTAAAATAAACTTATCCATATTGGGATCAATTTTATCAGGTATTAAATATGTATCACATTCTTCTGTGACACTATTGCTAAGAATATTCTTTATTTTTATAAGTGGAATACCCTCATTTTTGCTCATGCTTGAACTTTTAAATGCATAACCCGAAAAAATATTCGTAATATCACCAAGTGTTTTTCTTTCCCACTTCATATTCCCAACCCCTCCATATTCTTTGATATGGTTTCCATCAATACGTTGGACTCCGCTTGCAGGGAGAGCAGCTCGCTGTGAATTTCTTTCATACGTTCTGTAAAATCCACGCCGTCATCCTCAACAGGAGCAACGCCCACATAAGCACCGGGAGTGAGAGAATAGCCCTTTTCGGCAATCTCCCCACGGCTTGCACACTTGCACAAACCGAGAATATCCTTGTATTCACCCTCACCGAATTTTTCATAGAGCCAGAGGGCTTCTTTTGCAATGGTGATTTCTGTATTTTTAGCAGCAATAAGTTCGTCATAATGTGCCTGCACACGCTTTTTTTCGTTACGTCCTGCGTTTTCAACTTCTATTTTTGAACGCTTCTGCAAATCAGCAAGTTCGTCTTGTAACAGACTGAGGGATTCTTCAAAAGTAATTGCACAGCCTAAAACGCTTTTGTATTCGGTAAGCAACTGCTGATATTTTTCAATCTCACCACGATAGAGCCATACAATCGCATTGAGATTTTTCAGCTGCCATTCGCTCCACTCATTAAGAGTACGGTCAACAACGGTGTAATAATTTCGTGCGTCAATAAACAGCACCTTGTCCCTGATTTCCTCACTCTTTCCCTTATCAAAGAACCAAAGTGAGCAGGGGAGAGATTTTGTATAGAAGAAGTTATTGCCGACGGAAATCATAACATCAACCTCGCCTGTTTTCACCAGCGCTTCACGGATATCCTTGTCCTTGCCCTGACTGTCCGTTGCGGAAGAAGCCATAACAAAGCCGGCACG
>JAFXDK010000104.1 GCA_017521805.1 Ruminococcus sp. | reverse complement strand
TTCTTATTTCCGCCGTATACACTTGATGAACTTGCATAAACAAGATGCTCAACAGGATTATTACGACAGGCTTCAAGGATATTGTAAAATCCGATGATATTTGATTCTATATATACATCAGGGTGGTCAATGCTATAACGTACTCCAGCCTGTGCCGCAAGATTTACTACCACATCAAATTTATATTCAACAAAAAGCTTGTCTAGAAGCGGTTTATCGGCAATTGAACCCTTGACAAAAACGTGCTTTACAGCTGCATTTTCAGCTGCCTTTTCAATGAGTTCAAGGCGATATTCTTTAAGCTTCGGGTCATAATAATCATTCATATTGTCAAGTGAAACAATTGTACCCGATGTCATTTCCTTTAAAAGTCGGAGTACCAGATTCGCACCGATAAATCCGGGCGAACCTGTTACAAGTATATTTTTACCATTGAGATTAATTTTTGTTTTGCTCATTTCTTAATCCCTCCTGAACAGGTCACGAGTGTAAACCTTTTCTGAAACATCATCAAGACTGCTGTCGTAGCGGTTTGCAACGATACAGCCGCACATTTTCTTGAACTTCTTTAAGTCATTTACTACAAGACTTCCAAAGAATGTACTGCCATTTTCAAGAGTAGGCTCGTAAATTACAACTGTTGCACCCTTAGCCTTGATGCGCTTCATTACACCCTGAATAGAGGACTGACGGAAGTTATCGGAGTTGGATTTCATTGTAAGACGGAATACACCAACAGTAATTTCTTTCTGCTCCTGTTCACGACTTGCGGAGTAAGACTCGCTGTTGCTGTATGTACCTGCAATTTCAAGAATACGGTCAGCAATGAAATCCTTACGTGTACGGTTGGATTCAACAATAGCAGACATCATATTCTGTGGAACATTCTGATAGTTTGCAAGAAGCTGCTTTGTATCCTTTGGCAGACAGTATCCGCCGTAACCAAAGCTGGGATTGTTGTAGTAGTCGCCAACACGTGGGTCAAGGCACACACCCTTGATAATATTTGCAGTATCAAGATTTTTTACTTCTGCATATGTGTCAAGCTCATTGAAATAGCTTACACGAAGTGCAAGATATGTATTTACGAAAAGCTTTGTTGCTTCTGCTTCTGTAGTTGCCATAAAGAGCATAGGAATATCTGTCTTAACCGCACCTTGTCTGAGAAGTGCAGCGAATACCTCAGCCTGCTCCATATTATTTTCATCAGAGCCAACGATAATACGGCTGGGATAGAGATTATCATAAAGAGCCTTACTCTCACGGAGAAATTCAGGGCTGAAAATAATATTGTCCATACCAAGCTTTTCACGAACCTGCATTGTATATCCAACAGGAATTGTGGACTTGATAACAATTGTAGGTTTGTTTTCTCTGCTCTCTGTAACGGATTTAATGAGTGACAATACACTTTCAACAGCGGAACAATCAAAGAAATTTGTCTTTGGGTCATAGTTTGTAGGAGCAGCTACAATAATAAAATCAGCGTCCTTATATGCGGATTCAGCATCTGTAGTTGCTACAAATGAAAGATTTCTCTCCTCGTGTTCAGCAAGATATTTTTCGATATAATCATCCTGTATAGGTGAAGTCCAGTTGTTAAGCTTTTCAACTTTTTCAGGAACAATATCAACTGCTGTTACATCGTTATGCTGTGAAAGAAGTACTGCGAGGGATAAGCCAACATAGCCTGTACCTGCTACTGCAATTTTCTTACGCTCAACTGCTTCAACAGCAATTTTGTCATCCTCAAATAAATCTGCATAGTTAAAATCAAGAACTTCTGACAGTGCAAGAAGCTGGTCAACAGAGGGTGTATAGTCCTCTGCTTCAAGTCTTGATAAAATTGAACGGTTTATGCCTGTACTTTCAGAAAGAGCTGTCTGGGAAATACCAAGTGCCTTTCTTTTGCCTGCTACTGTTTCAGCAAGCTTATTCAATGCTAAATGTTTCATAATTTCCTCCTATTTTAATACTGCCGCTATCAGCAACAATAAAGCTTCATTTGCCATATATTAATTATAGCAAATGAAGCTTGTAATGTCAATAGGTTTGGTGTAAATAAATGCAGAAATATTTCAAATCAATAAATATTCAATAAAATTATGTTGCTAACAGCAACATTAAATCTTTTCAGGTATATTAATCCTCTTGCGTTAGAATCTCCATAGCTCTACCATACTTTTCATCATATTAATCTCTGTTCAGTGATTTTCTTAAAAAACATGAACAAGAACGAAATTTCGTAAGTGAGTTTTTAACGGTACCTTTAATTATCCCTGGAACACTTTTCCGCATCAATAGCAATAACAAGCATAAGTGCGTAAATTGCGTCCTGCTGATTATAAATATCAATTACATATGTATCAGTCCATTTCCAAATTTCCTTTGAAACACTGGCAACACTCTGCCCTGTATAATCAACGATATTATAATCCCATTCAAACCAGTTACCCTCAACATGCCAGCCGTTATAATCAATATTGTATTTGGGAATGAACAAAGAAAGCTCTCTGCTTATACAACCGACATATTTCTGCTCAAGATACATTTCAAATTTTGGAAGTAACGTCAGTATTTTCTCCTTCACACTACCAACTTCATTTCCATATGCATCGTAGATTTTGAGTAAATGTCCCCATGAAAGCTGTCCCTTGACAACAAACACGGTATTTCCGGACTCATCATATATATCGTAACTATCAAACCATGAGAACATACGTTGTTTAAATATTAATTTCATAATTTTTTCTCCTGTAATACTTTTAAATTTCTCTCGTCAAAATCTCCATAGCTTTGCCATACTTTTCATCCCATTTATTCAGCTTTTCAGCAGATACAGCGGAACTGTCAACAATTCTGCTCCTGTCCATATTGTGGGTAAGATCGGCAAGCTTGACTTTTTTAGCTATGGGATTTTCCTTGATTTTACGGACATATTCAAAATAATCCGTGCCTTTTTCGTGGGTTAGAAGCTTTAACGCTTCAATTACCTCCTGCGGAAAATCCTTTGCAAGTTCGTCAAGTGTAACTTCTGTATCCTCCGCTACGTCGTGGAGCAGGGCAACACAGCAGGAAATCTCGTCGTCCATTTGCTCCGCTAAATGATATGGGTGGAATACGTATGGCATACCATTGCAGTCAGTCTGTCCATGATGAGCCGCATACGCTATCTGCATTGCTTTTTGAGTTAGTTTTGTGTATATCATTTTTTGCTCCTTTCAGCATACTATTATTTCTTTGCAACAAAATAAAACCTATGAATATTTCCGCAGACAAAGCCATTTTTTGCAATCTCTTTTTCTACTTCAAGCAGTTTGGCAAAACAACGGTCAACAGAGAAATCTACAAATTCCCACTCAATAATTTTAGCAAACCATACAAGTGCCGCTGTGTCATAAAAAGTTATAGGACGATATGCCTCACTCTGCTCCAATATTGTAAATCCTGCTTTTTCAAAGAGTTCAATCTGCGATTTCAGATTATGCCCTGAAAAAGATTTCTCACAATCAGGCAAAAGCATTTCCACAAGTTCACGGTCATTATCCTCGCCGACTTGTTGAGTTATAAACAGACCGTTCGGCTTTAGTATGCGGTATATCTCGTTTGCGTCATAGCTGCCGTGACGGTTAATAACCACATCAAATCCTGAATTTGCAAATGGCATTTTCGAATAATCACTCATTTCGTGAAAATCAATGCCAAGACTGCCAAGCTTTTTTCTGCACAATTCAACATTAGGAGAATAACCCTCCGTTGCACTTGTAAGCTGATAGGGATGCTCCAAAGATAGCAGAAACTCTCCTCCGCCTGTGTCTATGTCAAGTATACGATGATTATCACGCATATATCGCTTTATAACAGCTTCATAGTCCCACGGTAGCGAATCTTCGTCGGAGTTAAATTTGCCCTCAATATAACTGAAATCCCAACCTATGATTTTTGCCTTTTCTTCTTCCTGTTTCCATTTGTTTAATAATTCGCTTGTATTCATTTTAAACTACTCCTTTATTAATAAATTCATAAAGTGCAGTCTGACAGCTGTTACTCAGTGCATTTGCCGTCTTTATAACTGCACTGAGTAGTTATCTCGTTTTATCACAATTTCAACTCCCTTTTCAAACTGCTTAATCAGCCTTATTTTTCAATATTCTTCCATAAAT
>JAFXDK010000017.1 GCA_017521805.1 Ruminococcus sp. | reverse complement strand
TCTGCGATGCGTTTAAGCGCTCTGCAAGGGGTTGCCCGAACGTGAGGCAGGATGCTGTTTGAACGTGAGGGTATATCGCACTTGGATTTGACTGCGATTGAATTGAAAAGAGGGGACGCTCTGCAAGAGAGAGCGTCCCCTTAAATGATTATTACTATTTTGTAAACAATCTCAGACCTTAGATATAAACTATAACCTTAAAATTATTCATATCTCAGTGCATCAATGGGGTTCATCTTAGCCGCACGTTTTGCAGGAGATGAACCGAAAATCACGCCAATCAATACAGAACAAACAACAGATATTACAATAGCAGTAAGTGAAGGCTGAATTGTAATTGTCAGCGATTCAGTGATATTTTCAGCCATACTATTAGCAAACATTTTAGCGGCTTCACCGATTGCATAGCTTCCGCCCAGACCGAACAGAATACCTATAATACCGCCTGTAACGCATATTATAACAGCTTCTGTTATAAACTGACGTTTTATAGCTGAATTTTTAGCACCCAGAGCCTTGCGTATACCGATTTCACTTGTACGCTCAACAACGCTTACAAGCATGATATTCATAACTCCCACACCGCCTACAATAAGGGATATTGCGGCAATTACGGAAAACGCAATAGAAAGAAGCTTGATTGCAACAGTTATAATTTTTGCATCATCAGCCCAGTTATAGGTACTTACATGGAAGTTTTTATTATTTTCATATATTTTGTTAAAATACTCTATAAGCATGGCTTCTGTTTCATACGGGTCGCAATCGGGATTATATCTGACTTCAATCCATGAAAATATCGGCTCATTTTCACCTTTTAGCTTGTAAACTGTCTGATAAGGGATATAGATATTAGTGGATATGTCAGTAAAACCTTCTTCGTACTTTTGCAGGTTCTTCTTGTCTTTATATACACCTACAACGGTAGCTATAACTCCGGGCTGATTATCACAGGAAAAACTTATTGTTTTACCTATAATTGATTCATCACCACAGTATTGCTTTTCAAACGCTTCTGAAACAACAGCGGTACTTTTTACTTCGGAATTGTCTCTGTAGGAGATATTTCTTCCTTTTATTATGTTTTTATTGATAATTTTCATAAATCCGGGATAAATTCCTGTTACCTCCGTATCAATGCTTTTGTTATCTTCATTAAACACTTTTCCCGTAGCATATGCCTCAGCTTCTGATAATTCAATTCTGTCGGGATTTTTATCCATAAAATCAGTCAGCATTTTTACAGTAATACCGTCATCTCTTGTAAATCTAACAGGATTATACCTGTCATATTCCCTGTAAGTAACATCTAAATCGATAATATTTAATCCGAAGCTGTTCATAACTCCGCCTACAGTTTTTTCAAGGGATTTTCCAATGGTAGAAATCGTAATTACCGAGGAAATACCGATGATAATTCCAAGCATAGTGAGGAAAGAACGCATTTTATTCATTTTCATAGATGCAAATGCCATTTTGATACATTCAAAAAACGTCATATTACATTTCCTCCTTATTTGGAACAATATATCCGTCGCTGATAGTAATAATTCTGTCTGTTTCCTTTGCAAGCTCGTTATTGTGCGTGATAAGAACGATAGTCTTACCGTTTTCCTTATGAAGCTTGTGGAATATATCCATAATCATACGTCCTGTAACGGAATCCAGCGCGCCTGTAGGCTCATCTGCAAGGATTATGGCAGGGTCATTTGCCATAGCTCTTGCAATGGATACACGCTGTTTCTGACCGCCTGAAAGCTGATTGGGCTGATGTGACATTCTGTCGCCCATGCCCACCATTTCAAGCAGCTTTTTTGCTTTTGCGGTACGCTCTTTCTGAGGAATTCCCTTGTACATCATTGGTAATTCCACATTTTTCAGTGCCGACATTCTTGGTATAAGATTAAAGGTCTGGAAAACGAAGCCGATTTCGGAATTTCTGATTTCGCTTAATTTATCGTCCTTGAGATTGCTTGTATCGATATCATTGAGGGTATATCTTCCCTCTGTCGGCTTGTCAAGGAGCCCGATAATATTCATCAGCGTGGATTTTCCCGCACCTGATGAACCGACAATAGATACAAATTCCCCGGATTTTACATCAATGCATATTTTATGGAGAATTTCCAGCTCGTTTTCTGTTCCTATATTGAATTTTTTTATCACATTATCAATGCGAATAACAGATTCTGACATTGTCTACTCTCCTTACTGAATCAATATGTTAATTTTATCTCCCTCTGAATAGTCCTCAGGATAAGATAAAAGATACATACCCTCGCTCAGTCCGGAAGCAGATACTTCAACGTAATAGTCGGATTCAAAGCCAACTTCCACATAAATTTTTTCAACAACGTGACTGTCACCGTCGGGGATAGCTGCCATAACGAAGCTTTTGCCCTCTGCCTCGTCAACTACTGCATCGTAGGGAACAGCAAGAACAGCTTCTGTTTTATTGATAATGATTTCATTTCTTGAAGTCATGCCAAGGAATATATTATCTCCTGCCATTTTATCATCAATATCAATTTCAACAGGATAGCCGCTTCCTGCTTCGGAAGTCTGTGAAAGCTTAGAAATTCTTGTAACAGTTCCCGAGATTTCAAGGTCATCAGTTGCAACTGTTTTTATATTGGCGTTCATGCCCTCTTTGATAAGGAAAATATCTGCTTCTGAAACGCTTGTTTTTACAAAAAGGTCAGAGGTATCAACAATAGTAACAAGGCTTTCACCCATGGGCACCATATCCTCAACAACCATGGGGGAGACAACAACTCCTGAAACAGGGGCAGTAATGATACAACTTTCCATTTGTTTTTTCAGTTCATTCAGCTTGTCGTTCTCAACGGGATTTGTAATAAATTTTTCTGTATCAATAAGATTTTCAGCGTCGGAAATAGCATCGTTATACTGTCTTTCGAGGTTGCTGTAAGCGTCCTTTGCATCATTTACAGCATGGTCGTAAGATGAAAGGGAGCTATTTATTTGTTCAAGCTCTGCTTCAAGCTGAGTAAGCTTTAAAGAAGCTTCCTCAATCTTAGTATAAAATTCAGTATATTCCTCATCAGTACTTGCATTGTTCATTTGCTCAGTAAGCGCATTTCTCTCATCGAAGAGTGAATCATACTGATTCTGCAAATTATCACGGTTGCTGTACGCTTTATCGCGGAGGGATACGGCTTCGTTGATTTTACGCTGAGCCTGACTGAGCATAGCCTGTTTTTCCTGTTTTGCGGAATTGAGCTTATCTTCGTTTACAGACTGCTCATGCTTGATTTTATCGTCCTCTATTTCGTACTGTGAAGCCAGCTTGTCGTACTGTTCTTTCAATTCGGTTGAATCGAATTCGAAAAGAACATCGCCTTTTTCTACAAAATCACCCTCACGGACATTTACCTTGATAGCCTTGGTATTCTGATTGTTGCTGATTTCGGTATAAACGCCCTCGATAGTACCTGATGTGCTTACGCTGTCAATGATAGGCTGTTTTTTCAGCTCAAAGACTTCAACCTCGCCGCTCATTTCAGCAGATTCACCGCAGCCGCAGGCAAATGATGCAGTTACAGCCAGTAAGGATGCAAATGAAACTATTTTTTTAAATTTCATAAAAAACACTTCTTTCCTTAAATTATACGCTATATAATATTTTAATATCACGTTACAAATAGTATTTTAACATTATTTCAAAAGATTGTCAATATTTTCACGTTTGTTTTAAGAAAAGAATTTGTGAATTGAGTAAAAAAATTTCACCGCTGTCAATAAGCGGTGAAAAGTTTGTTTGTGCAGGGGCGGATATTATCCGCCCACAATTTCGGAACGAAATTCAGGTTTTGAGTTGTCCCGTAGAAATTTTCGAGTAATATTCCAGAACCTTTGATGCGTCCGAGGAATCTATAATATTATCGCCGTTTATATCTGCCGATTTTTTTTGAATATCAGACATTATAGTTTCCCCTCCCGTCTGTACCCTGCTGTATTCCACAAGAATAAGGGAAGCGTCCGAGGAATCCACAACGGAATCCTCGTTGACATCACCTGCAACGTATTCAGGCTCACCGATTATCTTATATTCACGGCTGAAAGAATCAATATAATCCTGCGCCGCCGCACCTTTAGGGCAGTAAATGACAGCAGTAGAGGGAATAGTTTTATCAGAGCCGAAAATTTTGCAAAGTGGATTTTCAATAGTAACCGATTCGAGTTTTTCACATTCGGAAAAAGCCTCATTTCCAACACTTTCAACACTTTCGGGAAGCGTTATAGAATTCAGACTTGAACAGCGGCTGAAAGACATATCGCCAATACTTTTCACAGTTTCGGGAATTTCAATATCAGTCAAGCTTTTACAGCGGAAAAACAGGCTGTTTTCGATTTCAGGCAATCCCTCGGGCATGGAAACAGAGGTCAGCTCCTCACAGCCGTAAAATGCGCCCTCTCCGATTGAAGTAACAGCGTCGGGAATATCCGCAGAAACGAGACTGCACGAATAAAAAGCCTCAGCGCCTATACTTTTTATATTCTGAGGCAGAGTAATTGACGTAAGCGCCGAACAGTCGTAAAAAGCCACATCATCAATAGACGTAACGCTTTCGGGAATATTCACAGATGTAAGATTTTCACAGTAAGCGAAAACCCATTTTCCGATACTTTTCACACCCTCGGGAATCGCCGCAGAGGTTATACCCGTACAGCCGCTGAAAGCTCCGTCAGCTATAGCAGTTATATTCTGAGGAATTGTAATATCGCCTTGACAGCTTGTGCCGTCAATAAGGATATTATTTACAGAAACAAATGGATTTTCAGCCTTTTCAGCTGTTAGCCAAGGGGTATTTTCAAAAGCATACATTTCAATATTCTTTACGCTTTCGGGGATATTTATTTCTGCAAGATTTTCACAGCAAGAAAATGCGGAATTGCCAATGATTTCAACACTGTCGGGAATTGTGACAGATGTGATAGTATTCGAATAGTAAAATGCGCCGTCCCCTATGATTTCAATATCCGCAGGGATAATCACATCATTTTCGCAGAAAAATCCGTCAATGAGGATATTGTTTACAGTAACAAAAGTGGATTCCTCGCGTTTTGCGTTAAGCCAAGGAGTACCCTCAAAGGCGGAAATGCCTATATCTCTTGTGTTTTCGGGTATTGTTATATCCGTAAGACTCTCACAGAATCCGAAACAGCTTTCGCCTATAGATTCGAGGCTATCGGGGAGAATAATTTCCGAAAGAGCCAAACATTCCGAAAATGCGTAATCTCCCAAAGATAAAAGGCTATCAGGGAGAGTAACATCACACAGCCCAAAACAGCCGAGAAAAGTTTCCGCAGGCAATGAGGTAACAGTATCGGGAATGGCAGCAGACGAAAGATTTTCGCAGAAAGAAAAGGAGGCATTTCCCACAGAAGAAACACCCTCCCCTATTACGACAGAGTTTATGGAATCCCTATGAATCGCCCATGGAGTATAATCAGCAGTCTGCCAGTCCGTCATATTTCCGGTTCCGCTTATTGTAAGAGTACCCGTGCTGTCCAGTGTCCAGCGGAGATTATCGCCGCAAATGCCGCCAATTTCGGAATCAGCGGCAATAGCACGATTAATAGGCGAAAAAAGAGCTGTAAAAACTGCGCATGCGATAAAAAGTGAATGGATTTTTTTAATTTCCATAAAGCACCTCGTTATTCTGCTGTTATAATAAAGGTATTTGTTCTCTTTTTAGTACCGAAAATATCGGTTATTTCGCAGTAAGCAAGCTGTCTGGAGGAATTATCAGGAATTATACAAGTGAAGTAAGGCGATGTACACTCGGATTCAGTCCATGTTATAGAATTGCTGTCTCTGAAAAACCAGCGGTAAGAAATACCCTCACCCTCAGCGATAATATAAGTACCTGCTGATTTTCCCACAGGAGCAGAAATATTTGCAGGCTGCCTTGTGATTTCAAGTGAAGCGCCGATAGTAACAGTTCTGGATTTTAATTTTTTTCCGAAAGCATCAGTAACAATGCAGTGAATTTTTCTTCCGCATACATTATTTGTAAGTTTGCAGGAATAAGTATCGCCGTTTATACGGGTTTTTCTCCAGTAACGCGAGCCAACATTGCACTCATACCACTGATAACGCAGACCACAGCCGTTTACTTTTACAGAGGTGATTACAGTATCGCCGATACGTCCCGAAACATTGTCGGGCTGAACAATAATATCAGAATCAGTACCGAGAGTAACAGTTTTTGTTTTGAGCATTTTGCCGTATTTGTCAGTAATCTCGCAATAGATTCTTCTGCCATTGTTTTCGTCTGTTAGAGTATAAGAAAATTCGGGGCTGTTGAGCGTATAAGCAACGGGAACGGAGCTGTCAGGCTCATAAATAAACCACTGATAGTTTATATTCTGTCCTACAGCAGAAACTGCCGCAGAAACTGTTGAACCCATTTCAGCTTTCATATTTTTCGGCTGAGCTGTAATCTCAAGGGGCTTTTCAACATCAAAACGTATAAATCGCTGTATAAGGTCATTTCCGCTGTTATCGTCCGGACTTCCGTTGTTATATTCCGTAGCGATATACTGCTTAAAGGATTCAGGGTCAAATGTGGGGTGATCCCAACATAGCATGTAAAGTCTGTGGAGAACGTTGACGAATTTGAGATATTCAGGATTTGTAACAGTAACATCAAGATTGAGATAATCCTTTAAAACAGAGGCAGCTTGCAGATTTGTCTCACAGGAATAGCTGTGGTCATAATCTGATGAAGCAGTATCAGCGCTGAAAAAGAAACGAAGCTTGTTCCAGCCGTACTTGTCGCCGATAAGTACCATTTTTTTTGCCATATAAAAAAGGAAATCGTTTTCATCGGGAGTTCTCTGAGAGTAGATAGTATTGTAAGTGCCGAATGCGCCGTTGTCGTAAATTTGTATATCCTGCAAATTCTGACAGTTCTGAATAGCGGTTATACCTCTCACATTGGTATGTACTTCATCGTGATAATTATAGTTTGTATCAAAGGTATTATTTGCAGTATGACAGGCATAGGAATGGGAAAGCTCGTGCATAACGCACCATGTAATACTGTTGGCATTTGTATTCATAACATCAAGAAGCTCATCAGCAGCGGAAATTCCAAACACTGTAAACCCATTAATTTCCTTTTTGGTGTCAAGCTTATAGTTGGCAGAATGGGCGGTACCGCATTCAGGGTCATCAAAGAGCAAATACATAGTGCCGCGGCTGAATCCTGTAACATCTTTAAGGCTGTTGATGTACATGGTGATATTTTTCAGCCATAGTGAAAATTTTGTTTCATCAATATTATTCCTGATGCTGACAAAAAGATTTTCGCCATCGGGAGTTTTAGCCTGAGCCTTTACATAGTCAGAGCCGTGGGCGGTATAGGTGCAGTGGGTTACGGCAAGACTGTCAATTCCCGAAAAATAAGCAGTTTTAAAGGATAAATCCGTGCCGTAGGTAATGAAATCGTAGCAGATTTCGTATTCCGTATCTGAAATCCTCACTACATTTGTTGGGAGAATATCCCTTATGGAGCAGTCTGCGCCGTTAAGAGTGTGGCTGACATAGAGATTTATATTTTGCAGTCTGTCGGCGGAAAGCCCCGATATTGCGCTGATTTCGAGGGTAATTGTAACTCTGTCCAGCATTTCGCAGTCTATTTTTTCACTGCTGATAATATTTTCGGAAACGGAAGTGCCGATATTTTTTTCCGCAAATTCATAGGGAACAATGCTTGTTTCAATCTGATTTTCGTCAATGACAATTTTAGTATTGTCAACATTCATGGAAACAAAAGTGTCGGCAGCAGAGACGGGTGAAATGAGACTTACAGGAATTGCCGCAAGGGTAATAACAGCAGATACGGCAACGGCAAGAAAGCCTTTGAGAAATCTTTTCTTCATAAAAAACTCCCTCTTTTCTTTTAAATTTAACCAATTTCCAAAAATATAATATTACTGATATAACTTTTCTCATTATAACAAAACTTTAAAATTATGTCAAGACATTTTGTGCTATAATTCCCCAAAAACAGCGAAGTTTCAGATTTTTAAAAAATGAAAAATATAAATATAAATATTTTTGGTTAATAATATCAAAATTAATTAACACAATTGTGTGAAATAAACAGAATAAAATGGAATTTTTTGTGAATTGACAAATTATATTAAATATGGTATAATTGCAGTAATATATGATTTATAAAGGAGGCAATTTATGAAAACGGAAATAAAAGAAGAAGTAAAAACAGAGCAGACCTCAGATACAGCGGAAGCTCCTGTGAAGAAGAAAAAATCGGCATATTGGCGTATTCTGCTGGTAATTTTCAGTCTTACGGTGATACTTGCATTATCAAGCTTCTGTACTCCTTTCTGCGATTGGTTTGCTGATAATCTTTACATATATTTATGCGACGGATTAAGTTATGTAACCGCATATCTGCCCTTTGTATTGGGCGAAATGATGATGTATCTTGGAATTGCAATGGTAATTCTCAGCGCGATTTTTCTCATATTGCTGATATTTCTGCGAAAAAAGCCGAAATACCGCCGTTTCTGCGGAGGCTATTTCAAGACGTTCCTGATGATGCTAATGTGCGTGCTGTTTTTGTATATGCCCATGTGGTTAATCCCTTTCAGAGGGACGGTTTTCGGCAGAGGTGAAAACACACAGCGAAAGGATTTCACTTACGACGAGATTTACGCATTGCTTGAATACACGGTAAATGGCGCAAATGCGGCGGCAGAGGAAATTGAAATTGCCGAGGACGGAAAAGTGGATTTCCCTACAGCAGAGGAAACACAGCCTCTTATTACCGAGGCGTTGCTTTCAATATCTGACGATTTTCCGCGGCTGAGGGGATTTTATCCCTCTGTAAAGCCTGCTTTATGCTCCGATATTCTGGACCGTATGTGGATTGGCGGATATACATATCCTTTTACAATGGAGGCTACCCACAACAAGTACTTGTCCCCTGCGTATCAGCCTGTACTTGACGCTCACGAGCTTACACATCACAAGGGATATTACAAAGAAAACGAAGCAGAATTCCTCAGTCAGCTTGCTTTAAGCCAAAGTGACGACCCGTTATTGAGACTTTCCGCATTTTATGAGATGTACGATTTCGTGTGGGAAGAATGGTATGACGCGGTTGAACAGATGCAGATACAGGTTTTAGAGGACATAGTAGCAGAGAAAAATTATGATTTCACATTCTTTCCTAAAACCGAAGAAGAATCCGCGCGGAATATGGAGATTATGGAAGAGTTGAATTGGGAAGAAATGCTTATGGAAATGTTTCATGAGCCTCAGCTCAGCGACAGGGTATATCAGATAGTACGTGAAGGACATGTAATCGAGCAGGAGATATACGAGGAGGATTCCCACCCGATTGACGAGATGCCCCCTGTGGTAAACGAGGTTATTGAAGAAACAGCTGATGTGGGTTGGGAAACCCAGAGCGAAATTTTGCAGGAAAACACCTACGACGGCGTAACGTTGCTGTTATTGCAGCATTTTGACGGAGTTTTATATTGATATTGCTCCACCAACTAACTCTTGAAGAATTATATAAAGCTTTGGAAGCAATAATATATCCCCGAAGTGCAACGCTTCGGGGATTTTGCGTATGTTTTGAGAAGTCGATTTGGTTGCAGGGAAATTTCATGAACTTTCAAAAATTTTTTTCTGATGTTTTGGACATAATGCAAGATTTTTACAATTTTTAGAAAATAATTTGTGTAGACTATTGATTTTTTGTAAAAAGCATGTATAATATATTTATAATGTTATTTAAAAGCATTATATAAGGATTATTTATGGAGGATTTAAAAATGAAGAAAATGAAACGAATTGCAGCTGTGGCTGCAGCACTTGTGGTATGCGCGGGAACTGTGACGTATTTACCGCAGATTAGGTATTCAGTAGGAATCAAAACTGCTTACTGTGCTGAAACCGAATGGCATATGGACATTAATTATCAACTTAACAATGATGTCAGATTTCATGTAGGTGATGAAGAAATAATTTTCAATGACAATGTAACAGTGAAGGTATCAGACTATTACGGAAACGTTCTTATTGAAAACGAAAGTATAAATTCAGGTAAATTTATAATAGATACATCAAATGTAGATACAAGCGCAGTGGGAATGTATCCCGTATACGTTACTCTT
>JAFXDK010000016.1 GCA_017521805.1 Ruminococcus sp. | reverse complement strand
GGGTCGTTACTTTTCTTGCATTGTTCAATTTTCAAGATGCTGTTCTTCGCTTACCGCCTTTTCTGCAGTGAAGCCTTTCAATTATATCACAACTTTATGCTCTTGTCAAGTACCTTTTTTAAGTTTTTTAAAAAACTTTTTCAATACCCTCGCTTTAAGTTGTCCGTCATAAGACAGCTCATCTATTATATCACATCTTTTGGTTTTTGTCAACCCCTTTTTCAAAATTTCTTTGAAAAATTTTTTCGATGTGATTTTCAAGATTTGTTGTGCTCTCGTCCGACAGCTTTATTATTATAACACGGATTTCCGCAATTGTCAAGCAAAAGATAAGCTGTTACTTTAAGATTTTTTTGTACATTTTCTACATCAAATCATCATCATCAACCCAGAACATGAATCGGAGCACAATCAAAATCGCCATAATAATCATAACTGCGGCAATTATCATATTCTTTTTCAGCGCTCCTACATACTCGAATTTCTCAGAATCGCTCTTACTGCATATAATCTCCAGTTTTTCGCCTACAGAAAATGGCTGCGAATATCCCGTAGAATCGTCTTTCTCAACAATTTTCCCATTATGTTCAAATCTAAGCTTATGGACATAATAGCCCGGTTTAATCTCACGCGCTGACACTACCTCCGCCAGAACGCGAACTCCGCCGAACCGCAGTATCATCAGCTTTATAAGATATACCAGACCTGCGAGGGCAATTATTGCCCCCGCAGCTATTACAACTATTCTTACCATTTTACATCTCCTGTAAATTATGATGTAGGCTTTTTCTGTCCTACCCCGAAAAATTCCTGTCTGCTGCTGTCAAAAAGCCACATCCAGTAGTAAAATGGCGGCGAATCGTAGGATCTTTCGCCAACTTCCGTATTATATCCCACGCCGTCAATCATGACCTCAGACATGAAATGCTGTCCCGACAAGCCGTGCTGCCATTTTTCAAGCATATACACATCATAGCCCATATACGCCATCATTTCAGCAAATGCGCCGTTATACTGGATACACTGTCCCGATTTAAGAACAAAGCAAGCCTCGGAAAAGCTGAGATTCCAAATTTTAGAATATTCCTCGTATGATGATGCATAATTGACATTAAAATGAAGCCATTCCCATGTATACGCCAGACGGTCATAATTAGTCATATCGTCGGTAAAATGCTCCTTGGCGAAATCGTTAAGTATTTTTTTCGTTTCATCCGTAAGATAATATGTATCCGACTGATAAGCCAGACCGCCCTGAATATTGTCACCCTTTATGTTATAAAGAGGGATATCGTCATGGGGCGTAAGCTTTGCTGTGTTGATGATATACTTTATACTGCCCTTTTCGCCCGGGTCAAGTCCCTCTGGGGCAAGTACGTAATTCACCATTTCGGTTGTAGTTGTTACGGGAGATTCAGCAGAATCCGCTGTTGTCGTCTGCACTGCGCCGTCGATTTCAGGAGATTCAGTTACAACTGTGGTTGCCATAACTGCTGTAGTAGTCTTTTTCGTGGCGGCAGTGGTCTTTTTTGTTGTTGTTTGCGCTATTGGTTTTGTTGTAACCGCCGGTTTGTCAGCCTCGGGCGCTTTTTCAGTTATGCCTAAAAAGTCGCGTATTCCCTCAGCTTTTTCGTTTTTAGGCAAGGTTGACACATATGCATAGTACGAAAGAGAGTTTGAAGCGTCGGAAGAATCGATAGTTCCGTCGTTGTTTATATCGGCGGACGCTAAAAATATCTCGTCGGGCTCTGCATCTGCGCCTGTCGAAACTTTTGCGTAATATTCCAGAATCGACGAAGCATCGGAAGCATCTACAGAGCCGTCGCCGTTTACGTCGCCTATTGCGGTATTTTCCGCGGCATTCGCTGTCATAGCACTCATAAAAGTCATACACATAGCTGTCATTACAAATGTTATTAACTTCTTCATTTTTATCATCCTCCGTTTTGATTTTCAGGCTGAAAGCCCTATTATTATGATATCATTTTTTCGGGGATTTGTCAATGAAAAAGACGGCAGAAATAAATTCCACCGTCCATATAATTATTCAGTTTCCTGAAATCCCGCCGCTTTTTCTGGATATGCAGAACTGATATATTCGTAAAGCTTCATAAGTTCCACTTCTTCGGCTTTACCTGCAATAATTTTTCCGATAGTATCACTTTCGATTTTATGGCAGAGATGCCCAAGCACATTCTCATCTTTATCTTCAAATACAACATCTAACGTATACCACTTGCTATATCTTGCATAATGAGAAGAAACTGTATGATACGCAGATTTTACCTGTTCCATATCAAATTCCCACTTGTAAAACAACCATTTACAGTATATTTTATCGCCTTCGCCGTAACTGACTTCTGTTTTAACTGAGTCTGCAATTAATAAGAAAACCACTGCAATAAAAATGGATATAAACCAAAATGCAACACAGACAATAATAGCTTCACCATTTCCGAATATACCCATAAACAATATCAGCATACCCAAAACTGCGATAGCTGTAGGTATTACAGTTGCAAACCAAGGTTTATGCCATATGATTATCTTTTTCATTTTAAATTTCCCCAAACCTTATATCAATGTGCGGCAGAAATAATTCCACCGCCCACATAGCTAACAGCTAAAGGCTAAAAGCTAACGGCTTTTTCAAGCCATTAACTTAACCATAACAGCTTTCTGTGCGTGAAGTCTGTTTTCAGCTTCCTCAAAGATTTCCTTAGCGTGAGCCTCGAATACCTTTTCTGTGATTTCTTCCTCGCGGTGTGCAGGGAGACAATGAAGAACCATTGCATCAGCCTTTGCACAAGCCATAAGCTCGTCGTTTATCTGATAGCCTGCAAATGCCTCACGGCGCTTTGCAGCCTCATCCTCCTGTCCCATGGATGCCCATACGTCAGTGATAAGAACATCTGCGTCCTTTGCAGCCTGAGCAGGTGAATTCGTCATTTCGAAGCAGTCATACTGTGCAGCAAAATCAAGAATCTCCTTGGGAGGCTGATAATCATCGGGGCAAGCAATAGATACAGCCATGCCAACCTTAAGACAGCCAACGATAAGAGAGTTTGCCATATTGTTACCGTCGCCGATAAAGCACATTTTAAGCCCCTCCAGTTTGCCCTTGAACTCACGGATTGTCATGAGGTCAGCAAGTACCTGACAGGGATGACAGAAGTCTGTAAGTCCGTTAATTATCGGAATACTGCCGTATTCTGCAAGAGCCTCAACCTCGCTCTGCTCAAATGTACGTATCATAATGCCGTTGAGATAGCGTGAAAGAACTCGTGCTGTATCCTGTACAGGCTCGCCTCTGCCAATCTGCAAATCGTTGGAGGAGAGAAACAGAGGATATCCGCCAAGCTGATACATTCCTGTTTCAAAGGATACTCTTGTACGTGTGGAAGCCTTCTGGAAAATCATACCCAGTGTCTTACCCTTGAGGTGTGGGTGTGGAATACCGTGATTCAGCTCATACTTGAGCTGGTCGGCAAGGTCGAGGATTTCAGTAATTTCCTCTGTTGTAAGGTCAAGCATTTTAAGCAGATGTTTCATATGTATCTATCCTTTCAGAAAATATTTACGACGGCATACAGCGATGCCGTCTGTGTTTACAATTTATCTTAATTCCCTGTTCATTTCGCCGAATGTAAGGTCTACGGCGAGTGCAAAAAGCGGCACATAGTCGTCAAACATCTTGTTGTCGATTTCAAGATCATACTGCAATTCCTGATTAACCGTCATATTTGTCTTTATATATCCTACTTTCATACCGTCTTTAAGCAGATCAAAATTACGGTGATCCTTGCTGGCGATATCATATTTTATAACAGTACCCTGAATATCACGTCCCTCAACGTTTATAGTAGGATCAAGGAAAAGTGATTTACAG
Organism: Ruminococcus sp.; assembly: GCA_017521805.1. GTDB lineage: Bacteria > Bacillota > Clostridia > Oscillospirales > Ruminococcaceae > Ruminococcus. The sequence goes on along the minus strand of JAFXDK010000016.1, from coordinate 21,534 downwards.
TTGAGATGAAGAATTGAATTATCATTATGACTTATAACAAATGTGGGCTTGCGCTCCGTGGTATACTGAGCCATTGAATAAAGCTGATAGTTGCTGGGATCCATAAGAACGTATTTTCCGGCTCCGAAGCCTTTTTTCTTTATTGTATATATCTGTCGTCCATGAGCCTTATCCTGAACGATATACTTACCACCTTTAAAAGATATTAAAAGCTCCATAAATCAGTCCTCCAAAATATCAATAAGTATATTCATACCTCTTTCAAGCTCATCATATCCGATATTGAGAGGCGGAAGAAGTCTTACTTTCGTTTTTGCTGTCAGCAAAAGCAATCCTTTATCAAGGGCAGTTTTAACCACATCTGCGGCATTTTTATTTTTGAGTGTAATACCAATCATAAGTCCAAGACCGCTTACGCTTTCAACCTCGGAACATTCTGCAAGTCTGGATTTGATATAATCAGCTTTTTTGCTGACTTCATCAAGGAAGCCTTCTCCTGTAACCTTTGCAAATACAGCGTTTCCACCTGCGCAGGCAATGGGATTACCGCCGAATGTTGAGCCATGTGTACCGGGAGTAAGAACCTCCTTTACCTTTTCGCCGAAAAGGCACGCACCCATGGGGATTCCTCCTGCTATACCCTTTGCAAGAGTTGTAATATCGGCTTTTCTGCCGTAGTGTTCACCTGCCAGAAGCTTTCCTGTACGTCCTACGCCTGTCTGAACTTCATCGGCGATAACAAGGATATCACGCTGACCGCACAACTCATATACAGCGTCTACAAATTCCTTATCGAGAGCAATAACTCCGCCCTCACCCTGAACATATTCAAGCATAACGGCGCATACAGTATCGTCAATTTTAGATTTCAGGTCGTCAATATTATTTGCCTCTGCATGAACGAATCCCTCTAAGAACGGGAAAAAGTAGTTGTGGAAGCTGTCCTGTCCGGTAGCGGAAAGAGTAGCCATAGTACGTCCGTGGAAAGAGTTTACAAGGGTAATAATAGTATGTCTGCCCTTGCCGTACTTATCAAAGCTGTATTTTCTTGCAGATTTTATAGCACACTCGTTAGCCTCTGCACCGCTGTTGCAGAAAAACACCTTTTCGTATCCTGTTGATTTGCAGAGAGTCTCTGCAAATTCACCCTGAACTGCTGTATAGTAATAGTTTGAGCTGTGTTGGAGAGTTCTTGCCTGACGGCATACAGCCTCTGCCCAGTCCTCATCGCAGAAGCCAAGGGAATTTGTACCGATACCGCTGCCGAAGTCGATATACTCCTTGTTGTTTTCATCGGTGCAGGTTCTTTCAGAGCCTGAATCCATAACCAGCGGATATCTTCCGTAAGAGTGAATAACATAGGAATCAAATTTATTTATTGTATCCATTGCGATCATCCTCCTATATAAATAGAAACACTTATACATTCTACTTTATTTTAAACATACTATAATTATAACTCTATTTGACTACTAAAATCAATATTTAAGTCAATGTTTTTTGTAAACTTTTAGTATATAGATTATAAATTTTTACAGTTGAAGCCGTTAGCCTAAAGGCTAATTGCTATAGGCTAACAACTTCGAAATCATACAAACTGCGTTCCTACGCCCTCATTTGAGAATATCTCAATGAGAATGGAATGGGGAACTCGTCCGTCAATAATTACTGCGCCGTCAACTCCGCGTCTTACAGCCTCAACACAGCAGTCAATCTTTGGAATCATGCCCCCCGATACAATGCCCTGCATTTTCAGATATGGCACTTCGCTTACATTAACCTTTGGAATAAGTGTGGACGAATCGTCTTTATCGCGGAGAAGTCCTGCGATATCTGTCATGAGTATGAGATTAGCAGCTCCCAGCTCTGCGGCGATACGTGCCGCCGCTGTATCTGCATTAATATTGTACGTGTTGCCCTCCTTGTCCGTTGCAACTGTAGCAATAACGGGGATATATCCGTTGTCGAGAGCATCGAGAATAGGCTTGGTATTTACCTGTGTAATCTCACCTACAAAGCCTAAATCCTGCCCGTCGTCAGTTGTTTTCTTTTCAGCAATGAGCATTTCGCCGTCGATTCCGCAAAGTCCCAAAGCAGAACCCTTATGCTGTGCAAGAAGCTGTACAAGCTCCTTGTTCACCTTGCCTGAAAGCACCATTTTTACAACATCAATTGCCGCTTCATCAGTATAACGCAAACCATTGATAAACTTGCTTTCGATATTCAGCTTATTCAGCATATCGTTAATCTCAGGACCGCCGCCGTGTACAAGAACGACTTTGATTCCCACAAGTGTGAGCAGAACGATATCTGACATAACAGCGTCTTTAAGCTCCTTATTTGTCATTGCGTTTCCGCCGTACTTGATAACGACGATTTTATCAGAATATTTCTGGATATACGGCAAAGCATCAATGAGAATCTGTGATTTCTCAGTATTTGTAATTTTATCCATAATTTTTACTCCCTATCAGAATATATTAAAATCTGCCCGTCTGTCGTTGAACTGCGGAGCTGCCGCTATAGCTGCATTGAAAACACCGCACACGGCTTCACAGTCGGCTATACCGCCGATTGATAGGTATCTGCTATTATCGCTGCTGTAGATTCTTTTCAGCCTTATTACGCCAATTCTACGGTCGCTTGCCTTATAGATTGCCGAAGAAAAATTTCTCAGAGAGTTTGATCTGACAATTCTACCGCTTTTTTTCAATACGTACAGACGGCGGTCGGTAACAGCGTAATATAATTTTTTCGGTATAAAGAAATTAAACACCATTGAAAGACCTGCAAGATAAAACAATGCTATAAACACAATCATGAATATCTGTACTTTTTCATCGCCTATGGACGTTACCTCGTCTGCAACGCCGACTATATGCACATCCTCAGGCATTCCGGCGGGCATGCTGAACATACGTTTGAATCCCATGGTAATAATTATAAACCACACCGCCGCAAATACAAGTTCTATAACAGAGCGTCCGCGCTCCTTAGGTGTAGCTCCCTTTGCTGTAGTTCCGCACCACATAATCTGCTCATCGGGTACAAGTTTTTTTGATATTTTTTCGGTTACAAATGATTCAACTTCATAATTATTCATAACAATCCCCCTATATCTTCAATAACGATTAGCCTGCGATTTTTTCTTTTCCATTATAATCGCATTGTCAACAGCTTCTGTGATAATATCGCAAACCTTTGTGGGATATTCAATTCCCATAAGATTCACATAAACCATATTGGAATACTTTCCCACAGAAGAATTTCTCATGCTTACAGTACCCGTATTATTTCTTCCTGGAGTTGCATATATACTGCTCAGCGCCGTAAGCTCCAAAGATACGTCTATTTTTCCCTTTTGCGTAAGTATGTATAGCCTTTGATTTGTTACAACATATAAGCTCTGCGCGCCAAAAAGTACGCGGTGAAGCAGGAAAACTGCTCCATAGAAAAGCGCGCCTACTCCCAGCAGAAAAACGGCTGTAAGAATTATGCCGTTATTACCTGCGCTTACAAGTGCAATAAAAGCCAATACTATACACAACGCTACCAGAAACACGGGAATAATAAGGTGCCTTGCGGACATTCCACGCTCTTTCATAGTGAGCTTTTCCGCCGAAGCGCCGCACCATTGTATACTTTCACCCTCCTGCAGCTTAGGGGCGAACATTTCTCTTATTCTTGCACCTTCGGCATTTTCATATTTATTCATTTCTGCACCCTCGCATTAAGGCAATACCTCACAAAGCTTGTGGGCTTGCCGTTTGTCATCAGCTTCTGTAATCACCGTTTATCTTGACATAATCGTATGTAAGGTCACATCCCCATGCAACTGCTGCGGCATTTCCCTCACCAAGATTTATAAGTATCTGTATTTCATCCTCTGCCAGAACGCTCTTGGCTGTTTCCTCAGAGAAGTCCACAACACAGCCCTTTCTGCCCAGTGCAATAGTGCCGCCTGCGGAAGCCATATCAACATCAACCTTGCTTATATCGAAATCAGCGTCGGCATAGCCCAAAGCGCAGTAGATACGTCCTGCGTTTGCGTCCTCACCGAAAATCATGGATTTCAGCAGACTGGAGCAGATAACGGACTTAGCCACAATCTGAGCTGTTCTTGCAGATGCCGCACCGTTTACAACGCACTCAATAAGCTTTGTAGCGCCCTCGCCGTCGCGAGCCATCATGCGCGCAAGATTGAGCATAATGTTGTAAAGAGCATTTGCAAATGATTCGTAATCGCCGTCCTCTGTAACAACTTCCTTGTTGCCAGCTGTACCCGAAGCCATAACGCATACCATATCATTTGTGGAAGTATCACCGTCAACACTTGCCATATTAAGTGTAACCTTAACGCAGTCGCTTAATGCTCTCTGGAGCATTTCAGCGGAAATTGCCGCATCTGTTGTGATGAATGTGAGAGTTGTAGCCATATTTGGATGAATCATGCCGCTTCCCTTGAGCATACCGCCCATTGTGCACATCTTTCCGTCCATTTCAAACTCAACAGCAATTTCTTTTGGCTGTGTATCGGTAGTCATAATAGCCTCTAATGCGCGGCTGTTTCCGTCGTAGGTAAGTCCCTCTGCAAGCTCTTTCATGCCGTTTGCAATAGGCTCAATGGGAAGTACCTGTCCGATAACGCCTGTGGAAGCCACGATGATATCCTCGGGAGCAAATCCCAGCTCAGCCGCCGCAAGCTCGCACATTTTGTTCGCCTTTTCAATACCGTCAGGATTGCAGGTATTGGCGTTTACAGAGTTTACAATAACAGCCTTTGCCTTACCGTCTGCAATATGCTCCTTTGTAACGATAATTGGCGCACCCTTTACCTTATTTGTGGTATACACAGCAGCAGCTGTACACTCATTATCCGCAACAATAAGGGCAAGGTCATTTTTCTTCTTTGCAGAGGGAAGCGCGTTATTTGCCGCCGCTGAATTTTCCTCTGTGGAAGTGAGAGGCTTGTGCGCAAGTCCGCACTGTATGCCGTTAGCCTTGAAGCCCTTAGCGGCACAAACGCCGCCGTCAACAAATTTAATATTTCCAATTTTTTTTAAATTCATTTTAATCAACCTCATTAATCAAGTGCAAATGAAAAGGTCAGATACCCTTTGTCGTATTCGGGCTTCAACGCCACCTTTTCATCATAATATTTTCCGTATTCACAAGTAATTGTAATTATATCGCCGTTGTCGCTTACGACGTACTCATATGTATCTTCGGCTACACATCGGGTTGAAAATGGTCTTTCATCAATTTCCCCGATTTTTTTTGCCATTCTGTCACGGACGCGGTATACGTCTATTTTCGTATGCCCGTTATCCTCAATCCTCTCGCAGAGAAACACATTTGTCGCCTCATTTACCACAAGAACATCTTTGGTTTTGGATTTTGCACAATCCTCGGCAAAGCTGTTGATAAAACAGGTTGCCGCGACTACACCGGAAGCTATCATAAGCCCTGTCTGATAATCAATCTTATTCTTTTTGCGGTACATTGTTATGATTCTTATTACCGTAAATACAAGCACTACAGTAAAGCATATGGTATAACAGCCTATAAGCCTGTCAAATATAAATATTTCCGTATCCGAAAGCTTCATATAGCCGAAAAACGCAAATGCCGCAACTGCAATCGTCATCGCAATATAATAAAACGTCTCGTAGGCTTTTGCGCCTTTTTTCTTATCGTCAGCCACTTTTTACACCTCAGACAAGACCTGTAGTTTCATCAATACCCATCATGATATTGAGGCACTGTACAGCCGCGCCGCTTGCACCCTTTCCGAGATTATCAAGTCTTGCACAAAGAAGAATCTGCTCGTCATTTCCGAAAACGAATACCTGAAGCTTGTTTACTCCGCTTAATGTGTTTGAAGCAAGGAAGAATGACTTCTGTTCATCCATGCTCATAAGAGGCATGACTTCAACCATTTTTGAGCCTGCATAGTGCTTTTCATACATAGCATGAACCTGCTCCGCTGTTACGGGATTTTCAAGCATACGCGTCTGTAATGGCACAGATACAACCATACCGCTGAAATAGTCGCATATAATGGGGTTAAACATAGGAGTATATTCAAGTCCTGAAACAGCTTTCATTTCGGGGAGGTGCTTATGCTGCTGTGAAAGGGCATACTGACGGGGACTGTTGAATTCAAATGGCTTATCCTTGCCCTCGTACACGGCAATAGCCTTTTTGCCTGCTCCGCTGTAGCCTGATGTAGCATATGCAAATACAGGGAAATCGGCGGGAATTATGCCGTTATTCACAAGGGGATAAACTATTGAAGCAAATCCGCTGGCATAACAGCCGGGAACAGCTACTCTGTTCGACTTTGTAATTTTCTCACGGTGCTCCGCGGAAAGCTCAGGGAAACCATATGCCCAGTCGGGATTTGTTCTGTGAGCTGTTGAAGCGTCGATTATACGAACATGGTCGTTATCCACAAAAGATACAGCCTCTCTTGAAGCTTCATCGGGTAAGCAGAGGAAAACATAATCTGCACTGTTTATAAGTCTTGCTCTTTCAGCAGAATCCTTACGCTTTTCCTCGGAAATACGGATAATCTCAATATCGTTTCTGCCCTCGAAACGCTCCAGTATTTTAAGTCCTGTTGTTCCTTCCTGACCGTCAATATATACTTTAACTGACATAAATTATTTCTCCTTATCCTTTTTTCTTTTCTGCACTTTTCTCTCATACTTGGCACGTTTCGGGTCAGTTAAATCCGATTTATCCTCCTTGAACGAATGCCATATGTTAATAGTAAGAGTTACAACCACTATACCTGCTATCCAGAAAATATGAGCAGAGGGCTTAACGGCAATCCACAATCCCATTACAAGCTCGCCCACAACCCAGATTATGCCCATAAGCAGAGAAAGTCCTATGGTGAATATAAAATCCTTTTTCTTCATGAAAGTCTTTCAAGCTCCTTTTCAGCAGCTTCAATCTGCACCTTTACAGCATCGGGGGAGGGTCCGCCGTAGGATTTACGCTCCTTAACGCAGGTGTCAAGGCTGATAGCCTCGTAAACGTCCTCGGTGAAAAGCTCTGTCATCTTTGCATATTCTTCAAGGGGCAAAGTTTCAAGAGTAAGTCCCTTTGCGATACACTCAGCAACGAGAGTACCTGTAATTTTATAAGCGTCACGGAAAGGCATACCCTTTTTAACGAGGTAGTCAGCACAGTCCGTAGCGTTGATGAATCCCTTTGCAGCGGCATTGCGCATATTATCTTTAAGCACACGCATTGTTGACAGCATGGGAGTAAATGTCTTAACGCAAAGCTTTACATTGTCGATAGTATCGAAAATAGCTTCCTTATCCTCCTGCATATCCTTATTATATGCAAGGGGGAGTCCTTTCATCATTGTGAGGAGAGTTACGAGGTTTCCGTTTACTCTGCCTGTCTTGCCGCGGATAAGCTCCGTAACATCGGGGTTTTTCTTCTGGGGCATAATTGATGAACCTGTAGCGAAAGCGTCATCAAGCTCCACAAATTTGAATTCCCATGAACACCAGAGAATTATTTCCTCGGAAAAACGTGAAAGGTGTGTCATAAGAAGTGACATTGCACAGTTAAGCTCTACGCAGTAGTCACGGTCAGAAACACCGTCAAGGCTGTTTTCCATGGGAGCAGTAAAGCCAAGAAGCTCAGAAGTCTGCTGACGGTTTGTTTTATATGTAGTTCCTGCCAATGCTCCACAGCCGAGAGGGCAGAAATTCATACGCTTGGCGGCATCCTGCAATCTTTCAAGGTCACGGAGAAGCATCCACACATAAGCCATAAGGTGATGTGCAAATGTTATGGGCTGGGCTCTCTGCAAGTGAGTATAGCCGGGCATAACTGTTTCTGTATGCTCTTTCGCCATAACGATAATTGCGGAAATAAGCTTTTTCACCATATCGGAAATTTCAGCTATTTCGTCACGGAGATAAAGTCTGAGGTCAACTGCTACCTGGTCATTTCTTGAACGTGAGGTGTGAAGTCTTTTTCCTACCGCACCAAGACGCTTTGTCAGTTCAGCCTCAACGAACATATGGATATCCTCGGCATTGGGATCAAGCTCCAGTCTGCCGTTGTCTATATCGTCAAGGATTTCTTTAAGACCGCCGATAATTTCAAGGCTGTCCTCCTTTGTGATAATTCCGCAGTCACCCAGCATTGTTGCGTGGGCGATACTGCCCTGTATATCGTGACGGTACATACGGCCGTCAAAGGCAATTGAAGAATTGAAAGCATTTACGGTTTCATCTACCTGCTTTGAAAATCTTCCTGCCCACATCATATCTGCCATAATATTTCTCCTTTAATTTAATGCGTAATTCGTAATGCGTAATGCGTAATTACATTTCAAAAAACTGCTGATAATCGACATAATCCTCAGATGTTGATTTGATAATCAATCTTGGCTCTTTAAAAACAGCATCTCTGAACATTTCGTATATTTTTAGTGAATCACTTTCAAATCCAAACTTTTCTGAAAACTCTTTAATAAATGGCAATTCGCATTTTTGATAATGTTCCAAAAAATCAGTTTGACTTTCCAACCATCCAAACTTTGCCCAATCATCTATACAACCGCAATTTAAAATAATACTAAAAAAGTCGTTTATGTTATTTGCCACTATACCAGCCTGACCTTCGGAATCTATATATCCAACAAATTTACCGTCAAGCAAGGCATATATCCCACCTGAACCGTCACAAGCAAATGGATTAATCTCATAGTTGCTGTGAGTATATTCCATAAGATAACTCAAATCATCTAACAACTGATTGTATTCTTCAACATCAAAAGAACATTTGGATGATAAATAATTTAAAAGCTCATCATTATTTTTAATATAATCAATGATGATATTGACGCAATTATTCTTTTCCATTGACACATACCTCTAATAGATTGACTTTTAACAAAATAACCATACAATAATATAAATCAGAACTTTTCACGAACTGCCAAAGTCAGCCCCTACAAATTGGCTTTTTTCATTTTTGTGTAGGGGCCGCCTTTGGCGGTCCGCAATTTATTTTTATCGGGCGGATATTATCCGCCTAATCAAACTTTTTATAACCCAATTTTTCAAGTATCATATCGCCATCTTTGATGTTTATTTCACCCACATCAGATTTATTGCAACAAAATTCAAAAACATATTCAAGTACTTGTCGAGCAAAAAAGGGGCGGCAGAGATTTAAAATTATCTTTTCTCCATTACACATACATACCGTACCTTCTTCTGAATAAATATCCAACTTCAAATTGGGAGCATATCGTTTAAAATACACTCTCACTTTTAACTTGTTGTTATCTTTTGGAACAAACAAATAATACGAATAAGGATAATGCGAAAAATCCATATCATCGTAGTGATATGCCCATAAATATGTTTCTTCGTTGAAAGACATAGTTCTGAGTTTATCTCTGTTTTTCATTTAAGTTTCCTTGTAAACATCAATCTATAACAATCAAAATTTTTCCACGGACTGCCAAAGGCAGCCCCTACAAATTGGCTTTTTTCACTTCTGTGTAGGGGGCGGATATTATCCGCCTGCAATTTCATACCAAATTTCTAATATTGATATGCTCAAAACTTATATCATCATCATTAACTTCAATCAAAAGGTACGAAGCACCTTCTAATCCCGAAGCTGAAACAGAAACTACATTTCCACTCACAAAATTTCTATGAGAATGACCGACTGCCGCAAGGTCATATTTCGTTACATCTTCGCTTTTACAAGCCTTGTCAAATTCGCCGTTTTTCAAGGACGACAGCGGTAAAAACGGATATGCCGAATTAATATCAAGAAACAAGAAATGCGAAAAATGTATTTTATGTCCGTGATATTCATATTCATAAAACAATGGCATATCCTTAACGAACTGCATTTGCTCATCTGTAAGCTTTTTTCTCATTTCGTCATAATAACCCCTCAGATATTCAACATCGGGGTCAACATCAACTCCATGTTCAATATAAAGCTCGCAATTGCCTTTTAAACAGATTATTCCACTTTCTTTCAGCAAGTCAAGACATTCCGTTTCTTCATTTCCACGCTGAAAAATATCGCCTAAATACACCGTCAGGTCTGCATTTTCTTCCTTAATCTGTTCAAGTACTGCTTTTAATGCTTTAAGATTTCCATGAATATCTGAAAATACTGCAATTTTCATAATGCATCCTTTCTGAGCCAATAGCTTATTTCACATATTTGTTTCTGTAGAACAAATCATCTCTTTTAGTAAAGCCTATATGCTCCCAAAAAGCGTTGCCATTGTCATTATCTTTGAAAACCACAAGCAGAACCTTTGTAATACCCTCTTTTTCAAGAGCGTCCATAGCATTGTCAACAAGCATTTTACCAATGCCCTGCTTCTGATATTCGGGGAGTACCGAAACATGGTGAAAAAGTCCTCGTCTGCCGTCGTGACCTGCAAGAATTGTACCAACGATTTTTCCGTTATCCTCGGCAACAAAGCTTGTTGTGGGATTTCGTCTGATATACTTTGCAAATCCCTCTGCACTGTCATCAACGGGATTTGTGCCTTTATGGTTTTTCCATACCTCACAAATACCGTCAAAATCGGCAATTGTCATAACCCTGATTTTCACCATTGTTTTTTACTCCTTTCTGAGCCGTTAGCTTTTAGCCTTTAGCCGTCCGCTTTATAATCAACTACAAGCTAATGGCTAATGGCTAACAGCTAATAGCTGTTAATTACAACAGGCAGGAGAAAGGCTCCCCTGCCTGTCTTTTTTTAATAACTGCCGTGTGCGAAAGCAGACTTGCATTTCCGCACAGAGTAAACGAGTTTACGAGTGAAAGCGTGAACTGCCTGCACGTGCTACGTGCTTACTTGTTCTGCTCTCTCTTCTTGTCAAGCTGAGCCTTAACCTTGATAGGCAGACCAAAGAGATTAATGAATCCTGCGGAATCAGCCTGATTGTAAACCTCATCCTCGTCAAATGTAGCAACTTCCTCATCGTAGAGAGTATAAGGAGAAGTTACACCTGCGTTGATGATATTGCCCTTGTAAAGCTTGAGCTTAACGTCACCTGTAACAGTTTCCTGTGTCTTGTCAACGAAAGCTGTCATAGCCTCGCGGAGAGGAGTATACCACTGACCGTTGTAAACGATGTCAGCAAACTTGATTCCGAGATACTGCTTGATTCTTGCAGTTTCCTTGTCAAGACAAATTGTTTCGAGAACTTCATGAGCGTGGTAGAGGATAGCACCACCGGGAGTTTCATAAACACCTCTGGATTTCATACCAACAAGACGGTTTTCAACGAGGTCAGCAAGACCGATACCGTTCTCACCGCCGAGCTTGTTGAGTGCAGATACCATTTCTACGCCGTTAAGCTCCTTGCCGTCAAGCATTGTGGGGATACCCTTTTCAAAGTGGATTGTGATGTATGTAGGCTTGTCGGGAGCTTCGAGAGGAGATACACCCATTTCAAGGAAGCCGGGCTTCTCATACTGTGGCTCATTTGCAGGATCTTCAAGGTCAAGTCCCTCGTGTGAAAGGTGCCAGAGGTTCTTATCCTTGGAGTAATTTGTCTCTCTGTTAATCTTAAGAGGAATGTTGTGAGCCTCTGCGTAGTCGATTTCTTCGTCACGGCTCTTGATGTCCCACTCTCTCCAAGGAGCAATGATAGCCATTTCGGGAGCGAATGCCTTGATAGCAAGCTCAAATCTTACCTGGTCGTTACCCTTACCTGTACAGCCGTGGCAGATAGCGTCAGCACCCTCCTTGATAGCGATTTCAGCAATTCTCTTTGCAATGATAGGACGAGCAAAGGAAGTACCAAGCATATATCTGTTCTCGTAAATAGCGCCAGCCTGAACTGTGGGATATACGTAATCCTGAATGAATTCTTCCTTTAAATCCTCGATATAAAGCTTGGAAGCACCTGTCTTGATAGCCTTTTCCTCAAGACCGTCAAGCTCTGTACCCTGTCCAACGTCGCCGGAAACAGCAATAACTTCGCAGTTATTATAGTTTTCTTTCAGCCACGGAATAATGATAGAAGTATCAAGACCGCCTGAATATGCAAGTACAACTTTTTTAATATCTTTCTTATCCATTTTATAAACCTCCATTAAAAAGGCAATGCCTTATTTTTTTCAACAATTATATTATACACCATTCAAAAATAATGTCAATAGGTTTGGAATAAATATTCATTTATTCGTAAAATATTCATGTTTGCATGAATATTTATCCACTCTCTTTTGTATTTATTCGGGATTTTTTCATTTTATTATAAATAAGCGAGCCTGCTATTCCGATTGCTGTTCCCAATGCATAACTATACAAATCTTTTACCGCAAAGCTTGTGCCGATAAGGATTCTGAAAAATTCTATATCTCCAAGCCCGATAATGTCAACGATGTGGATATACTGCAAAAACTCCACCAAAAATGCAAAAATCAATACTCCGATATGTGTTATATATGGATTTTTACCGCCGATTATACTCTGTACAAGGCAGTAAACCGCCCATACTACTATGACATCTCCGCCGTATGCCCTGAGCCAGTTATTGTGCTGTGTAAGGGCGATTACTACCTCAACGGCAATCAGCAGAATGAGGATTATTATATATGACAGTCGTTTTTTCATAATTCCTCCTTTTGAACCTTACGTATAAAAAAGGTATATTTTAATTCCGGTACGAAATTCACGTTTTCGACAATCTCGGACTGCAAAAGGCAGCCCCTACAAATTAATTCTTAATTCTTCATTCATAATTCTTAATTGGAGCAATGCTTCTTTCCAGTATACCGCTGAATTTCGCCAGTGCCGTGCCGTAGTTAGTGAATGGCACGCCCTGCATTTCCGCAAGCTTTCTGCGGTATGCAACCTCTTTTTCATTCAGCATACAGCCGCCGCAGTGGATTACAAGGCTATATTCCGTCAAATCCTCGGGAAAATCCCGCCCCGATGTGAGAGCAATTTCAAAATTCTTCCCTGTATACTTTTTCAGCAGATTCGGCAGTTTTACACTGCCTATATCACCGCATTGACGGTGGTGGGTACAGCCCTCGGATATGAGTATCTTATCCCCGTCTTTCAGGCTGTCAATTGCCGCCGCGCCCTTTACTGCTGTGTCAAGGAATCCCTTGTATCTCGCCATAAGAATAGAGAATGACGTAAGGGGAATATTTCCGGAAACTATCTCATTCACCATGCCGAATACCTGTGAATCAGTAACAACCATTTTCGGCGGTACAGCCAGCTTTTCCAGAGTTTGCGCAAGTTCTGTTTCACGTGAAACTATCACCATTGCATTTGCATCAAGAATATCACGGATTGTCTGCACCTGCGGCAGAATCATACGTCCCTTTGGCGCTGATTCGTCTATGGGAGTTACAAGCACCACCATATCCCCTGCATTGAGCAAATCCCCGATAATTCGTCTTTCGTTGCACATTTTTTCAGCCAATGACGCTATCTTCTCTTTCAGCTCGTGGATATTCTTTTTATCCATTGCAGAAACAGTTATTTCATTGGCGGAATTAATTTCCCTGTCGCTTAAATCACCCTTGTTATAGGCGATAATACAGGGGATTTCACGGTCTTTGAACAGCTGTACAAGTTCTTTTTCGCAGTCTCCCATACCTGCGGATATATCCACTACAAGAACGGCTATATCAGTTTTTGCTAATATCTGACGGGTTTTTTTCACGCGGAGTTCCCCTAACATTCCCTCGTCATCATAGCCGGGGGTGTCGATTATTTTCACTGCTCCGAGAGGCAACAGCTCCATTGCCTTATAAACGGGGTCGGTGGTTGTTCCTTTTACATCGGAGACAACGGACAATTCCTGCCCTGTCACCGCATTTACAAGAGAGGATTTTCCTGCATTTCTCCTGCCGAAAAATCCGATGTGTATTCTTTCTCCCGAGGGTGTATTATTTAAGCTCATGTTTATTCTCCTGTACCAAAACAGCGGATAACTTATGTCATCCGCTGAAATTGTTAATAATTCCGAATCAGCGGACACGGCGCGCCGTGTCCCTACATATGTTATTTCGATATACAACCGCAATCGCCATTAAAATAGCTAATGGCTAAAAGCTGACAGCTAACGGCTCTTAATCTAAATTAAGACTTACAATAACCTTTTTCAATGCGTCGGCACTTGCACGAAGCTTGCCGATTTCAGGCTCTGTCATGTTGGGGTAAATCTTCTTGATTATTCCCCGTCCGCCAACTACAGCAGGCAGGCTGAGGCAAACGTCGCTGATACCGTATTTGCCGTCCATAAGGAACGATACTGTACGGATATTGTTGGAATCACGGAGAACATCGTCGCAAAGCTTATTTATTGTAAGAGCAATAGCGTAGAATGTCGCTCCCTTGCGCTTGATAACCTCGCCCCCTGCTTTGCGTACTTCCTCAATAATTTCATCTTCATGAATCTCGCGGTGCTCCTGCTCTGCGCAGTACTGCTCCATAGAGCTTCCTGCAATAGTTGTGAGAGACCACGGAATCATGGAAGTATCGCCATGCTCGCCGAATACATAAGCGTGAACGCTGTTTGGACTGATATCCAAGTGGTCTGCAATGCTTGAACGAAGTCTTGAAGTATCGAGAGCTGTACCAGAACCGATAACCTGCTCAGGCTTCAAATCAGTGCATTTGAGTATAGCATAAGTAATAATGTCAACAGGATTGCTGACAACGATATATATAGCGTCAGGTGCGGCTTTTGCAACCTTTGGCATAACGTCCTTGATAATATTTACGTTGGCTTGTGCAAGGTCAATCCGCGTCTGCCCCGGCTTACGCGCAAGACCGAGGGTTACAACGACGATATCCGCACCCTCTGCGTCATCGTAAGTACCGTCAAAAACCTCGATATTATGGCTGAATGATACTCCCTGACGAATGTCCATAGCCTCGCCCTTTGCCTTTTCCTTGTTTATATCTATGAGGACGATATCGGAACAAGTACCTGCGACGGCAAATGTATATGCACAAGTTGCACCTACATTTCCTGCGCCGAGTACAGCAATTTTCTTTCCGCCTTTGATGTTAGCCATAAGAATCCCACCTTTTCAAGTTGTGTAATTATAATAATTTATAGTTATTCCTATAATTATCAATTTTATTATACCATATATTTATGAACATTTCAAGATAAAGTGACGGATTTTCCCTAATATTGTAAGAATTCACAAGCATTGACAATGTTTTATCAATGTTTTTATCGTCATATGAACGGAAAACAAATCCGCTTAAAAAACATATTATATATAAACCTGTATATTTCACATAATTCGAACAATAATACTGATAAGCTGAATCATAGATTCAGCTGCATACAATAAAAATATGAATAAAACAGGAGCTGAATATATATGTCAGTAAAAAGAGGAGAAATTTATTATGCCGACCTCAGTCCTGTGGTGGGCTCGGAACAGGGCGGAGTCAGACCTGTACTTATAGTTCAGAACGATGTAGGCAACAGGCACAGCCCTACCGTTATCGCGGCAGCTATTACCAGCAGACAGGACAAAAATCGTCTGCCCACACATATTGAAGTAAGGGCGGATAAGTGCGGACTTGCTCGTGACAGCATAGTGCTGCTGGAGCAGATACGTACCATAGACAAAAAGCGCCTTGGGGACAAAATGGGTGAGCTTGATATCAATTCTATGAATAAAGTTGACACAGCGCTTTCCATTAGTTTCGGGTTGCAAATATAAATATTAAGACGGGATTCCAAAGGGCACTGCCCTTTGGCAGAGTCCAGAGACAGCGTCTCTGGCAGGGTGTGGGACTGGTCCCACGCAGAGCAAAGCTCTGCGATGCGTTCAAGCGCTCTGCAAGGGGTGAATTTCCAAACAGTCCTGTGGACTGTTTGGAAAGAGGGGACGCTCTGCAAGAGAGAGCGTCCCCTTAAAAATTTTTCTATATTTCCTCAGAAATTTCCGCCGTTCCAGCCCCAATCAGTTGTTGCGGAATACTTTACATATACCCTCGCAGGCTCAATTCCAAGCCTTGCATTGAGTATATTACATATCTCCCCTGTCAGCCTGTCAAATGCCGCAGGATTCGGACTTCCGAAAACGCTTACCTCAACCATAGCCGCTGGTGCGTCATCACCCTTGAAATAGAGAATCTGCTCAGGCTCAATGCCAACCATAAGCCAAGCCTCAGACTTACCAGGAATTACGGAAATTGCCTTGCCTAAATCGGATTTTAAAGCTATTTCAGTTTCCTTTGATATCTCTTTGTTTGTTTTAACATTAATGTATGGCATAATCTTTTACTCCTTATAATAAATAAATTTTTCCGTCTATTTCATAAACCAGCAGTGTAAGTGGCTCTGCGTGATTTACAAATACATATTTCCCCTCAGGGGTGCTGTAACTGGTATAACCGCCGATTTCCACAGCCTTTTTCGATGTGATTTTTTCCTCAAGGGAATCGTCTATGGTATACAATACTGATTCAGCCTGTATGAAATACGATACGCCTTTTTCGTCCTCTTCTGTAAGACAGTCTGAAACATTGATATAGTCAATCTCAAAATCCTCACCGAGCGCTTCTGTAAGTGCTCCGTTCATGCTGTTAAGATACTGTTCAGCGTTCAGATATCCGCCCATAGCGCACATGTATTCAAGATATCCGGGATAGTAAAGGCTTTTTATTTTTTCGTGATTATTCTCGTTCAGTGCTGCAATATAGTCATGAATCAGATAGATTTCACGCAAATCCGCTTCCTCACCGTCACCGCCGAAATAACGTTTATCGAACTCAATACCATATTTGATATTTGAATCGTTTCTTGGAAGAAGCTGATAAATTGTTGCACCATAGGGCATTTCGTCCTGTGTTGCATTGGCGTTCTTGTCCATTGATGTATTCATCATCTGATGCTTTTCTTCATCATTGCAGGAGGTCATGGAAGCGCCAAGGAGAATCACACCAAGAGCCGCACATATAATCTTTTTCATATTCTCTGCTCCTTATCCGAAGGTATAATATTTTCCGTCTTTTTCAGCAAGAATAATATTTACCTCGCTGATAATTTTATGCTCATTTCCGTCCTCGGTTTCAGCCATAACAAAAAGTGTAAATGGCATAAGGCTGTCAATGTCATTCTTCACAAATTCGCTGTAGTCAATATCAAAGATATCCTTGTAGCTATCAAAAAAGCTTTGTATTAAAGTCTCCTCTGTCGTGCCCTCCTCGTAAATAGGCTGTTCGGCTCTGATACGTGTAATTTTATAATCTCCTGTAAACTCCTTTTCTTCGGCGGATTCATAAGTCAGCATATCCTTAACATCATCGCGAATCATATTGTAACGCATTTCAAAGGAATTTTGCAGACTATAGTCTTTGCCTACGGTCTTGCTGTATTCCTCACGCAGATACTTATCATAGCGTTCTGCATAGTCGGGATATAGCGAATTTTTGTATCCCTCAAAATCGTTGTTCTGAATTGTAAGAAAATATTTTTCAAGGGCAAGCAATACATCAGTTGTAACAGTGTCATCACCTGCGTAAAGCTTTACACCATGGGAGCTGTAACGGTATGCGCCAAGCTCATATTCCTCGCTGTCCTCAGCGGGAGTAATAAGCTCACCAGCCTCATTTTCGCCTATATTCTCAATAATCTGTGATATATTTTCTTTGTCCGCGCTCTTTTCCTTTTCGCAGGAAACGCATGAAGCGGCGCAGACAGCGGCAAGAACAAATGCCGCTAATTTATTAAACTTCATAAAAACCTCCGAAATTCGTTCTTATATTTATTATACTATAATTTTATTATAAATTCAAGTGCATATTATGTTTTTCTTGTGATATTTTCAATGAAATTTATTCATTACGCCAAAACCGCCGCATATTACAGCGGCGGTCGGTTTGTATTATAGAATAATTATGCTGTAGGAAAGTAAATTGGATGATTTCCCATTTTAAATTCCATAGGGCGCCAACTTACTTTTGTGGATGAAATCCAAGTGCCTGAACTATTATTAGAATCATTAACTTGGAAATTCCCCCATTCTGCCCAATAAAACAATTCATTATTTTTTATTAAAGAAGCCTCATAAATTATATTATCATAATAATCAGGCTTAGGGACAAGATTCATTTGAACAACACCTTCAAATTTTACTTCAATCGTTCGATATTTGGCATCTTGACTTTGAAAAACAATTATCACACATTTTTCGGAGTCAAATGGATTCATCGCCCCGTCTTCTTCTACATATCCGCCACTAATATATACTATTTCTTTAATACAGCTGTCATGAAACGAACCAAAATTATTCATAAGCTGTTCTATATCATAATCGGTATTAATCTCGCAAAAATCCATTATATTCTCCTCAATATCGGTAGTTTTTATGTCCAATCTCAGCCGTAAAAATGTGGGAAGTCGCCTAAAATCTTTTCACAATTTATTATACTACTTTTTTATTATAAATTCAAGTGCATATTATGTTCTTCTTGTGATATTTTCAATGAAATTTGTTCATTACGCAAAAACCGCCGTATATTACAGCGGCGGTTGAGATTGTTGAAAAACTATAATTTCGTTCCGAAATTGCGGACTGCCAAAGGCAGCCCCTACACAAAACAGCTTAGAATAGCCGTTTTGTAGGGACACGGCGTGCCGTGTCCATTATGCAATACACCTTTTTCTACAGACGGAAACCGCCGCATATTACAGCGGCGGTTGATATATCTTATAAATCCTGTAAATTACTTTGAAAGCTCAGAAAAATCTGAAATAAGCTTTGCATCGTATTTCTGAATTCCAAGTGCGTCGTTAGCTGTTATACCCTTAGTTCCGTCTACATCGGCATTAGCCGTACCCTCATCGGAAAGACCGTATTTGTCAGGATTTCCGATAGACTGGAGAATTGCTGTTGAATCGGCAATCGTTACCTTGCCGTCGCAGTTAGCGTCACCAAGAAGTGTTACTTCAACATCGGGATTATCAACAGGATCGTCAGTTGGCTCAGAGGGCTGTGGCTCTGTAGGAGTTACAGGGGGATTCGTAGGAGGCTCAGCAGGTACTTCATATCCCTCTATGATAGAGTGGAATGCTTTCTTTGCCTTGTAATCAGCGTCAAAGAGAAGCGGATACTGCTTTCCTCTCCAGCTCTGGTCGTCTGTTACACCCCAGAGAATTACTGCGGATACATAATCCTTGTACTCATATATAGCGTCCCAGATACCCTTGTAATATGCAGCCTGAACATCAAAATCACCAGACTTGGGATTTTCGGGAGTTGTAACGTCAAGCTCTGTAATCTGAATATCAAGTCCAAGCTCAGAATACTTCTTGAGAGCGTTCTTGTACATATTTACAGAGGGGAATGCTGCGTCAAGGCTCTGGCGCGCGTCAAGGTGAGACTGCATACCGATACCGTCGATAATACCCTTTTCCTTGAAATCCTTAGCCATTTCGATAATAGCATTCATCTTGCCGTCCATGTACTCATTGAAGTCGTTATAGTAAAGCTTACAGCCCTCGGGAGCATACTTTCTTGCATATGTGAAAGCAGGCTCGATAAATGAGTTATCGCCGAAAACCTGTACCCATGCGGAATTCTGTGAACCGCCTGAACCCTGCTCTCCGGGTGAACGGGGCTTACCGTCATCAAGCCATGCCTCGTTTACAACGTCGCAGGCATAGAAATCAATTGTGGGATATAACGCAACAAGCTCTTCAAAGAAAGCCTTTATATAATTCTCCATACGGAGCAGCATTTTTTCCTTGCTTACCCATTTGCCGTCATCGGCATAGTTCTCCTTGAAGAACCAGTCGGGTGTCTGTGAATGCCATACAAGAGTATGAATTCTTACAGGAACATTATTCTTCTTACAGTAGTTAAGAAGCGGCTTTGCAGCGCTGAATGAAATCTGCGGAACTGTATCGTCTCCTGTCTCCTCAACGTAAGCCTGACAAGCAGCCTTATTGAGAACAGCGTCGGGCTTCATTTCATTTCCGCATGTAAGGCTCTGATAGTAGTGCTTTTCAACAATATCCATTGTGGCACGTGAACTGAAATTGTTGGGTACAAGTGATGTACCAACCTTGAAATCATGTCCGAACACCTGTGCAAGTCCTGGGATATCCTGCTCGATTTCAACAGCGGGAACTTCCTCAACGACAAAATCGTCAATGAAAAGGTCGTCGCTTCCGCCCTCGAAGTATACGTAAACACCTTCCATTTCGTCGGTAAAGCTTACCTTTATTCTTTCAACAGACATCCAGTCGCTGCCGTTGAGATTCTGTACAAGATTCTGATACTTAGGCTCAGTCTCGCCCTTAACGGTATACTGGAAGCTCATCATAGCGCCTGTGTAGTATCTGCCCTTGATTTTGGCGCTAATGTAGTATTCTGTGAACGGTTCAAGCTTGTCGTCAAGACGGAAAGCAGGACCATTCCAGCTTTCTGTACGGCCACTTGCAAGAAGTGCACTATCGCCGCTTACGGAAGCGTCTGTTGACGCTGAAAGCTCTGTTGTGTCGTCGCCGCCGCGGTTTGTAAATGCGGAAACGTCGCCATCCTCGAAATCGAAGCTGTAAACGACTTTAGGCTCAGCAGTGCCGTCTGCCGCGTATACGGCAGGAGCAGTGCCAACAGCAATTGATGCGGCAAAAGCAAGTGCCATTGCCTTTGTGATGTGTGATTTTTTCATTGTAATCATCCCTCTTTTTTGGATTCTGCACCATCGGAATGCCTATATTCCGCAAACAAATCCATAATATTGACACTGATCAAGTGCCTATTAAAATTTTACCACAATAAAGCGGATATGTCAATAAACCTTGACAAACTTCACAATATTTGAAACCAACCGCAATTTCTGACCAAAAATCGTGAAAAAATCGCCGCAGAATCAAATCTGCGGCGATAATAATTATTTACTTGATAGGAAGACTGCTTACATTGATAAGACCTGCATCAATCTTCTGGATTACGATAGCATCATCTGTTGTTACACCGTTGCCGTTGCCTGTTACATCAGCATTAGCTGCACCCTGCTTGGAAAGACCATATTTATCAGGGTTACCGAGGCTCTGGAGAATTGCTGTAGCGTCAGCGATTGAAACTCTGCCGTCGTTGTTAGCATCACCGTAAAGTGTAACTGTTGTAGTTGTGTTGCCGTCGTTTTCGTTCTTTGAAGTTGTCTTGGATGTTGTTTTAGATGTAGTCTTGGAAGTAGTCTTTGATGTTGTCTTAGATGTAGTCTTGGAAGTTGTCTTAGATGTAGTCTTGGAAGTTGTCTTGGATGTTGTACCTGAGGAAGAACCGCCGCTAAGAACAACCTTTTCAATTGTTACGCCGTCATCGTGAGGCCACCAAATCATAGCCTTAACAGTTGCACCAACATTAGCAGGAATGTCGTAAGAAACTTCAACCTTACCGTTCTTTACGTTTACCTTGAAGTCTTCCTGCTCCCACTCACCTGTCCATGTACCGAAACCGCCTGAGCTTTCTGTATCGTTTGTGTTTACTGTGTAGTAGAGAGTA
>JAFXDK010000003.1 GCA_017521805.1 Ruminococcus sp. | reverse complement strand
TGCGACGGATGACGAAAAGGAAGAAGCTGTAGAATTGCTTCACTCCGAGGCAGAGAAAGGAAATGTACTTGCCATTCATGACCTTGGAAAAGTATATGCGGATGATAAGGAAAAGTCCGATGCATATTACAAGCAGGCACTTGATGGTTTTCTTGAACTTGAACCAATGTCGCAGAAACTGCAGCCGTATCTGCAATACCGCATCGGTAAGATGTACTGCTATGGCTCAGGAACTGAACAGAACTACGCAGAATCATTCGGATGGTTTCTGAAATCCGCAATAGCAGGAAATAAGTTTGCGCAGTTCAGTCTTGCAAATCAGTATTACTATGGAAACGGATTTTATAAAGACAAAGGACAGGCTCTGCACTGGTATATGAAAGCGGCAGAACAGGGACTTCCTTATGCAGCGTATGCCGTTGCACAGATGTATGCAAATGGAGAAGCAGTGGTACAGAATGAAGAAACTGCTCAGCAGTACTATGCACAGGCACTTGACGGCTTTCTGAAACTTGAAGAAAGTGATCGTGCAGATGATAATCTGCTGTACAAGCTCGGCAGGATGTATCGCTATGGACTTGGAACGGATGAGGATATTCCCAAAGCCTTTGAATACTTCTCACGTTCAGCCAAACACGGAAATACCAATGCCCGACGCATGATTGCTATAGAACAACTATCAGGTGAACACATTCCTATGGATGTGAAAAAAGCTGTGGAAACGCTCACAGAGCTTGCAGAAAACGGTGATGCAGTATCTGCATACAGGCTTGGTAAAATCTATCTCTTTGGTGCAGCTGGTATTGAACGTGACGTTGAACTTGCAGTACAATGGCTCACAAAATCTGCAGAAAATGGTAACGAGTATGCACAGCAGCTCCTCGACAACATGGAACAGAGAGAAAATGCTGCATTCGCATCAACTATCTTCGGACTGTTTGTCGGCTTAAGTCATGCAATTGAGGATGACTACAACAAGAGTCACAAGAAACTGCAAGCTAAGGTTGACAGTAAGATTCAGCGTATGATTCGAAAGCATATGCAGGAGCTTGGAATAAAGGAGGAATATGGTCAACAGACGCTAAACTACTAACAACAAAATATACTTCAAAAGGCAGATTCAAATCAAAATGAATCTGCCTTTTATTTTTCGCAAATTTAGGTCATTTACGGTGATGTGTAATTCTATGTAACCAAATTAAGTATACAATAATCTGGCTGAAAAGTCAAGATAGAATTGTCGAAAATCACAATTATGAAAAGAAAATCGTCGGCTTAAACAATTTATAAAGCCCATTTTAGTTCGGTTTTTAATAAAATAAATCACATAGACCGTCGGAATGATGGTCTGCAGAAGGGAGTTATCTATGGCACGAAGAGGAGAAAATATTTATAAGCGAAAGGACGGCCGCTGGGAAGGTCGTTATAAGGCGGGATATGATGTGAACGGCAAGGCGAAATATCGTTCTGTTTATGCAATAACTTATCAGGCTGTCAAGGAAAAGCTGTTGTCATTGAAGTCGGCACCTGTGAAGCATGAGCATTCAGGTCGTTTGACGGTGAAAGAGCTTTTTGAGGAGTGGATGTCCGCAGTAAAGCTGAAAGTCAAGATATCAACCTATGCCAACTACAGAATGAAAGCGGATAAGCATATTCTGCCTGCTTTTGGCGGTATTCGCTATGAGAAACTGACCACAAAAATGCTTCATACCTTTATTGAGGATAAGCTGAAATCAGGTCTTTCAGCAAAATATGTGTCCGATATTGTTATTGTATTCAAGTCAATGGCAAAATACACAGCTATTACACACAATTTTCAGAATCCGCTTGCAAATGTAGTCCTGCCGAAAGCAGAGAAAAAAGAATTGCATCTGTTAACAGAATCACAGCAACAGCAGCTTTGCCACACTCTGATGGAGGAAAACAGTAAAACCTCGCTTTGTGTGTTGATCAGTATGTATACAGGACTTCGTGTTGGAGAGGTATGTGCTTTGAAATGGTCGGATATTGACTTTGAGAAAAGCATTCTGACCGTCAATCGTACCGTACAGCGTATAAAAAGCATGAGTTCTAACGTAGCTACAACAATTTCTATCGGTAAGCCTAAAAGCAGAAATTCTATGCGTCAAATTCCTTTGCCAGAGTTTCTTGCAGATATGCTGAACCGTTTCAATCAGAAAAATGACAGCTATGTTCTTTCCGGAAGTAAAAAAATTATTGAGCCTCGTACAATGCAGTATCGATTCAAATCAATTCTGAAAAAAGCAAATTTGCCGTCAATTAATTATCATGCATTGCGTCATATGTTTGCAACTAATTGCGTCAAGGCAGGATTTGATGTAAAAACACTTTCAGAGTTGTTGGGACATTGTTCCGTAGAAACGACATTGAACCGCTATGTGCATTCTTCTATGGAGCGTAAGGCTGAGTGCATGAGTCTGTTGAAATTTGCGGCATGAAGTATATTTACCGTCACCAGTATTGTCTTTAGGAACAGATAAATTTACGAAAATACGTTGCTTTTTAAATAAATCGCAGGAATGACCTAAATTTGCGAAAGGTCACTATCCCTATTACTATTATATACAATTTTGATATAATATGCTCATATTCTAATCAGTACAATGAACTGAACAAAGAGCATTTTGTCGATAATACATTACTTGACTTGAAAAATGGAAGGAAATGTGATATAATTATATTACATTGAAAGTCAGGTGGTGATTTGAGTGATAAGAGTTGCTGTTGTAGATGATGAAAATATCATATGCTCTCAAATAGAACGGTATTTACTGCAAATTGAGGAAGAACTGAATATTCATTTTGATATTGATGTCCTTTATTCTGGTGAAGAGCTTTTTCAGCAATTAAAGCAAAACATATATTATGATGTAATATTTCTAGATATAGAAATGAAAAATGTTAGCGGAATCACTGCAAGCGAATTTATTAGAAAGCAATTGCTGGATGATGGTGTGCAGATTGTATATGTTTCTGGAAAAACACAGTATGCTTTGGAACTTTTTCAATATAGTCCTCTTGATTTTATTATAAAACCGGTTGATTACGTCCGATTGAAACAGGTGGTAGCTAAAATAACACGAATTATGGGGCTGAGGTCTGATGTTTTTAGTTATAAGAAGAATTATGAAACCATAAAAGTTAAAACAAAGGACATTCTGTATTTTGAAAGTGATGGTAGGAAAATAAAAATTGTAACCGTGAATTACACAGATGAGTTTTATGCGATTATGGAAGACCTTCACTCGCTGCTTGAAAGATTTGGATTTATTTCCATTCACCGAAGCTTTTTGGTAAATTATCGCCATGTAAAAGTTTTCAAATACGAAGAAGTAGAAATGACAAATGGTACAGTTCTTCCCATCGGAAGAACAAAACGCAAAGAGGTACAAGAAATACAGCTAAAAATGGAAAGTAGGGATGTCTATGACAGCAGATCTAATGTATAGTATTGTGTACTTGATCTGTAATTTCTTTACAATTTTTATTATTCACAAATTTTATCGGATTTTCTTCGAATCTTCGGAAAAAGCAAAATGGCTGGTTGCAGGAGCATACGGACTCTATTTTGTGATAACTTCTATACTGCATTTGACAATCAATATTCCATTACTGACATTGGTCGCTAATTTATGCTGTTATTATGTTATAACATTGCTCTATAATGCATCACTTAAAAAACGTCTAAGTGCCGTTGCATTCACATATATATTTATGTTTTTAATGGAAATAATAGTAACCATAGGAATTAGCAACTTTCACTTTAAGACGATGAGTAGAGCTGAGTATGTTCCCTATTTTGCACATGTTGTTTTGAAACTGCTTTCTTTCTCGTTTGCTGTTGCGATCAGTAGCTTTAGAAGTGTTAAACAGCAAAAGCTCCCTGCTACCTTACAATTTCTTTCTAGCTTTATCGTGGCATGCATATCAATTTACTTATCATTTGTGATACACAATTCTGAAAACATAATGAAAATAACTATTATTTTTTCAATATTAGGAATTTTTGCGATAAATATTTTGCAATTTACCCTTTATGACGTTTTGGCCTCTGTATATCTTAAAAATATGAAAAATATGCTTTGGGAACAAGAGAAAAACTATTATCAGCATGAGTGTGAAATAATGAAAACAACACAAGGGCATCTCTAAAAACCCCTGTACAAAAACGGGGAAATATGATATAATATAGATATGAAAGTAAGACAGAAAAGCTTCTTTGATGAAGAAAATAGAATGGAAAAGATAAGTAAAATAGGCGATCCTTTAGAGATGCTG
>JAFXDK010000097.1 GCA_017521805.1 Ruminococcus sp. | reverse complement strand
GGTTCATCATTATATTCACGAACAATGAGTGCTCCGATTGTTGGTGTTTTCGTTTCAAAATCATCTTCACAGATTCCATAATTTCCAATCAAAGGATAGGTCATAACAACAGCCTGATAGGTGTATGACGGATCTGATACAATTTCCTGATAACCTACCATTGAAGTATTGAAAACAATTTCACATACTTTATCTGACAAGTCACCAAAAGCAAACCCCTCATATTCACTCCCGTCCTCTAAAATTATTTTTCTGTTAAATTTTTCTGCCATGATGAACCCTCACTTTCATTTTGCCTCGGATATTTTTTGTTCAAATTTATTCTTTGGTATGTTTGTCATAACCGGAGTTGGATATTCACCATCAAAACAAGCACTGCAATAATCTGTGCTTTCAATCAAATCTCCGAGTTTTTCTTTTGGCAAATATCCCAGGCTGTCTGCACCAATCATTTCGGTTATTTCCGGAATTGTATATTTACAGGCTATCAGATGTTCTTCGGAATCTATATCCGTTCCGTAATAGCACGGATGGAGAAACGGCGGAGCGGAAATCCTCATGTGTATCTCTTTCGCTCCTGCATCTCGAAGAAGCTTTACTATTCTTCCGCTTGTAGTACCTCTTACAATAGAATCATCGACCAAAACAACTCGCTTTCCCGACACAGTTTCTTCAACTGCACTCAGCTTTATTTTAACTTGGTCAACTCTTGTTTCCTGTCCCGGCGAGATGAAAGTTCTGCCGATATATTTATTCTTTATAAGACCGATACCATACGGAATTCCTGATTTTTCAGAAAAACCTAATGCTGCATCCAACCCCGAATCAGGAACACCAATTACAACATCCGCATCCACAGGATGACACTCAGCTAAGATATGTCCGGCTTTCTTTCGTGCTTTGTGAACTGATACGCCGTCTATCTTGGAATCCGGCCTTGCAAAATAAATGTATTCAAAAATACAGGTCTTCTTTGTTTTTGTACTGCAATGCTCTTTTCGGGACTCTATACCGCTTTTTGAAAACACAAGAATTTCTCCGGGCAACAAATCTCTGATAAATTCTGCACCAACAGCTGATAATGCACAGCTTTCAGAAGCAATAACATAAGTACCATCACTTATTTTTCCGTAGCACAGCGGTCTGAAGCCATAAGGATCACGACAGGCAATCATTTTTGCAGGTGACATAACCACAAGTGAGTATGCACCGCAGAGTATATTCATGCTTCGGCTTACTGCTTCTTCAATTGATGGTGCATTTAACCTTTCCTTTGTTATGATATATGCAATCGTTTCAGTATCGCTTGTTGTATGAAATATTGCACCTGTAAGTTCAAGCTTGTTTCTGAGTTCATAAGCATTTGACAGATTTCCATTGTGTGCAATCGCCATTTTTCCTTTCTGGTGATTCACCTCAATCGGCTGACAGTTTTTCCTGCTCGAACCTCCTGTTGTTCCGTATCTTACATGACCGACCGCCATATTTCCCTTAGGAAAATCACGAAGTTTCGATCCGCCAAACACTTCACCGACTAGTCCTATATCCTTATGTGAATAAAATAATCCGTCATCATTTACTACAATACCGCATGCTTCCTGACCTCTGTGCTGCAGAGCATATAACCCATAATACACAAGATCAGAAACATTGGTTTGTGCAGAAGAAAAAACGCCGAATACTCCGCATTCTTCATGTATAGACATTACTTCACACTCCTCTCAAATGCCGCTCCGATGAAGCCACAGAAAAGAGGATGTGCCTTATTGGGACGGCTCTTAAATTCGGGATGATACTGAACGCCGACATGGAATGGTCTTTTTGTAATTTCAACTGTTTCTACAAGTCTGCCGTCAGGTGAAGTTCCGCTAAGTGTAAGTCCTTTACCTTCAAGTATATCTCTGTATTCATTATTAAATTCATAGCGATGTCTGTGTCTTTCTGAAATCGAAGTTTCACCATAGCAACGCTCCATTGTTGTATCAGGCTTAATTTCGCAGGGATATGCACCCAACCTCAATGTGCCACCCTTATCTATATCATCGCTTTGACCGGGCATAAAATCTATTACTTTATGCTTACACTGCTCATCAAACTCACCAGAGTTTGCATCGGTTATGCCGCAGACATTTCTTGCATATTCAATAACTGCAATCTGCATACCGAGACAAATTCCGAAATACGGAATTTCCTTTTCTCTCGCATATTTTGCGGCAAGAATCATACCTTCAATTCCACGATTGCCAAATCCGCCCGGAACTAAAATTCCGTCAAGACCGCAAAGCTTTTCTTCGTAATTGTCATTTGTAATTTCTTCCGAGTCAATCCACTTGATATCAATGTGAGTATTATGGAAATAACCCGCATGGCGAAGTGCTTCCGCCACAGAAAGGTACGCATCGTGAAGTCCGACATATTTTCCTACAAGACCGATATTTACATTGTGTTCTCTTGTCTTTATACGCTCGACCATCTGACTCCACTCGGTTAAGTCGGGTTTCGGAGCATCTATTCCAAGTTCTCTGCACACAACCGCTGAGAAGTTTGATTTTTCAAGCATAAGAGGTGCTTCATAAAGGTTTGGAAGCGTAATGTTTTCGATAACACAATCAGGCTTTACATTGCAAAATAGTGAAATTTTCTTGAAAATGGATTCATCAAGAGGTTCATCACAGCGCAAAACCACAATATTAGGGTTAATGCCCATTCCTTGCAGTTCCTTTACCGAATGCTGTGTCGGCTTGGATTTATGTTCGTTGGAACCGCGAAGGAAAGGAACTAATGTAACATGAATAAACAGACTGTTTTCCCTGCCGACCTCTATGGAAATCTGACGGATTGCTTCAAGAAACGGCTGTGATTCAATATCGCCGATAGTTCCACCGATTTCTGTAATTACCACATCTGCATCTGTCTTCTTACCGACACTGTAAACAAATTCTTTAATTTCGTTTGTAATATGAGGGATTACCTGAACTGTTGAGCCTAAGTATTCGCCGCGGCGTTCTTTATTGAGTACATTCCAGTAAACCTTTCCTGTGGTAAGATTGGAATATTTGTTGAGGTTTTCATCAATAAATCTTTCATAATGTCCAAGGTCAAGGTCGGTTTCTGCACCATCTTCGGTTACATATACTTCGCCATGCTGATACGGACTCATTGTGCCGGGATCAACATTTATATACGGATCAAGCTTCTGTGCCGCAACCTTGAGTCCTCTTGCTTTCAAAAGTCTTCCCAGCGATGCAGCGGTAATACCTTTACCAAGCCCCGAAACAACACCTCCGGTTACAAATATATATTTTGTCAT